>JBEDKF010000101.1:0-42763 GCA_041172305.1 Actinomycetota bacterium | reverse complement strand
AGCGCGACAGTCGGGGTTTCGACCTGGCCGCGTTCGAGGATATCGACTCCTACGTGACCGACGAGGTGGTTCACCGCATAGATCGGCTTGCCCGTTGCGATTGATAGCGCCTTGGCAGCGGCAACGCCAACCATGACTGCGCCGCCGAGGCCGGGGCCATTGGCCACCGCAATCGCGTCGATTTCGTGAAGACTCAGATTTGCCTCGGCGAGCGCCTTGTCTAAGGTCGGCTTGAGCGCCTCGAGGTGCGCTCGTGCCGCAATCTCGGGGACAACACCGCCGAACCGGGCATGCTCATCCATGCTCGAAGAAATCACGTTGGCCAACAGGGTGGTGCCACGCACGATGCCCACGCCAGTTTCGTCACAGGTCGATTCAATTCCGAGGACTATCGGTTCGCGACCAACGCTTCCGGCAGGCATAACCAATCTCATGATCCAAGCATCTATCCCGGCGGGTTGGTAGTAGTTCTTGCGTGTGTCGATGTGCTCGAAACCGAGAGCAAAATAGAGGCTCTGCGCAACCGGGTTGTCGGCGCGAACCTCTAGAAAGATTTCATTGGCGTGCAGTCGACGAGCTGCAGAGAGCAGCGCCTCCATAAGCGCGCGACCCAGACCCAACCCACGAGCCGCCGGCAAGACCGCAATGGTTTGAACGTCGCCCTGGTCGCTCGCCGGCACCTTGCTTAGCCCGGCATAGCCGATGACCATCTCGTCGCGGACGGCGACAAAGTACTCGGTGTGGTGCGCAAGCAGTTCGAAACGCATGTTGTCCTGAGACCAAGCATCCTCGGGGAAACATGCGTGTTCGATTGCCATGATGGCAGCCAAATCAGTCTCGACCGCAGGGCGAATAATCCAGTCGCTCATCCGCTCACCTTCTTGCCGAAATCGCGGAGGTTCTTCGGTTCCACCGCATCCGGGTTTCGCAGATAGAGCGCCGTTATGTCATCGCTTAGAACGCCGGAGGCCGCCTGCGCTTCAAATAGTTCGCCAATTGCGCGAGCCGAAATAACCACGGATGTGCGTGCCGCGGTAATTCCTCGCGTCAACAGCATCGCTTCGATGTCAGCCGGACGATTAACAGATGGACCTTCAACGCAAACCGGAACCCCGTGTCGGTCCAGCCCCGAATAGAGCGCCCAGTAGTGTTCGCTGCGGCGGGCATCAGAGGTGACCAGGAGTTGTCCGCCATCGGCAGACTCGCGAGTCGAAAGCTCCTGCTTCGCAATGGCGTCGAGACTGACGACGCCAAACAGCTTGGCCCCAGACCCTTCGGCAAACATGATCGCGGCGGCGATGCCAACGCGCAAACCGGTGAATGGAGCTGGGCCTCGGCCTACAGCGACTGATTGGACTTGGTTTGGCTTGACGCCAGCTTGAGTCAGCGCAGATTCGATGGCATTGCCAATCGATTCGGTGTGACTTCTGGTGTCGGCAATCTCGATTTCGGAGAGCGCGATTCCATCTTTCAAAACCGCGACCGAGGTGCCGGCTGAGGTATCTATTGCGAGTAGGTAAGCCATCAGTTGCCTGCGCCTTCCAACGAGACCTCGCGCCAACGCGGGCCAAAGCCAACAATGCTCACGGTGCGTGGGTCTGCGGCATCCGAGTCATCTGCCGCGTGTTCAACGGCACGTGCACGTTCGATGACGATCTCGAGCCAACTTTCGACTAGATCATCGGTCATTCCCTTGCCCCATTCGACGAGGACGATTGAGTTTTCATAGTCGATGTCTAGGTCGTCAAGCTCAAGTGGCCCACCGAGGCGATATGCATCGACGTGCACTAGCACGGGCCCGCCATCCCTGCGCTTATGAGTTCTGGCAATCACGAAGGTCGGGCTGGAGACGTTGCCGATGGCGGTGAGGCCTTCGCCAACTCCACGAGTCAACGTCGTCTTGCCTGCGCCTAGTGGCCCGGTGAGCACAACCAAGTCACCGGCTTCGAGCAGGCTTGCGAGTTTTAGACCCAGCTCATGCATCTCATCTGCGGTGGAGGCTTCAAGCTTAGCGATTAGGCGTTGATTCAATCTAGGTCGCTCTGCCCGAGGTAGGTTCGATTGAATCGGCCACCCATTCGGGTCACGATTTCATAGTTGATGGTGCCCGCAGCAACGGCTAGGTCATCTGCCGAAGGAACACCAGATGCCGGGTCGCCAAAGATAGTGACCAAGTCGCCCGCGTTTACGTCGTCGTCGCCCACATCAATCACGAATTGATCCATGGCGATGCGAGAAGAGACCGGGTAACACTTGCCATGAATCGACACGGATGCCTTGCCGCTGGCATCGCGAGGCAAACCCTCGGCATAACCAATTGGCACGAGAGCGAGAGTGGTTTCGGCTGTGGTTCGGTGCATGTAGCCATAGCTGACGCCCTCCCCTGCCGGCACGCGCTTCACCTGAGTGACGTGAGCCGTCGCAGTCATCGCTGGTCGAAGACCGAAGTCTTTTGCGACAGCGTCGGTGAATGGAGAAAGGCCATAGAGCGCCACACCGATACGCACCATTTCATACTGTGCCTGTGGGTAGTTCAACGAACCATCCGAGGCGGTTAGGTGGCGCAGTTCAAACTGCAATCCTGATTCACGCGCAATCTCAACTGCCGCATCGAATCGGGCGATCTGCGCCAAGTCTTCGGCTTCTCCGGTGCTCGAAAGGTGGGAGAAGATTCCAACCACTTGGATGAACCCCTCGGCGACTAAGGCTCGGGCCTGACGCAGCAGACCTTCCCATTCGGCAGCGGTTGCTCCGTTGCGGTTTAGACCGGTATCCACCTTTAGGTGCACACGAGCCAATCGACCCGTGATTTCGGCAGCTGCGGCAACGCGGTTCAGGTGGTCTTCGTTTGCCAAACCGAGCTCGATGCCTTCATTCAAGGCCTCGACAAACATCTCGTGCGGGTCATGCAGCCAGGCAAGAATAGGCGCATCGATGCCGGCTCGACGAAGCTCCAGAGCCTCGGCAACATCGGCCACACCGAGGTAGTCGACTCCAGCGTCTTCGAGTTTGCGAGCGACTTCGACCATGCCATGCCCGTATGCGTTGGCCTTGACCACGCCACAGACCTTCACGCCACCGGCACGCTGTCGCATTACCTCTAGATTGAAGGCGATTGCGTCGAGATCAATAATGAGTTCTCTCATGACTCAACTCCTTCAGCGATTACAAAAGCGACGGCCGAATCGCCATCGTGACTAATTGAAACGTGCAGTTTGCGAATTCCCGCCTGCAAAGCGATTTTAGCCGTGGCACCGTGAAGCCAAATAACCGGTTTCCCAGAAGACTCTTTGCCAACTTCAATGCCGTGCCATTCGATGCCAGGGTCTCCTGACAGAGCCTTGATGACGGCTTCCTTGGCCGCAAACCTGCCGGCCAGGGTGTTCATGTTTGCGTCAACCGTTTCGATATCCAAGAAAAGGCGATCCTTCAAACGCGGTGTCTCGGTTAGCTTGGCCTCAAAGCGGCTTAGCTGAACCGTGTCGACACCAACACCGATGATCATTTATTCGACGGTTACAGACTTCGCGAGGTTACGCGGCTGGTCAACATCCAAGCCCTTTGCGGTTGAAAGCTCTAGAGCGAAAATCTGAAGCGGAATCACGGTCAAGATCGGAGCAAACATGCTCTCCGACTGTGGCACGAAAATCACGTGTTCGGCATAGTCGGCGACCTGGTTGTCACCCTCCTCGGCGATTGCAATCACCTTGGCGCCTCGCGCACGAATCTCTTGGATGTTCGAGATCACCTTAGGGTGCAGGCTCTCTTCCTCGCGCTGTGATGGCACGATCACGATGACCGGCTGGCCCTCTTCAATAAGAGCGATCGGGCCGTGCTTCAGCTCACCAGCGGCAAAACCCTCGGCATGGATGTAAGCCAGCTCCTTGAGCTTAAGCGCACCCTCCATGGCGATTGGGAAGCCGACGTTGCGGCCGAGGAACAAGACCGACTTGGCGTTGGCCATGTCCTTGCCCAGCTGACGCGCGAGGTCAAGGTTCTCGATCACTTCGGTTACGTGTGCCGGCATCTTGAGAAGCTCAAGCCCGAGGTGACGAAGCTCTGCAGTTGAAAGCTGCTCGCGACCGGCTCCGAGGAACAACGCGAGCAAGAAGCCCGCGGTAATCTGCGCGGTCAAAGCCTTGGTTGATGCAACGGCGACCTCTGGGCCGGCGTGGGTATAAATAACTGCGTCTGATTCGCGAGCCAAGGTTGCGCCTTGGGTGTTGCAGATAGCAAGAACCTTGGCGCCCTGCTCCTTCGCATAACGAGTTGCCATCAGGGTGTCCATGGTTTCGCCAGACTGGCTGACGGCCACAATCAAGGTGTTCTTGGTGACAATCGGGTCGCGGTAGCGGAATTCGTGGGAGAGCTCGACCTGAACCGGAATGCGCGAATACTTCTCGATCGCATACTTGGCAACGTCACACGCATAGCTCGCGGTGCCGCAGGCAACCATGATGATGCGATCGATGTCTTTGATGTCTTGAGCTGATAGGCCGTCGATCTCGCTCAACGTGACCGAGCCGTCGGAACCGAGGCGGCCCATGAGGGTGTCGGCAACGGCCTGAGGCTGGTCTGCGATTTCCTTGGCCATGAAGCTAGACCATCCACCCTTGCTGGCCGCCGAGGCATCCCAGTCAACCGTGAATTCCACCGGAGTCACCGGGGCACCATCGAAGGTGCGCACCTCGACCGAGTTTGAGCGAAGGATGACAATCTCATCCTGGCCAACCGAGATGGCGCGCTTGGTGTGTTCGACGAATGCGGCTACGTCTGAGCCCAAGAAGTTTTCACCGTCACCGAGACCGATCACGAGAGGTGCATTGCGGCGAGCGGCAAGAACAACATCTGGCTGGTCTTCGTGAATCACAAGGATAGTGAACGCACCGTGTAGGCGCTTGACGACATTGGCGAAAGCGGTTGGCAGGTCGCCGGTGGTTTCAAATTCGCGGGCAATCAGGTGCGCGGCAACCTCTGAGTCGGTCTCGCTCGAGAACTTCGTGCCTATGGCAGCCAACTCGGCCTTTAGTTCACCAAAGTTTTCGATGATGCCGTTGTGGATTAGAGAAAGTTTTGCGGTTGGGCCACCTAGGTGCGGGTGGGCGTTGCCGTCGGTTGGAGCTCCGTGGGTTGCCCAACGGGTGTGACCGATGCCGATGTTGGCTAGGGGCAGCGGGTGGTTGGTGATCTCGGCAATCAGATTGTCGAGCTTTCCGGCCTTCTTGCGGGTCTCGAGCTGGCCACCTGGGGCAATGATTGAAACTCCAGCCGAGTCATAGCCTCGGTATTCGAGACGACGAAGGCCGCCTAGGAGAACATCAAGGGTTGACTTCGGGCCTACATAACCCACGATTCCGCACATACGTCTAATTTACGGCAGAATGGCTCTTTGTGAGCGCAGCCCAGACCGCGAGTAACGAAGATTCAGGCAATGACCTGAGCCCCTTCGTTGAAATCAAGCGCGCCGATTGGGCCGAACTAGGAAACAACAACGAATTACCCCTTAGCGAAGCAGAGATTTCTCAGATTCGCGGCCTCGGCGACTTCCTCGATCTCAAAGAAGTCACGGATGTCTACCTGCCGCTGAGCCGTCTTTTGAACCTATATGTTGCCGAGACCCAGAACCTTCACCGCGTCTCGAGCGACTTCCTCGGCGAGCGCGCAAAGCGAGTTCCATTCATCATTGGAGTCGCCGGTTCGGTGGCCGTGGGCAAGTCCACCGTGTCCCGACTTTTGAAGGAGCTGCTCTCTCGTTGGGATGGAACTCCTCGCGTAGAACTAATCACCACGGATGGTTTCCTGTTTCCGAACGCCGAGCTTGAGCGTCGCGGAATCATGGCGCGAAAGGGTTTCCCGGAATCCTACGATCGACTCGCGCTACTGAAGTTTGTCGCCGATGTGAAGTCCGGTGCCGCAGAAGTCACCGCTCCGGTCTATTCGCATCTGAGCTACGACATCGTGCCCGGGGAGACCGCCGTGGTCCACGCCCCGGATGTTCTTATCGTGGAGGGCCTAAACGTTCTCCAGGCTCCCGGCCCGGGCCAAGAACTTGCCCTCAGTGATTTCTTTGACTTCAAGATTTACGTGGATGCCGAAACGGGCAACGTTACCGAATGGTTCCTGAACCGCTTTCACAAACTTCGCGAATCGGCGTTCACCAACCCGGCCTCCTACTTCCACCGCTACGCCGAGATGGAGGAGTCGAAAGCTCTGGCTCGGGCCGAGGAGATCTGGACAACCATCAACCTGCCGAATCTGATCGAGAACATCGCACCAACCAAATCTCGAGCAACTTTGGTTCTAAAAAAGGGTGCCGCCCATGCGGTTGAATCGGTTTTGCTCCGCAAGCTCTAAAAAACCCCGTTACCCAATCGTTAGATTGAGGTGGACTATTCACAGCATATTCACAGTTGACTGATGGTGAGCCATTCGTATGGGTGTCGCCTGGGCCAAAGAAGTTCCCGGCACCGTCGATGCAAACGATGACTTTCAAGGAACATCAATTGATCAATTGAAAGGCTACAAATGAACACTCTTTCAGCAACACTGTCTAACGGACAGTTCAACCTCGTCTACAACATCCTGTCGTTGGGACTAGCATCGATGCTATTCACCTCGATCTTCTTGTTCGTAGGCCGCGACCGCGTTCTTCCTCGCTATCGCATGGCAGTAATGGTTTCAGGCACCGTAACCGCGATCGCCACCTACCACTACTTCAGAATGTTCGACAACTTCAACCACGCATTTGCTGGCATGACTGCCAACAACCCAGATGCATACAACGTTGGCTACCGCTACGTTGACTGGTTGCTAACCGTTCCACTACTTCTAGTTGAGCTAGTTGCAGTTCTTGCACTTGCACGCGCAGCACAGTCATCAATCTTGAACCGTCTAGTTCCAGCAGCTGCTGCAATGATCGTTCTTGGTTACCCTGGCGACGCAAAGCTAGACATCATGGGCATCGCTCCGTCGGTCTGGGGTCTTCTATCGACTATCCCATTCCTTTACATCCTTTACGTACTGTTCATTGAACTAGGCAAGAGCCTAAGCAAGCAGTCAGAGGCAGTAGTCAAGAAGGTTCAGCTTCTTCGCATCCTTCTTATCGCAACCTGGGGTGTCTACCCAATCACCTTCATCCTTGCAATGGGTTCAACCGGCTTCAACGCCGACCAGTTCGTTGCTCGTGAAGTTGGTTACAGCATCGCCGACGTTTTGGCTAAGTGCTTGTTCGGTCTAGTTATCTTCTCGATCGCACGCATCAAGTCAGCTGAAGAGTCAGCAGAGTTCGCAAAGAGCGAGTTCAAGGACTAATCAGCAACAGGCTAAACAAAAGCGGGGTCACCGAAAGGTGGCCCCGTTTTTTTATGCTCAAAAATCTATTTGATTGCCAGGCGCTGTTCGACCACACGAGCGATGCGCTCGGCCCAACTCTTGGCCGTGCCTTCATCGGCGGCCTCGACCATCACACGAACCAGCTGCTCGGTGCCGGAGGCACGAAGCAATACTCGACCGGTCCCGTGCAAGTCTGCCTCGCACTCGCGAACCATTGCCTGAACTTCCTCATCGGTGTCGGTTCTGGTCTTGTCGACGCCGGGTACGTTGATCAAAATCTGCGGGTATACCTGCATCACGGCAGCCAATTCGGCAAGTGACTTGCCCTTGCGGTTCATCTCGGCGGCAATCTTTAGACCGGTGAGGATGCCGTCGCCGGTGGTTGCATACTGGCTGAAGATTACGTGGCCAGACTGCTCGCCGCCGAGAGTGTAACCTTTGGCTCGAATTTCCTCGAGAACATAGCGATCGCCCACCTTGGTCTCAATCATGTCGATGCCGTGCTCTTTCATCGCAATCTTCAGACCCAGGTTAGACATCACGGTCGCGACGAGGGTGTTGCGAGCCAACTGGCCGCGCTCCTTCATCGACAAGGCCAGAATGGCCATGATCTGGTCGCCATCAATGATGGCTCCGCTGGCGTCAACTGCCAAACATCGGTCGGCATCACCATCGTGTGCGACACCAAGGTCTGCACCGTGCTCGAGCACAGCGGCCTGCAGAGCGCTTAGGTGAGTAGAGCCATAACCGTCGTTGATGTTTAGACCATCCGGGTCCGCACCGATAACGATGACCTGCGCGCCGGCATCCTTGAAGACCTGTGGCGAAACACCTGCAGCCGCGCCGTGGGCACAGTCGACAACGACCTTGAGGCCGTCAAGGCGGTTAGGTAGAGAACCGAGTAGGTGGACGATGTAGCGGTCTTCTGCATCCGCAAATCGGGTGATATGACCAACACCCGCTCCGACCGGAGAAAGCTTTGGGCCATTCATAGCCGCTTCGATGGCGTCTTCGATGGCGTCATCGAGCTTGTGACCACCGCGAGCGAAGAACTTGATGCCGTTATCTGGAGCAGCGTTGTGAGAGGCCGAGATCATCACGCCGAAGTCGGCATCTAAGTCTGCGGTCAAGAATGCGGTTGCCGGGGTCGGAAGGACTCCTGCATCAAAAACGTCAACCCCCGAACTCGAGAGTCCCGCTGCAACTGCTGCTGCAATGAACTCCCCAGAGATTCGGGGGTCGCGACCGATAACGGCTTTTGGTTTGATTCCTCGTGAACGGGCATCCTCACCCATGACAATCGCAGCGGCTTGAGCCAACTGGATTGACATTTCCAGGGTTAGGTCACGGTTGGCCAGGCCTCGAACACCATCGGTGCCAAATAGACGAGCCATTTTCGTGGAGCTGTTCCTGAGGGAAGCGGATTAACGCTTCGAGAACTGAGATGCCTTACGAGCCTTCTTAAGACCAGCCTTCTTGCGCTCGATGACACGAGGGTCGCGCTTTAGGAAGCCGTTCTTCTTTAGGGTTGCACGGTTGTTGTCGCGGTCGATCTCGTTCAATGAACGAGCGATGCCTAGACGAAGTGCACCAGCCTGACCAGCTGAGCCACCACCTGAGATGCGAGCGATTACGTCGTAAGCACCCTTTAGGTCAAGAACGGTGAATGGGTCAGTGATTAGCTGCTGGTGAAGCTTGTTTGGGAAGTAGTCCTCAAGCGCACGGCCATTAACCTTGATAACTCCGGTGCCTGGAACGATGCGAACGCGAGCAATAGCCTGCTTGCGACGACCTAGACCTGCGCCTGGGGTGGTTAGTGGGCCACGTGACTTAGCCGGTGCAGCCTTAGCTGCTGGAGTCTCGGTGCTGTAGCTGCTTGGAGCTACTTCTTCTGAAGCTACTGCTTCTACGATGTCTTTAGCCATTCTGGGAGTCCTTACTGAGCAACCTGGTCGATGATGAAAGGCTTAGGCTGCTGAGCAGCGTGTGGGTGCTCTGCACCGCGGTAAACCTTAAGCTTTGAAAGCTGGTCTGCACCAAGCTTGTTGTGAGGAAGCATTCCCTTGATGGCCTTCTCCACTGCCTTCTCTGGTGACTTCTCTAGAAGCTCAGCATAGGTAGTAGCAGTTAGACCGCCTGGGTAACCAGAGTGGCGGTAAGCCTTCTTCTGGAGCAGCTTCGAGCCGGTTAGGGCTACCTTGTCTGCGTTGATGATGATGACGAAGTCACCGTTGTCCATGTGTGGAGCAAAGGTCGCCTTGTGCTTGCCGCGCAACAGAGTTGCTGCGTGAGTTGCAAGACGGCCAAGAACTACATCGGTGGCGTCGATGATGAGCCACTCGTTGCTCAGCTCGTGAGCCTTTGGTGAATAAGTACGCACGCTAAATTGCCTTCTACTTCTATGTCGGATTGAAATGAATCCACACCAGAAGAGAAACTTCTCGGGATTCAAACTTTTCACATTGGCGTCAAGACTGACGACCAATACCAAAGGTCAAGTCTAGACGGTAGATGCCTTGCTGGTCAAACCCTAGTTTTCATCCAAGGTGCGCATGTTTCGCGCTCTTTCGGCTTGCGCCTCAAGTTCGTCGTCTGCTGGGTAACCAATTTCGATCAGAGTTAGGCCGTGTGCAGGCTGAACCTTGTATGAACCGACGCGTGTGCGCTTGGCCAACTTCTCAGCCACGTCGTCTGGGGAGGCCTTGCCTTCGCCCGCGGCAATCAAGGCCCCAACGATTGATCGCACCATGTTGTGGCAGAAAGCGTCGGCAAGCAGTTCGACCTCGACGATGTTTTCTTCGATCGCGTTGCGCTTGATTTGAATGTCGCGAACCTCACGGATGGTGGTCGCGTTCGGCTTGCGTCGGCAAAATGATGCGAAGTCGTGCATACCGAAAAGCTCGAGCGACGCCGCCTTCATGGCTAGCAAATCGAGTTCGTGGTTCAGCCAGAGGGTATAGCGGGCCTTCAACGGGTTCTTGGTTGATGGCCCGTCTGAGATTCGGTAGCGATACCGGCGGTAAGAGGCCGAGAACCTGGCATCGAAGCCCTTGGGCGCTTCTGTGACGCTGTGAATGCGAATGTCGGTAGGAAGCAGATCGTTGAGCTTCCCGACCATTCCAACGCTGCGGCCGAGGCGCTTCAGCTGAGCTGGGCTGAGGTCAATGTGGGCAACCTGAGCGGTCGCGTGGACTCCTGCATCGGTTCGGCCGGCCACTCGCATGCCGAAGGCATCCTTGCTCTCACCGAATACTGTCGTCAGCGCGGTGACCAGTTCACCCTGCACGGATGGAATGCCTGGCTGCATCGCCCAACCCCAGTAATCGGTGCCGTCGTATGAGAGGTCGATCCGGAAACGAATCAACCCGTCAGCCTTGTGGCTAACGGGTTGATTCATGATCTTTTAGAACTGAGTGTTACTCAGCCGCGCCTGCATCTGCTGCACCGGCGTCAGGAGTTGCGTCGACTGCTGGAGTCTCGACTACTGGAGCCTCGACTACTGCATCTGCTGCTACTTCTTCGACTACCTCGTCAGCAACGACCGGAGCAACAACTGCTGCCTCGGTTGCCTTAACGGTGTTCTGAATCTTTGGCTTCTTGGTTGCGTTCTTTGCAACAACTGGCTCAAGAACTAGCTCGATTAGAGCTAGAGGAGCGTTGTCACCCTTGCGGTAGCCAAGCTTGGTGATGCGGGTGTAACCGCCCTGGCGCTCTGCAACCTGAGGAGCGATGTTCGCGAATAGCTCGTGAACAACGTTCTTGTCGGTGATCTGCTGCATTACGCGGCGACGTGCGTGTAGGTCTCCGCGCTTTGCGAAGGTTACTAGACGCTCAGCCACTGGACGTAGGCGCTTTGCCTTGGTCTCGGTGGTGGTGATCTTGCCGTGCATGAACAGTGAGGTTGCTAGGTTGCGAAGCATTAGACGCTCGTGAGCTGGTCCGCCACCTAGACGTGGTCCCTTAGTTGGGGTAGGCATTGTTTTCTCCTCTTAGATTTCTTTGCGAGTGACCGGCTTAAGCCTGGCCATCCTCGTCGTAGGCCGAGCTGAAGTAAGCGGCGTCAAAGCCAGGAACTGCGTCCTTGAACTTTAGACCCATTGAAGTCAGCTTGTCGCGGACCTCGTCTACCGACTTGCTACCGAAGTTGCGGATGTTCATCAACTGGTCTTCAGACAGAGCGATTAGCTCGCTGACGGTGTTGATTCCCTCGCGCTTTAGGCAGTTGTAAGAACGGACGGTTAGGTCCAGATCCTCAATCGGCATAGCAAGTTCTGGCGAAAGACCGGCTTCAACCGGTGCTGGGCCAATCTCGATGCCTTCTGCAGCAGAGTTCAATTCGCGTGCAAGACCGAATAGCTCAACCAAAGTTGAACCAGCCGATGCAACTGCATCGCGTGGAGTGATCGACGGCTTGCTCTCAACGTCAACAACTAGCTTGTCGAAGTTGGTGAACTCACCCGCACGAGTTGCCTCAACGCGGTATGAAACCTTGAGAACTGGCGAGTAGATCGAGTCGATTGGGATAACGCCTGCGTCGGCGTCTGGGTTGCGGTTCTGTGAAGCCTGAACGTAGCCACGACCGCGCTCGATGGTTAGCTCAACCTCGAACTTTGCCTTTGCGTTGATGGTCGCAATGACTAGCTCTGGGTTGTGAACCTCGACACCAGCAGGAACCTGGATGTCAGCAGCGGTAACAGGACCAGCGGTCTGCTTGCGAAGGTGTGCAACGACAGGTGCGTCGTGCTCAGAAGAAACAACGAGGTCCTTGATGTTCAGGATGATCTCGGTGACGTCTTCCTTAACGCCTTCGATGGTTGAGAACTCGTGAGGAACGCCTTCGATGCGGATGTTAGTTACTGCTGCACCTGGGATAGATGAAAGCAGGGTGCGACGAAGTGAGTTTCCGAGGGTGTAGCCGAAGCCAGGCTCTAGTGGCTCAAGTGAGAAACGTGAGCGGTTTGGAGATAGGACTTCTTCGTGAAGAGTTGGACGCTGTGCAATTAGCACGTTTGGTTCCTTTCAGCTAGACAACCACTATTTGTTGCCTATTTGTTGGGGGCTCCGAAGTGGCCACTCCGAAGCTGTTGCAAGTGAAACTTATTTCAACTGGGTTTATGCGCCCTGTCGAAGATGGGGCAGATGGTTAGACGCGGCGACGCTTTGGAGGGCGGCAGCCGTTGTGTGCCTGAGGAGTTACGTCTGAGATTGAACCAACCTCTAGACCTGCTGCCTGAAGCGAACGGATTGCAGTCTCGCGACCAGAACCAGGACCCTTGACGAAAACGTCAACCTTCTTTAGGCCGTGCTCCTGCGCCTTGCGAGCTGCAGACTCTGCTGCTAGCTGTGCGGCGAACGGGGTTGACTTACGTGAACCCTTGAAGCCGACGTCGCCTGATGATGACCATGAGATAACCGCGCCAGTAGCGTCGGTGATCGAAACGATGGTGTTGTTGAAGGTCGACTTGATGTGAGCCTGACCAACGGTGATGTTCTTGACTACCTTGCGGCGTGGCTTGCGGGCGGCTGAGCCTGCCTTTGCCTTTGGTGCTGCCATGATTTCTCCTAAATTCTTTGGGGGTTGAGATGCGCTCGCTAGTTACTAGCGGGTCGCCTTCTTCTTGCCGGCTACGGTGCGCTTTGGACCCTTGCGAGTACGAGCGTTGGTCTTAGTGCGCTGGCCACGAACTGGTAGGCCCTTGCGGTGGCGAATACCCTCGTATGAGCCGATCTCAACCTTGCGGCGAATGTCAGCGGCAACGTCACGGCGGAGGTCACCCTCAACCTTGAAGGTTCCTTCGATGAAGTCACGGATTGCGACTAGCTGGTCGTCAGTTAGGTCCTTGACACGGATGTTCTTGTCGACCTTGGTCTCAGACAGGATCTGTACTGAGCGGGTACGGCCAATGCCGTAGATGTAGGTTAGTGCGATTTCGACGCGCTTCGCGTCTGGAATATCGGCTCCGGCAACACGTGCCATGGGAGTTCTCCTTGTTGTATTGAAGGTCTGAAACACCGCTTCCGAATCTCTCGATTGGGCCCCGGCCTTCTCCGGGGGTTACAGCCTTTGATCGTGGATCTCTGGCCGTTGCGATGCCTTTTTGTTTAGTTGTGAAGCTTGGTGCGTTTTGCTAGCTGCTTAGCCCTGGCGCTGCTTGTGGCGTGGGTTGTCGCAGATAACCATGACGCGACCGTGGCGACGGATGACCTTGCACTTGTCGCAAATCTTCTTGACGCTTGGGTTTACCTTCATGTCTCTTACTTCTGCTTGGGGTTATTGCTAACCGTTTTTCAAACTATCCAGGCCGATTGACCCGAACAGAAAGTCTCTATTTGTAGCGGTAGATGATGCGGCCACGAGTCAGGTCGTATGTGCTCAGCTCTACGATTACGCGGTCCTCTGGGAGGATGCGGATGTAGTGCTGGCGCATTTTGCCTGAAATGTGGGCAAGAACCTTGTGACCGTTAGTCAACTCCACGCGGAACATTGCGTTTGGTAGAGCTTCGACGACCGAACCTTCGATCTCGATGACACCGTCTTTACTGGCCATAACTCACTTATCTACTTCTACGATTTCGGCATTACGAGCGCACGCGAGAAACCCACATCTTGCGAAATGGGAAAGCGTGTAGAAACACCGAGTTCTAATCCTACGCGAAAGCGTGGGAGAGTGCTAATTAAACTTTCAGGCAAGTGGAACCGGCTTGACACCGAACGGAGCGAGCTTTGCTGCTCCCCCATCTTCGGCGGTCAAAACCCAGATTCCCTTTTCGTGGACGGCGATGCTGTGCTCCCAGTGCGAAGCATCCGAGCCGTCTTTGGTTGAAACGGTCCAGCCATCCTTGAGAATCTTCGTGCGCTGACTGCCAGCGACGATCATCGGCTCAATAGCGACGCAAAGCCCAGGCTGAATCTTGAAGCCCTTTTCGCGAACCGCGAAGTTGTAAACGGCAGGGTCCTCGTGCATCGAACGGCCAATGCCGTGGCCAACGTATTCTTCGAGAATTCCGTAGTTGCCCTGCGAGTAAACGTACTCTTCAATCGCGATACCGACTTCGTTTAGATATTCCGCTTTAGCCAGCGCCGCGATACCTACCCAGAGCGATTGTTCGGTGACATCACTGAGCGTTTGACGCGCGCGGACGGCGTCGGAGTCAACCTGACTGCCATCCTCGTTTGGAACGATTACGGTCATCGCCGAGTCACCATTCCATTCGCCGATTTCGGCACCGGCGTCAATTGAGACGATGTCCCCCGCTTTCAAAATGCGAGCGGCAGATGGGATTCCGTGGACAACCTCATCATTGATTGAGGCGCAGATTGTGTGGCTGTATCCAGGCACCAATTTAAAGTTTGAGTGGCCGCCCTTGGCGATGATTGTTGCTTCGGCAATAGCGTCAAGCTCGAGTGTGGATACACCCGGACGAATTGCCTTGCGCACTTCACGAAGTGCTGCAGCGGTAGCCAATCCGGCTTCGCGCATCAGAATGATTTGTTCGTTGGTTTTTAGCTCAACGCTGTGGCGCGCCATTAGTTCTTAGGCGAGAAGCCGCGAGCCGCTAGGGCTTCGAGGATGCGACCGGTGACCTCAGCAACCTCCCCAAGGCCGTCGATCATGACAACTAGGTCACGGGCGGCGTAGGTGTTGGTTAGCGGAGCGGTCTGCTCTTCATAAACTTCGAGGCGGCGACGAATTACGTCTTCGGTGTCATCAGCGCGGCCCTGCTCGATTGCGCGGTTAAGCAAACGGCGGACTACCTCATCGGTGTCTGCGGTTAGCTGTACAACCACATCGAGCTTGTTGCCCTGAGATTCGAGAATGTCATCCAATTCGACGACCTGGTCTGCGGTGCGTGGGTAACCGTCAAGCAGGAAACCCTCGACGGCATCTGCGTGCGAAAGGCGGTCGCGAACAAGTTCGTTGGTGAGGCTGTCTGGGACATACTCGCCGCGGTCCATGAACGCCTTCGCCTGCTTGCCAAGCTCGGTTTCATTCTTCACGTTGTGGCGGAAGATGTCTCCGGTTGAAATTGCAGGGATTCCGAAAGCTTCCGACAGACGCTCGGCCTGAGTTCCCTTGCCCGCGCCAGGAGCGCCGATCAAGAGGAGGCGGATCACTTCAGTAGACCTTCGTAGTTGCGCTGCTGCATCTGGGCGTTGATCTGCTTGACGGTCTCAAGACCAACACCAACGATGATGAGGATCGAGGTTCCACCGAACGGGAAGTTCTGGTTCGCACCGATTAGCGAGAACGCAACCAATGGAATCAAAGCAATCAGACCGAGGTAAATGGCACCTGGGAAGGTAATGCGGCTCAAGACATACTCGAGGAATTCGGTGGTCGGACGACCGGCACGAATACCTGGGATGAAGCCACCGTACTGCTTCATGTTGTCGCTGACCTCTTCAGGGTTGAAGGTGATCGCTACATAGAAGTAAGTGAATCCAAGGATAAGTAGGAAGTACAGCGCCATGTATAGCGGGTGGTCACCCTTGGTTAGGTAGGTCGAAACCCAAGTAACCCACGGTGCAACCTGACCCTTTGCGTCTGGCTGGTTGAACTGTGCAATCAGCGCAGGCAAGTAAAGAAGTGAAGACGCGAAGATAACTGGGACCACACCGGCCATGTTTACCTTGATTGGAATGTAGGTGCTCTGGCCGCCGTAGGTGCGCTTGCCAACCATACGCTTCGCGTACTGAACCGGGATGCGGCGCTGTGATTGTTCGACCAAGATAACTAGGCCAACCACGATGACACCGATTAGAAGAACCACAAGCAAAGTCTCGATGTTCTTCTGCTCTGCAATGCCGATTAGCGATGCAGGGAAGCGAGATGCGATTGAGGTGAAGATTAGAAGCGACATGCCGTTGCCGACGCCGCGCTCGGTGATTAGCTCACCCATCCACATGATCAGGCCGGTTCCGGCAGTCATGGTTAGAACCATCAGGCCAACGCCAACTGCTGAAGAGTCGGTCAGGATTGGAAGAACACAGTCAGCACCGAACAGTGCACCCTGACGGGCAACAGCAATAAGGGTAGTCGACTGCAGAAGACCAAGAGCGATGGTTAGGTAACGGGTGTACTGGGTCAGAGTTGCCTGACCTGAAGCACCTTCCTTGTGTAGCGCCTCGAAGCGAGGAATAACTACACGAAGCAGCTGGGTGATGATCGATGCCGTGATGTAAGGCATGATTCCCAGCGCAAAGATAGAGAGCTGAAGCAAAGCGCCACCAGAGAACAGGTTTACGAGTTCGTAAAGACCTGAGGTGTTCTGGGTCTGTGCAAGACACTTTTGAACGTTGCCATAGTTAACCAACGGGGCAGGGATAAACGAGCCCAATCGGTAAATGGCAACGATCGCAAGCGTGAATGCAAGCTTGTTTCGTAGGTCCGGGGTGCGGAATGCACGAACAATAGCGCTAAGCAACTTAAGCCTCCTGGCTTTTTTAAGAACTAGTCAGTGACTAGTTGTTAACCGAGCCACCAGCAGCGACAATCTTTGCCTCAGCAGAAGCTGAAACCTTGTCGACACTGACATTGAGTTTAACCGAGATGTCGCCGTTTCCTAGAACCTTTACAGGCTCGTTCTTGCGAACTAGACCCTTAGCTACTAGATCTGCAACGGTCACCGCGCCGCCAGCTGGATAGTGCTCAGCAAGCTTCTCGATGTTGACAACCTGGTACTCCACGCGGAACGGGTTCTTGAAGCCGCGAAGCTTAGGGGTACGCATAACTAGACGCACGCCACCACCTTCGAAGCCTGGGCGGACCTGGTAACGAGCCTTAGTACCCTTGGTACCGCGACCTGAGGTCTTACCCTTTGAACCCTCACCACGACCAACGCGAGTGCGCTCCTTCTTTGAACCAGGAGCTGGGCGTAGGTGGTGAAGCTTTAGAACGTTTACCTTTTCCTCGGCAGGAGCAGCAGCCTTCTTTGCAGCAGCCTTTGGAGCAGCAGCCTTTGCAGGTGCCTTCTCCTCAGCAGCAGCCTTTGCAGGCGCAGCCTTAGCTGCTTTCGCTGGCGCTGCCTTGGCAGCGGCAGTAGTAGATGCAGTCTTCTTGACTGCCGGAGCCTTTGCTCCGGTAGTTGACTTTTCGTCAGCCATTAGTCGATCTCCTCAACCTTAACTAGGTGTGCAACGGTGTTAACCATGCCGCGAACTGAAAGGCTGTCTTCCTTGACGATGATGTCGCCAATGCGCTTTAGTCCAAGGCTGCGAAGGGTCTCGCGCTGGTTAGGCTTGTTGCCAATCTTGCTCTTTAACTGGGTCACCTTTAGACGCTTAGCCATTAGGCACCTGCCTTCTGCTGGCGAAGAAGACCTGCCGGAGCAACTTCTTCTAGCGATAGGCCACGACGAGCTGCAACTGCTGCTGGCTCTTCGAGCTGGCGCAGTGCCTCAATGGTGGCGTGAACGATGTTGATGGTGTTCGATGAACCGAGCGACTTGCTCAGAACGTCGTGGATGCCTGCACACTCAAGTACTGCACGAACAGGACCACCGGCGATAACACCAGTACCCTGAGCTGCTGGGCGAAGAAGAACAACGCCAGCTGCAGCTTCACCCTGGACCGGGTGAGGAATGGTGCTTGCAATGCGAGGGACGCGGAAGAAGTTCTTCTTTGCCTCTTCGACACCCTTAGCGATAGCCGATGGAACTTCCTTCGACTTGCCGTAGCCAACGCCAACTAGGCCGTTGCCGTCGCCGACAACTACTAGTGCGGTGAAGCTAAAACGACGACCACCCTTTACAACCTTTGAAACACGGTTGATGGTGACAACGCGCTCTAGGAATGGGCTCTTCTCGGTTTCGCGCTCACGACGGTCACCCTTAGGTGCGCGATCGCGTGAACCACGACGAGCTTCGCGCTCGTTTGGCTCTACGGTCTCAGCAACTACAACGGTTGCTGCATCAGTAGTCTCAGTAGACACCTTTTGCTCCTTGTTTTCAGCCATTAGAGGACCAGCCCGCCTTCACGTGCGCCATCAGCGATAGCGGCTACGCGACCTGCGTACTTGTTTCCACCGCGGTCGAATACGACCTCGGCAACGCCAGCCTTCTTAGCGCGCTCTGCGATTAGCAGACCGACAGCCTTTGACTTTGCAGACTTGTCATCGCTTGACTTACGTAGATCCGCTTCCATGGTTGAAGCTGACGCAAGGGTGATGCCCTTGGTGTCGTCTACAACCTGAACGAATACGTGGCGAGCCGAGCGAGTCACTACTAGACGAGGACGTAGTGCGTCACCAGAGATGCGCTTACGTAGACGAGAGTGACGACGGGTACGTGCGGCTGACTTGCTCTTGCCGCGAGTTTTAGAAGTTAGACCCATGATTACTTACCTGACTTTCCGGCCTTGCGACGAACAACCTCGCCTGCATAGCGAACACCCTTGCCCTTGTAAGGCTCTGGCTTGCGTAGCTTGCGAATGTTCGCGGCAACTTCACCAACAGCCTGCTTGTCGATTCCCGACACAGTTAGCTTGGTGTTGCCCTCAACGGTGAAAGTGATTCCGGCAGGTGCCTGAACCAAGATTGGGTGTGAGTAACCAAGGGCGAACTCGATGTCCGAGCCCTTTGCGGTCACACGGTAACCGGTACCGACGATCTCAAGACCCTTGGTGAAACCGGTGGTTACACCCAGGATGTTGTTGTTGATCAAGGTACGGGTTAGGCCGTGAAGAGAGCGTGAAACGCGCTCGTCATCAGGACGGGTAACAACTAGGTTGTTCTCTTCCTTTACGACCTGGATAGGAGCTGGAACAACGTGAGTCAAGGTTCCCTTAGGGCCCTTTACCTCGATGGTTGCGCCATCAATCTTTACTTCGACTCCAGCCGGAACTGAAATCGGCAATCTACCAATACGTGACATCTGTGATTACCAAACGTAGGCGAGGACTTCTCCGCCTACTCCCTTCTTGGCAGCCTGACGGTCAGTTAGTAGACCGGATGAGGTGGACAGGATAGCAATGCCTAGACCGCCAAGAACGCGAGGAAGCTCAGTTGACTTCGCGTAAACACGAAGACCAGGCTTTGAAACACGCTTGATGCCAGCGATTGAACGCTCGCGGTTTGGGCCGTACTTTAGGTCGATGGTCAGAGTCTTACCGACTACTGCATCTTCGACCTTGATGGTTGCAATGTAACCCTCAGACTTGAGGATCTCTGCGATCGCTGCCTTTAGCTTGCTGTAAGGCAGGCTAACGGTCTCGTGGTACGCAGAGTTGGCATTGCGCAGACGGGTCAGAAAATCTGCGACCGGATCTGTCATTGTCATATTTGTACTGCTTTCTTCGGAGGTATCTGGCACGTTTACAAGCGGCCGGACCTTCCCGATTTAGGGGATTAGTTTGTTGCGTCGTTGCTCTTGAATGGGAAGCCAAGTGCCTTTAGAAGGGCACGGCCTTCGTCGTTGTTCTTAGCGGTGGTAACGACAGTGATGTCCATACCACGTGCACGGTCAACCTTGTCCTGGTCGATTTCGTGGAACAGAGTCTGCTCCGAGAGACCGAAGGTGTAGTTACCGTTGCCATCGAACTGCTGGTCGCTCAAGCCGCGGAAGTCGCGAACACGAGGAAGAGCAAGGTTTAGTAGACGGTCTAGGAATTCCCACATACGGTCACCGCGAAGGGTGACGTGTGCGCCAATTGCCTGGCCCTCACGAAGCTTGAACTGTGCGATTGACTTGCGAGCAAGGTTGATCTGAGGCTTCTGACCGGTGATTGCGGTTAGGTCCTTTACAGCGAAGTCGATTAGCTTGGCATCCTTAGCCGCGTCACCAACACCCATGTTGACCACAATCTTGGTCAAGTTAGGGATCTGGTGAGGGTTGGTGAAACCAAACTCAGTCTTTAGAGCAGCAGCGATCTCTGCACGGTAAACAGCCTTTAGACGTGGTAGCGCCTTGCCTGCCTCAACAGGAGCCTTCTTAGTAGTAGCCATTAGATGTCCTTACCTGACTTCTTCGCTACACGAACGCGAACAGTCTTCTTAACGCCGCTGACGGTCTTAACCTCTAGGCGAGAACCGATACGGGTTGGCTTCTTGGTTGACGGGTCAACTAGAGCCACGTTTGAGATGTGGATTGCAGCTTCAGCAACCTCGATGCCGCCAGTCTTGGCGCCAGCCTGGTTCTGACCGACCTTGACGTGCTTGGTTACAAGGTTGATGCCCTCAACGATAACGCGGTTAGTCTCGCGGTTTACCGCTAGAACTAGACCCTGCTTACCCTTGTCGCCGCCCTTGTCCTGCTTGCGTCCGGTGATGACCTGTACTAGGTCGCCCTTCTTGATGGTTGCCATGATTAAATTACCTCCGGTGCTAGCGAGATGATCTTCATGAACTTCTTGTCACGAAGCTCGCGGCCGACTGGACCAAAGATACGGGTTCCCTGAGGCTCGCCGTCCTTCTTGATGATCACGACAGCGTTCTCGTCAAACTTGATGTAAGAACCATCTGGACGACGGGTCTCCTTCTTGGTGCGAACGATAACCGCCTTAACGACGTCACCCTTCTTCACGTTGCCGCCTGGGATTGCATCCTTGACGGTGGCGACTACTACGTCACCTAGTCCTGCATAGCGACGCTTTGAGCCGCCAAGAACACGGATAACCAAGATTTCCTTGGCACCGGTGTTATCCGCTACCTTAGCTCTGGATTCCTGTTGAAGCATTTGTTACTCCTTGTTTAGCGCATACCCATTCCGACGGGTATACGAGGGGTGAATTACTTAGCCTTTTCGAGGATCTCGACTAGGCGCCAGTTCTTGGTTGCTGATAGCGGGCGAGTCTCGTTGATCACAACGAGGTCGCCGATGCCAGCAGTGTTTAGCTCGTCGTGAGCCTTGACCTTGGTGGTGCGGCGAATAACCTTGCCGTAAAGCGGGTGCTTTACGCGGTCTTCAACCTCAACAACGATGGTCTTGTCCATCTTGTCGCTGACGACGTAGCCGCGGCGAGTCTTGCGCATACCGCGAGCCTCTACCTCGGCAGCCACAGCTGCGGTCTTCTTCTCAGCCATTGTTATGCCTCCTCAGCTGCAGACTCTGCAGCCTTCTTAGCCTTGGTTGCAGGCTTGGCAGCGGCTGCAACAGCACGAATACCTAGCTCACGCTCACGGATGATGGTGTAGATACGAGCAATGTCGCGCTTTACCGCACGCAGACGACCGTGGCTCTCAAGCTGGCCAGTGGCCGACTGAAAACGTAGGTTGAAAAGCTCTTCACGAGCCTTCTTTAGCTCTTCTACCAATACTGAATCCTCGATCTTGTCTAGGTCAGCTGGGGTTAGATTCTTTGAACCGATAGCCATTATGCGTCACCTTCTACACGCTTGATGATTCGTGCCTTTAGTGGCAGCTTGTGGATTGCGCGGGTCATTGCCTCGCGAGCTAGCTGCTCGCTTACGCCTGATACTTCGAAAAGTACGCGGCCTGGCTTGACGTTAGCGACCCACCACTCCGGTGAACCCTTACCTGAACCCATGCGGGTTTCGGCAGGCTTCTTGGTTAGCGGGCGGTCAGGGAAGATGTTGATCCAGACCTTTCCACCACGCTTGATGTGACGGGTCATTGCGATACGAGCAGACTCGATCTGACGGTTAGTAACGTATGCAGGGGTCAAAGCCTGGATGCCGTACTCGCCGAATGCAACGGTGGTTCCACCAGATGCAGCGCCTGAACGCTTCGGGTGGTGCTGCTTACGGTGCTTTACGCGACGTGGAATCAACATGGGTTATGCCTCAACCTTTTCTGCTGGAGCTGCAGCTGCTGGAGCGGCTGCAGGAGCTGAGTCGTTGCGGCGTGGGCGGTCTGAGCGCTCTGGGCGCTTAGGTGCGTTTGCCTGCTGAACAGCTAGCTCTTTGTTGGTGATGTCACCCTTGTAGATCCATACCTTTACACCGATGCGACCGAAAACGGTCTTGGCCTCGTAGAAGCCGTAGTCGATGTTGGCACGAAGGGTGTGTAGAGGAACACGGCCTTCACGGTAGAACTCGGTGCGAGACATTTCGGCTCCACCTAGACGACCTGAACACTGAACACGGATGCCCTTTGCTCCCTGGCGAAGTGCACCCTGCATGCCCTTACGCATAGCGCGGCGGAAAGCCACACGTGCGTTTAGCTGCTCAGCGATACCCTGTGCAACTAGCTGTGCATCCATGTCTGGGCTCTTAACCTCAAGGATGTTCAACTGGATCTGCTTGCCGGTGAGCTTCTCTAGGTCTGCGCGGATAGCCTCAGCCTCTGCACCACGACGGCCGATTACTAGGCCTGGGCGAGCGGTGTGGATGTCAACGCGGACGCGGTCACGGGTGCGCTCGATCTCAACGCGAGACACGCCTGCGCGGTCTAGACGTGAGGTAAGCAGTGCGCGAACCTTGATGTCCTCGGTTACGTAGTCCTGGTAACGCTGACCCTTTTTAGTTGAGTCTGCGAACCAACGTGACACGTGGTCGGTAGTGATGCCTAGACGGAAACCGTAAGGATTAACTTTCTGACCCATTAGTTGCCACCTTTCTTTGCTGCCTTGTTGGCAAGCTCATCTGGGGTTGCAACCACAATGGTGATGTGGCTGGTGCGCTTCAAGATCTGGAACGCACGTCCCTGAGCTCGAGGCATGAAACGCTTTAGTGTGGTGCCTTCGTCAACGAAAGCCTGAGACACGAACAAGTCATCTTCGTTTAGGAAGGTGTTTGACTTCTCTGCCTTGACCTTGGCGTTGGCAACTGCTGCCTGAACCAACTTGAACACTGGCTCTGATGCCTGCTGTGGAGCAAACTTCAAGATAGCCATTGCCTCAGCGGCCTGCTTTCCGCGGATCAGGTTAACGACGCGGCGAGCCTTCATTGGGGTCACACGGATGTGACGGACCTTTGCTAGTGCTTCCATTATTTGCGACGTCCCTTCTTGTCATCCTTCACGTGTCCACGGAAGGTGCGGGTTGGTGAGAATTCGCCAAGCTTGTGACCAACCATGGTCTCAGTGACGAATACAGGTACGTGCTTACGACCGTCGTGAACCGCGATGGTGTGGCCCAGCATGGCTGGAACAATCATCGAACGGCGCGACCAGGTCTTGATCACGTTCTTGGTGCCGGCCTCGTTCTGCTTGGCGACCTTCTGGAACAGGTGGTCGTCAACGAATGGACCCTTTTTCAAACTACGTGGCATTTGTTTTCAGACTCCTATTAGCGCTTCTTGCCGACGTTACGACGACGGACGATTAGCTTGTCAGATGGAAGGTTTTGCTTACGGGTACGACCCTCAGCCTGACCCCAAGGGGTTACAGGGTGACGTCCACCAGAAGTCTTACCTTCACCACCACCGTGTGGGTGGTCAACAGGGTTCATAGCTACACCACGAACGGTTGGGCGAACGCCCTTCCAGCGCATACGGCCAGCCTTACCCCAGTTGATGTTTGACTGCTCGGCGTTGCCGACCTCGCCAACGGTTGCACGGCAGCGTGCGTCTACGTTACGGATTTCACCTGAAGGTAGACGAAGCTGTGCGTAAGGTCCATCCTTAGCAACTAGACGAACTGAAGCGCCAGCTGAACGTGCCATCTTGGCACCGCCGCCTGGTTTTAGCTCGATTGCGTGGATTACGGTACCAACTGGAATGTTCTTCAATGGAAGAGCGTTTCCAGGCTTGATGTCCGCGGTTGGACCCTGCTCGATGCGGTCGCCCTGCTTGAGCTTGTTCGGCGCGATGATGTAACGCTTCTCGCCATCTGCGTAGTGCAGAAGGGCGATGTTAGCGGTACGGTTCGGGTCGTACTCAATGTGAGCAACGGTAGCTGGAACGCCATCCTTGTCGTGACGACGGAAGTCGATCACGCGGTACTGACGCTTGTGGCCACCACCGATGTGACGAGTGGTGATACGACCAGCTGAGTTACGGCCACCAGTCTTGCTTAGTGGACGTAGAAGAGACTTCTCCGGGGTTGAGCGGGTGATTTCAGCAAAGTCTGAAACCGATGAACCGCGACGACCAGGAGTCGTTGGCTTGTACTTACGGATACCCATTTTGTATTCCTTCTACTTCCGCTTAACCGACGTTGGTGAAGATGTCGATGGTGCCGGACTTTAGGGTGACGATGGCGCGCTTGGTGTCCTTGCGCTTGCCAGCTCCGAACTTGGTGCGGTAAGACTTACCGATACGGTTCAGGGTGTTGATCGAAGCAACCTTCACACCGAAGATAACTTCGATAGCCTGCTTGATCTCGGTCTTGTTCGAGCGTGGGTCAACTTCGAAGGTGTACTTACCCTGATCGATCAGGTTGTAGCTCTTCTCAGAGACGATTGGCTTGATGATGACCTCGCGTGGATCCTTGTTGATCTGAGTCATGACTATGCCTCCTCTGCTGCTTCAGCCTCGGTTGCTACAGCCTTAGCTGATGCACCCTTAGCTGGGCGGGCGATGTATGCGTCAAGAGCCGACTTGGTGAAAACCACGTCGTCGCTCAACAGGATGTCGTATGCGTTTAGCTGGTCAACTGGCAAGACGTGAACGCCCTGTAGGTTGCGCAAGCTCTTGTAGCTGGTGTCATCGGTGCGGTCTAGAACGATCAAGACGTTGCGACGGTTGGTCAGCTGAAGAAGAATCGAAGCGGCTGCCTTGGTTGAAGGAGTTGCGCCGATTGCGAATTCTGAGATGACGTGAAGACGGCCGTTGCGTGCGCGGTCGCTTAGAGCGCCCTTGGTTGCAGCAGCAATCATCTTCTTAGGGGTGCGCTGGTCGTAGTCACGAGGCTTTGGACCATGTGCAACCCAACCGCCACGCATCTGTGGAGCGCGAAGCGAACCCTGACGCGCGCGACCGGTTCCCTTCTGCTTGAAAGGCTTCTTACCGGTTCCAGAAACCTCGCCGTGACGCTTGGTTGACTGGGTGCCCTGGCGAGCTGCTGCTAGCTGAGCAACTACAACCTGGTGGATAAGTGGAACGTTTGTCTGGACGTCAAAAAGGTCTGCTGGAAGCTCAGCTGAGCCTGCCTTCTTACCTGCGACGTCGAGAACGTCAATCTTGGTAGCTGATGCCATTTGGATTACGCTCCCTTCACTGCGTTGCGGACGAATACGAGCTGGCCCTTAGGACCTGGGATTGCACCCTTGATTAGCAATAGACCCTTTTCAGCGTCTACAGCGTGAAGAGTTAGGTTCAGAGTGGTAACGCGGTCTCCACCCATGCGACCAGCCATACGAGTTCCCTTGAAAACGCGTGATGGAGTCGATGAGGCACCGATCGAACCAGGCTTACGGTGGTTGCGGTGAGCACCGTGAGATGCTGACACACCAGAGAAGCCGTGGCGCTTCATGTGACCTGCGAAGCCCTTACCCTTTGAGGTTCCGACGACGTCAACCTTTGATCCGACCTCTAGAGTCTCAACGCCAAGCTCCTGACCAACGGTGTAGTCAGCTGCATCAGCGGTGCGGATCTCGGCGATGTGACGACGAGGAGTAACGCCAGCCTTCTCAAAGTGACCGCCAACTGGCTGGTTTACTTTGCGAGGGTCGATGGCGCCGTATGCGACCTGGATGGCAACGTAGCCATCGGTCTCTGCGTTCTTGATCTGGGTGACAACGTTCGAGCCAGCCTCAACGACGGTGACAGGAACAAGCTTGTTGTTCTCGTCCCATACCTGAGTCATGCCGAGCTTCTTGCCCAGTAGTCCCTTAACGGTTCTGTTGGTAGACATGATTTTCCTTAGAGCTTGATCTCGATGTTGACGTCTGCCGGGAGGTCGAGACGCATCAAAGAGTCAACTGCCTTAGGAGTTGGGTCGATGATGTCGATAACGCGCTTGTGGGTGCGCATCTCGAAGTGCTCGCGGCTGTCCTTGTACTTGTGAGGGGAACGGATTACACAAACTACGTTCTTCTCGGTCGGCAGAGGCACTGGGCCTACTACAGTCGCGCCTGCACGGGTAACCGTGTCGACGATCTTGCGTGCCGAAGTGTCAATGACCTCGTGGTCATAAGACTTAAGTCGAATGCGGATTTTCTGTCCGGCCATCTTGACTCGCTCTCGTTCTACCCATGGTTTCCCACGGGACGCTTAGTAGCACTACTTCTGTTGCACCACTGTTTTGATTTCAAGACCCTCCATGGGCCTGTTGTGGCCCACTTAGGGGTACTGCTTGTCCGACCCACGCTGTCGGGCGTGTCGCACTTTTTTATCAGCGCGAACCCGAGGTTGTCTTATCGGATACATTTTTGTTCTTGCTGCCGGGGGACCTTCGAGCCTTTCAGCCCTGGATCACATGCCTGCAGTGGTTCACGCCGAAAACGGGCGCGACTACTCACGAACTTGTCTATCTTGCCACAGTTCATGCCTTCAAAGCAAATTGTTTTAAGTAGTATCTGGTTGTGACCCAAAACTCGAACGATTTGAAGTTCTCTCAGTCGCGCATTGAAGTGCTCGAGAAGCTTGCCAAGCAAGTTGACCACATTTGGTCAGATTTCGACACTGCCCGCGAATCAGAGCCTGAGCTGAAGCAAAAGACTAGAGACCTACTTAGCACCGCTCTGCCGGAACTAGGTATGGGCGAGTCTTCGTCTATCGACCAAAGCCTTGAACTGTTAGATCAGTCCATCGCACAATCCAGACCGAGATTCTTTGCCTACATCGGTTCATCGGGTCTAGAAATCGGCGCAATTGCCGATTTCCTTGCATCTTCTTATGACATCAATCTTGCCGTCGACTCTGGAGCTGCCAGCCTTCTCGAAAAGCAGACTGCCACTTGGGTCGGCGACTTTATCGGTTTCTCCGACGCCAAGGGCCTGTTCACCAGTGGTGGCACGGTGAGCAACATCACTGCCTTGGCCGCGGCGCGAACCAAAGCCCAACCGTCATCCCGGTCGAAGGGCATCAGCAGCCCGCTTGCCGTTTATTGCAGCCAGGAGGCGCACTATTCCAACACGCGTGCCGTAGAAATCCTTGGCCTGGGCTCCGAATCAATCAGAGTGATTGCCATTGACGAACAGCGAAAGATGAGCGCTCCAGCGCTCGAAGCAGCAATCCTGCGTGATCTAGAAGCCGGCGTCACACCCATGGCGGTTATTGCATCCTCGGGCACCACACTCACCGGCGCAGTTGACCCACTTCGAGAGATTGCCGCGATCTGCAAAAAGTATGACGTTTGGATGCACGTCGATGGAGCCTATGGCGCCCCTGCAGCAGGAACAACGGCTGTCGGCGACCTTTTCGACGGCATCGACCTCGCTGACTCGGTAACGATAGATGCCCACAAGTGGATGTTTGTTCCAAAGGCATGCAGCATCCTGTTGGTTAAAGAACTAAGTTCACTATTCAATACCTTCAGCCACGACGAGGCATACATGCCCCACGATGACGACGACTACAACCCGGTTGATCTCACGCTGGAGTATTCGCGACCTCTGCGTGCGCTGAAACTCTGGATGGGGTTCTATTCACATGGAGCAAAGGCGTTCCGCGATGCGATTTCAGGAAACCTTGACCTCGCGCGAATGACCTACCAGATGGCGAGTGCCGACCCTCTGTTCAGAGTCTTGCCTAGCGCTCCGCAATTATCGATCGTTCCGATCCAATACTGCCCGTCTGGCGTGGCTGACGTTAGCGCACACAACAAGCAACTGTGCCAAGAAATTGTTCGCGATGGACGCATCTACATTTCGCCGGCGGTTATCGATGGAGAAGTCTGGCTTCGCCCATGCTTCACAAACTTTAGAACCTCGCCTTCAGACGTGGAAGAGATGTTCAAAGTTATTGCTGAGCTGAGCGCCAAGATCCTCGGTCGTTAGTCACCGATAAAAGACATCACGTGCTTTATGCGCGTATAGTCTTCGAAGCCATACTGGGACAAGTCTTTTCCGTAGCCCGAGTGGCGGAATCCGCCGTGAGGCATCTCCGCGGTCAGAGGGCCGTGGCTATTGATCCAGACACAACCGAAACTTAGGTCGCGGCTTAGGCGCATTGCCCTCGAGTGATTGCTGGTCCAAACTGACGCGGCGAGGCCATACTTGACGTCATTCGCATTGCGGAGTGCTTCGGCTTCATCCTTGAAGGTCTGCACAGTCACGACCGGTCCAAAGATTTCATCCTGGATGTGTTCGTCGGATTGCTTTAGACCCGACAGGATGGTTGCCTCGTGGAAGTAACCGCCGTTTGCGACCGGGTCTCCCCCGCCCAGCTCTAACTTGGCGTGATCAGGGAGACGATCGACGAACCCTCTGACTCGCTCCAACTGGGCAATGTTGTTAACCGCGCCAAACAGGATTCCCGAAGTCTCAGGGGTTCCAGTTCGAGCACCCTTTATTACGGCGGCCTTGAATAATTCAAGGAACTCATCCTTGATGCTCTCGTGCACCAGATATCGCGTTGCCGCGGTGCAGTCTTGACCGCCGTTATAGAAGGACGCCTCAACCAAGACCTCGGCAGCTCGCTTCAAATCTGCGTCGGGGAAAATCAGGACTGGCGCCTTGCCGCCAAGCTCTAGATGAACTCGTTTGACATCGATTGCTGCCGCTTTAGCGACTTCCATGCCAGCGCGAACCGAGCCAGTGATGGCAATCATTTGCGGAATCTCATGTTCGACGATTGCGCGACCAGTATCGCGATCACCGGCTACAACGTTGAAGACGCCTTTAGGTAGAAACTCGGAGGCGATTTCGGCCATGAGCAGGGTGACCGCTGGGGTCGTGTCGCTTGGCTTAATAACGATGGTGTTTCCGGCGGCAATGGCCGGAGCAAACTTCCAGGTCGCCATTACCAAAGGGTAGTTCCAAGGTGTGATCTGGCCGATTACGCCAATTGGTTCGCGGCGAATTGAAGAGGTGTGCTCGCGCGCATATTCGGCAGAGGCCCTGCCCTCAAGGTTTCGTGCCGCGCCAGCGAAGAATCGAATCTGCCCGGCACTGCCCATGACTTCACCTCGGGCAAAGTTGAGCGGTTTACCAGTGTCTCGAGATTCCACCGCAGCGATTTCATCGGCTCGCTCCACGAATGCATCGGCTATCCGGATCAGCGCGAGTTGACGCTCGCTCGGCGTCGTGTGTCGCCAATCTTCGAAAGCCCTCTCGGCGGCCTTGTAGGCATCGTCTACATCTGCTGCCGATGATTTTGGTGCAGTTGCATAAACCTTGCCGGTTGCCGGGTTAAATATCTCGCTAGAAGTTTCAGACTTGGCATCGACGTATTTTCCGTCGATGAAATTCTTGAACCGAATCTGGCTCATCGTCGAGACCTGTTCTGCATGAGTGCCATACCAATCGAGAGTTGTGCTCGATGCAGGCGAGTTACTAGCTCACCCTGTCGAATACCGAGTGCCTGAGAGACGTCACTCATGGTGCGCTTTTCATAGAGCACGCCCATCGCCACATCGCGCAGAGCCTCTGGCAGCTGTTCGATAGCGGCCTTTAGTTGAGCCGCGGGAATTTTGGATAGATCTGGTGTCTCGTCATCCTCAAAGGAAATGTCTAAATCAAAAAATGAGTCTGCCATTGTCTGCCTATCTCTCGAATTCTTTTCGGTAACCCTGCACCACTGAACGCAATCCTATGCCTGCCACTCCGACCAACACACCGTCGCGTCGATACTCAAAGACACAGTCCTCGGTGATTGTTCCTTGAACTAATTCGACAGAGTCGGCCAACCCCAAGAGACCAAAGGCCAATAGGTGCGTGTCGAACTGATCGCTCCAGAACGAAGGAATTGGCTTAAAAGGCTTGGCGAGAAGGTCATCCAGTGAAACATCAGATGCGTGCTGGGCCGCAATAATTTGTGAAACATACTTTGCACATTCAGTCGGAATGTTCCAATGTTCAACCCGTCGAGAGTGGGAGTCAAAAACTGGGTTCGGAAACTTGGCAACGTCTCCGACCACGAACACATCTTCCCAAACCCCGCCAGACTCCTTTATGGCCCTTAGGTTCGAATCTGCCAGAAGCCCATCCGTGTTCACCAGGTCATTACCGTCAAGCCATTCCACATTGGCAAGCGACCCAATTGCCTCAATGAACACGTCGCACTCGAGAACCTCACCACCGCCGAGTTTGACCGCTTCAACTCTCTCGGAACCCACAAGGTCATCGATGGTGGTTTCCATTAGAAACTTGACGCCATGTTGCTCTTGACGCCGCTGGATCTCGGCAGCGAGCGCCGGGCCAAGTGGGCGCTTGATCGGCAAATCACCTGGTGCAACGAGGGTTACGTCGCACCCAAGCTTCTTGGCTGTCGCTGCGGTTTCGCAACCGATGAAACCGGCACCCAAAACCACTACCTTTGCACCCGGTCGGAGCTCAGCACGCAAGGCGAGGGCATCGTCGAGTGAGCGGATTACGTGGCGACCAACTCGAAGATCATTTTCATAGGTTTGACGCTTTGGTCGGAGGCCGGTTGCCACAACCAAAGTGGAATAAGAAAGCTTTTCGCCATCTTCGAGTGTCACCTGGCCAAGATCTAAGTCTGCTGAGGTGACCTTCTTGCCCAACTTCCAGAGAACATCTTCGGTTGCTGCACGCTGCGGAAACGCAACTGCCTCAAAGCTGACTTCGTCAGAGGCTAGAACTTCTTTTGAGAGTGGCGGTCGATTGTATGGAGCATAGGGCTCGTCGCCGATCACAGTAATTGGCCCTAGATAGCCGAAGCGCCTTAGTGACTCCGCTGTGCGCAAACCGCCCATCGAAGCGCCAACAATTACGACCGGCTTTTCCATCAGAAATTACTCAACGATGAAGATTGCTTGCATTGGGCAGATGTCAATCGCTGCCTCAACGTTTGCGCGCTCTGAGTCATCGGCTGTCGCGGTGTACTCGAGCTTGTCGTCTGCGTTCAGTTTGAACACCTCAGGTGCTTCGAACACACACTGACCGTAGTGCTGGCACTTGGTCATGTCGACGTCAATTTTGATCATTATTTCTTCTCCTCCACGGTGGATGGGTAAAGGTCTTTGGACGGTGTGCGAATTCCTCTGAACTCCCAGTCGCCGCCAAGCGCTGTTGAAATTACTTCTTCGCTCTCGGTTGGCTGCGCGCCGACATCCTCGCGAATGCCAATCGGCCCTTCAACCACGGTGTTGGTCAAGCGGCCAAGGCCTTCTACCTCGACCTCGACAACATCGCCAGGGAACACTGGCCGAGAGTTGGCTGGTGTGCCAGAGAACAACATGTCACCAGGCAACAGCGTGATGCTTCGTGCGATGTCAGCAACTAAGTAGTGCATGTCCCACTCCATGTTGTCGGTGTTGTCTTCTTGCTTGACTTCGCCGTTTACATAGGTGCGGATTACCTTGTTCTTGAAGTCCCAATCGGTAACCAGTGCTGGGCCAACCGGGGCAAGAGTGTCGCTGCCCTTTACGCGCAGCATCGAGCCAGCATCTGTGTCTCTGAAGTCGTGCAAACCGAAGTCGTTTCCTACGGAATAACCAGCGATGTATTCGCCAGCTTCGGCAGGTGAAATGTTGCGACAGGTTTTGCCAATCACAATCACGATTTCACCCTCATAGTTCAGCCATTTGCAACCCTGCGGGCGCACAATGTCTCCACCGTGTGAGTTCAACGCGGTAACCGGCTTCATGAAGTAAGTAGGGGCAGGAGGCAGCTTGGTCATGAACTCCTTGGTGCGAGAGTCATAGTTCAGGTGCACGGCAATGATCTTGGTTGGCTCCGAAGGAGGCAGGTGCTGAGCATCCTTGATTGCCACCGATCGGCCATCAGGTGCAACCAGGTCATCGCCCACCCGCTTGACTTGAACCGGATAGCCATTAAGCAAAATTCTGCGGTATTCAGTCACGAGAAAGCACCAAGTCCTTTGGTCTAGGGAAACCGCCCTCAGGCTTCGGGAACCAGACGTGAACCTGACCCGTTCCAATTGAGTTTTCATACTCGCTGTAGAGCTCACCGAGTGAAGTGTTTGCTTCTTCACCCAAGGCACCAGCCATGGCGAGGTAGTGGAAGAACCCAGCCTCAGGCTTGAATTTGCGGAAGGTGTCGAAGTCGCCAAGAATGGCGGCGTGGTCGCCGGCCTTCATCCACTCGAGAACCTGCATGTCATACTCGTAGGCTTCTTTGGTGAAAATGTGACTAGGGTCGCTGGCCTCGTGCTTGCGAAGATCGCGGAGTTTGTGGAACGTGTGCGACAACGCACCAGAACCCAAAATCAGAACTTTACGGTCTGTTTCGCGAATGGCTTCACCTAGGGCGCGACCGGCTCGAATGAAGTCTTCCGGGGTTGCCGTTTGGCAAACCGACATGCTGATCCACTTCTTCTCATCCAGGCCTCGACCTAGATAGTGCCAAAGATTTACGGTCGCATAGAAAATCGGAAGGTGCGGGTCTGAGATAGGCGTTATCCAGGTGCCGTTCTTCTCGTCTTGCTTTGCGATTGCGAGTGCTAGTTCTGGGTCACCCTTGAACGCGTAAGGCACCTGTGTCATGCCTCGCGGAAGCTCTTCGGAAGTGAACAGACCCGAGCGTTCGGCCGCCGATGTGATAACAAATTCGACAGTGGTTGCCCAGTGGCTGTCGAGCACAACTACGGTGTCGTAGTCAAGAGTCTCGAACACCTCTTTTCTCAGCCGCTTGAGACCGGGCACGAGGCTGATCTCCTGACCGTTATTGAGGTCCTTTCGAACCGCTTCAGGCAGCATGATGGTTGGCACGTGAGCCAGAATGCCAGCGCCTACTACTTCACCCATTAGTTGTCTTCCTTCCATCCAGTTGGAGCGATTACGGTGTTCTTTACATCGGCGTAAAAGTCGAATGACCAAGTGCCCCCATCGCGGCCGATTCCAGATTTCTTGGATCCTCCGAATGGTGCCCGCAAATCGCGGACGAAGAAACAGTTGACCCAAATGGTTCCAGCGACGAGACGTTCGGTGATTGCCTTGGCATGCTCACGCTTGCCCGAGACCACAACGGCCGCCAACCCGAATTCGGTTCCGTTGGCCATCGCCAATGCTTCTTCATCGGTCTTGAATGTTTGCATGCACAGCACCGGACCAAAAATTTCGGCGCTCACGATTTCACTGCCCGGGGTTGGGTTCTTGACTAACGTCGGTCGGAAATAGAGGCCGCCGAGGTCGCCGTTGGGTTCGCCACCCATAATGATTTCGGCACCTTCGGCCTTGGCGCGGTCAACAAACCCCTTGATTCGATCAAAGTGAACCTGATGAATTTGTGGGCCGATGTCGGTCTCTGGGTCGCGAGGGTCTCCCTGCTTGATAACCGACGCTTTCTCAACAAACTTGAGGGCGAACTCTTCGGCGACTGCCTCATGAACCAAAATTCGGGTGCCCGACAAACATACTTGGCCGGCATTGTCATACTGCTCGGCAGCTAGAGTTGTCGCCAAATCAAGGTCTGCATCTTCGAGCACAATCAAAGGACTCTTGCCGCCGAGTTCGAAGCTCACCGGGGTGAGGTTATCGGCCGCGGCCCGAGCAATGATCTTCGCGGTCGGCACGGAGCCGGTGAACGAAATCCTAGAAATATCTGGGTGCGCAGTTAGTGCCGCGCCTACCTCAGCGCCGAACCCCTGAACTACGTTGAACACGCCGTCTGGGATGCCTGCCTGACGGGTTAGGTCGGCGAAGTAGCTAGCGGTAAGCGGAGTCCATTCGGCTGGCTTGAGAATCACTGTGTCACCGGCAGCGAGCGCCGGGCCAATCTTCCAGGTAGCCAGCATAAGTGGGGCATTCCATGGCGTGATCAAGACGGCAACGCCCGAGGGGTCCCAGCTGATGTTGTTTGTGTGCCCGCGAGTTTCAAAGGCATCGTGGCGAAGTTCATTGATTGCGTATTCGGCAAAGAACCGAATGTTCATCGCAACTCTAGGCATAACGCCGCGTCGGTGTGATCGCAAAAGTGAACCGTTGTCCAGAGTTTCAATGTTGGAGAGCTCTTCGATATTTGCCTCGACCAACTCAGCCAGCTTGAGCAGGTGTGCTCCGCGCTTTTGTGGGCCCATTGCTGCCCAGGCAGGGAAGGCAGCTTTTGCCGCGGCAACGGCTAGGTTGACTTCTTCTGCAGAGCCACGAGAGATGTTGCCAAGAAAAGCTCCATCGATTGGAGAGGTGTTCTCGTAGGTTGCAGCCGAGCCAACTCGCTTTCCGCCAATGAAGTGGCGGGTATCAATCTCAATACCAGCGACGGTTACGGTGGTCATCGGTTGGTCTCCCCTGTCGGAAAAGTTGAATATCATTCGGATGCTAATGAATTACATTACGGCATACTAGATAACAGAACTCGTAAAAATTTATAACGATTTGGAGCCTCAAGTGACCCGTCCCAGAATCGCAATTCTTGGCCGATTTGCAGAGTCGACTTCGGTCACTCGATTCGGCGGATTAGTAAATGCTCGCCGACTGGTTGAGAGCGTTTGGGCGGCCGGTGGCGAGCCAATCACCCTGCTTCCGGTTTCTGGTAGCGATTGGGCCGAGAGGCTTTCAGGCATCGCGGGGATTGTGATGCCCGGCGGTTCAGACGTGAACCCTCGCGCCTATGGTCAAGTGCCAACCAGTGACAAACTTTATGGCATCGATGATCTTCAGGATGAAGTAGACATTTCGCTCGTTAAACATGCCCTTGAACACGGCATTCCCCTCTTGAGCATTTGTCGCGGCTATCAAATCACAAACGTCGCACTTGGCGGCAGCCTCATTCAAGACATGGCTCAGCCGCACCACCACCACGTTGCGAAAGTCACCTTTGAAAGTCACGCAACCGATCTAGGGCTAAGCGACCCGACCGTTGAGGCCTCGTGCTACCACCATCAAATCATTGATCGCCTGGCACCAGGCGTTGAGGTGATTGCACACTCAGCAGAAGGCTTCGTTGAAGCCGTGAGATACCCATCCAAGGGTTGGGCTTTTGGAGTGCAATGGCACCCTGAAGATAACTACGACACTAACCCGGCGCAGTTGGAGCTGCTGAAAAGGTTTATCGCTGAAGCCCGACGCTTCTAGTTCTCTGCCGCATACTTGGTGATCTTGCGGAGAGCCTCTGCAACCACTGATTTATTGGCGCTCGGCAGCACCGAAACTAGTTCACTCTCATGTTGGTTGAACTCGGGGAAGAGCTTGTCCATCATCTTGCGCCCAGACGGCGTCAACTTAACCAAGACCAAACGACCGTCGTTCTGACTTTTCTCGCGGGTCAATAATTTTCTGCCTTCCAGCGTGCTCAGCACGCCAGTGAGCGTTGCCTTGGAGAATCCGCCCTCCTCGGCAATTTGTCGAGTTTCGATGGGTTCCCAAATCCAGGTGACCCAAAGCACGACAAATGCGGTCCACGACAGTTCATGCTGCAGAAGGACCGAGCGTTCAAAGTGGTTGCGGGCGGCACTCGCGGCGCGAAAGAGATTTGCGATCACGGCCATGGATTCGTAGTCGAGCCGCTTACCCTCAAGTCGCGCGCTGACTTGACGCTCGGTTTCCGCTAGCGTGTGCGACCCAGCCATAAAGACTCCCTCTTGTCTGGCATTGCCCAAAACGAACTTTTACCGACACATTAAATATAACTATTTGACTAACTTGCTTCTATCAGGTCGCACAGTGAGTATTCTGAAGATTGTTAGCATCCGAATGACTTTCAGGAGCAAAAATGACCTCAGCGTCGAGTATCAACCTTGCGAATCTAGATTTATTTCAGAATGGTGCGCCTTGGGCCGCGTTCGAGGAACTTCGCAAAAACTCTCCGATCCACTGGAACGAAGAAGAGTCACCAAACAGCGGCTTTTGGTCAGTGACCAGGTATCACGACATCGTCAAAGTGCTCCGCGACCCAGAAACCTTCACCAGCGAGCGCTTTACAAACCTGGAAGAAGTCGATGCCGAACAGGAAGAAGCTCGTCGCTCACTGCTCGAAACTGATGGCAACCGCCACCGTGCCCTTCGACGCCTCCTTCAAGGGCAGTTCACTCCGCAGGCAGTCGGTGTCTATGAGACATTTCTTCGAGGGCTAACCGCGCAAACTCTAGACAACGCTTTTGCCAAAGGCGAGTTTGATTTTGTCAAAGAGGTAGCAGCCGACTTCCCGATTCAGGTGCTGGCCAAGTTGCTTGATGTTCCTGAGACCGACACCGACCAGCTGATCGAGTGGGGAAACCGCATGATCGGTTTCGACGACCCAGAACATGCCGATGTTCTGATCAATGACCCAGAAAGTGAAAAGTACCGCCTGGTGCCATTCAAGTCTCCGGCGGCGCTCGAGGTATTTGCTTACGGCGACGACCTGGCTCGCGAACGCAAGGGCAAGGATGGCAAGGATCTTGTCTCGGTCTTGGTGAACTCTCCGATGAGCGACGGCATCCCGCTAACCGAACGCGACTTCCACACCAACTTCTTGTTGCTCGTTGTGGCTGGTAACGAGACCACTCGTCACACCATCACTCACACGATGAATAACCTCATGAATAACCCAGATCAGTTGGTCTACTTGCAAGAGAACCCCGACATGATTCCTTGGGCCGTCGAAGAGTTCCTTCGCTTCGCAAGCCCGGTCTATCACTTCCGCCGCACAGCCACCAAGGACGTCGAAATCGATGGTGTGAAAATCAAGGCTGGCCAAAAGATTGTGCCGTGGTTTGCATCAGGCAACCGTGACGAGGCGATCTTTGACTTGCCAAACAAGATGGATGTAACTCGAAACCCTAATGAGCACATGACATTCGGTCGAGGTGGCCCGCACATGTGCCTTGGCAACGCACTCGCTCGCATCGAGTTGCGAGTCATGTTTGAAGACCTCATTGGCCGCATCAGCGGTATGGAGCGCACGGGCGATCTCGACTTCTTGCGCTCAAACTTCGTGCACGGCATCAAGCGCATGCCAGTGAAGGTTCAGCTGAAGTAACTAAGCGTTTACGACATGCTCTAAGAAGCCGTCAATCAGTGCAAACGTGCGCTGTTTGGCGGCTTCTTCTTCTGCACGGGTTTGCGCAATCATGATCTCAGGATCCTGACCATCGGCAATAACGTTTTTGTCGCCACCCCAGAGCAGCCAGTCGATTAGCGAGGCTGCACTAACTTCGGGATGAAACTGCAGCGCCAACGATCGATTAATTACAAACGCCTGAGATGCAATCGGGTTACGCGCGATCTCAATTGCGCCTGGTGGCACTTCCCATCGGTCATAGTGAAACTGGAACCACGGCCCATTGCCAACTATTTCTGGCCGGTCACTCCAGATTGCCTTCCAGCCAATCTCTGATTTAGGGCCTCTGGCCACCGAGCCGCCCATCGCGCGGGCAATTAGCTGGCCTCCAAAGCAGATGCCCAAAACCGGTTTGTTGTTTTCAACCGCTTGACGAATCCACTCCACCTCTGGTGTTAGCCAATTTCCGATGCAGGCATCATCCCAGGCTCCCCAAGGAGCTCCCATCGGGATTATGAGGTCGTAATCCTCGAGGGGCGGAAATTCGAAAGTGACTTCGTTGGGAGTGCCGAACTTTTCTTGAGGAACGACGAGTTTTTCGATGGTGTCGTATCCATGGAATTTGAGCCGCTCAGCCACCGGACCCGGAGGGCTGACGTGATCATGTTGAATAAACAGAGCCTTCACAGCACCCACCACTTTTCTTTCTTGATTACACATAGATAACGCTTTTGATTATTGATGTTTTTCTCGTTCTTCTCAAGACTAGTATTTCGTTTGTGCCCTAACGACTTCGTTAGGCGCGAGAATGTAAATCAAGGAGCTGCAATGAAGCACGACCTGGTTGCCCTTAGCGAGGATCTAACCAAGCAGGGTATTGATGTTCTTCGGTTCATCTATTCAGACATCATTGGCGTAACGCGCTCGAAGGATGTCTTAGTCAGCCAGCTAGACAAGTCTGCTGAGAATGGCCCCGCCTTCTGCCAAGGCGTTTGGGTAACCACGACTCGTGGTGGGGTCTTGGATGGTGACAACATTGCATCCGATGGCCTACAAGACATGGTCAGCCAGCTAGATCCATCCACCATCACACCGATGCCTTGGGAGCCTGGAGTCGCCTACGTTGTCGTGGACGCCTACAACCCAGATGGCACCGATAATTTGCTTTCGCCTAGAAGCGTGCTTCGGAAGGTAATCGCCCAATACAACGCGATTGGCCTTCAACCTGTGGTCGGCCCCGAACTCGAGTTTTACATTGCCGATCGAGTCGAGGGTGGCGGTTTCAAACGTTCACTAACCCAAACCGGCCGTGTCTACACGACTGGCTCGATGGTTGACCCTAAGGGCACCTTCCTACACCTATTGCGCATGCTCGACCAGATGAACATCGGCGTGTTTGCCGGCAACCATGAATTCAGCCCTGGCCAGTATGAAATCAACCTTTGGCATGGTGAAGCGCTTGATGCGGCCGACAGAACTTTCATGTTCAAGACCGCAATCAAAGACATCGTCCACCGCACTGGTCAGCACGCTACCTTTATGGGTAAACCGTGGAGTGACGAGGGTGGAAGCGGCTTCCACTTGCACTTCTCGGTTACTGATTTGGCCGGCAAGAATCAGATGCACGATGGCGCTGGAAACCTATCTGAGACTGCTCGCAAACTGATTGCCGGGCTCACAGCTAATGCGAACGGCCTGACTGCGCTAACCAACCCAACGGTAAATGCCTTCAAGCGACTCGGGCCCGACACTCTGGCACCGTACCGAGCAAACTGGGGCTACGACAACCGCAGCTGCATGGTTCGAATCCCGCCTGAGCGAGGCCAGGGAACTCGCCTTGAGGTTCGCGTTGGTGATGGAGCCGCCAACCCTTATCTAGTGATAGCCGGCATTTTGGCGGCGGCCTTAGACGGCATAACCCGCGACCTAGCTTGCCCTCCAGACGCCGTCGGCATGGCCTACGACAACGAGGGAGCGGGAATTCTGCCTGGCACCTTCACCGAAGCGCTGAACGAACTTGAAGCCAACGAGCACCTGCGCGAACACCTTGCGGGCCAACTGGTTGACGTCTTCTTGGTGATGAAGCGCGATGAAATCGAACGCTATAACCAAGAGGTCGGGCCTTTGCACGGTCGAACCGTCACCCAATGGGAACTCGACGAGTACATCGAAGACTTCTAGACGACTCATTAGAAAAGCCCTGGCCGAGGCCAGGGCTTTTCTAATTCAAGAACTAAACGTTTGGGTTGGAGCGGTCTTCGACCAACTTGCCGCCGTTGAAGGTAACTCCAACTTCGCGGAAGTAACCTCCGAGAATCCTCTCCACCGGCAGGATTGATTTCAACTCATCCCACTCAGAGTCGAACAACTCAAGTTCTGCGTCACCCTCCCACGCAGGGCCGAGATCGGCATCCTGGCTACCCATGGTGATCAACTGATCCATAGAGTTGCCGGCACCAGGGGTAATCGAAGGCATCCAGCGACTGTGCAGCATCGGGTGGCCATTTACAAAGCCGTTGCCGTCGCTCTCCTTCTTTAGGGTCACAACAGCACTTGCTAGACGGTGATCGTAGGCGGCAATGCTCGCACCGAACTTCGCACCAGCTTCGAGGCGTGGGGCAGCTACGCCACGGTTGTATACGCGGGTCGAGTAAACCGAGCCGAGCTTCTTCGGGTAACCCTGGAAGAAGCCTCGAGCGAGAGCGAACCCGCTAGTAACCCAAATGGCCACGCAGCGTGAATAGGTTTTACCTTCATGCTTGCAGCGCACCACGACGAAGGCCTCCATGTATTGCGCACGTGACGGGTCGAGAAGCTCTTCCTTTGAGCCGCTGCAAGACTGCCAGTCAGCCCAAATGACCGCGACCGCACCCGGGTGCTCATCGGCAAGTTCGATGCCTTCCGGAAGAAGTGCTTTGACATTCTGAGGGTCGGTTAAGTACTCGACTGTGAGCAACGTTCCAGAGTAGTACCAAGGCATGTCTGGAGCGATTGCGCTCTTGCCGGTAGGTGTTTTAGGGGCGAAAAAGCCTTTTAGTTCAGTCATAGTTTCTAGATTACTCAGTCATTCGTATCCGAACGAACACTCTCGTTTCGGCTTTATAACAATCTGGAGAACATTTTTGAAATCGGGCTTTCAAACTTGAGAACAAAGGAGAACTCGGCCACGCTTATGGTAAATCGTTCGGGTATGAACGATTTCTATTACTCAATGAGGAGAGAAACAATGGCTTCAGATACTGACACTGGCGGCTCGCTGAAAAAAGGCAAGCTCGGCGTTCTAGGAATTGTATTTTTTGTTGTGGCAGCTTCTGCCCCGCTGGTCGGTATGACCGGTGCGGTTCCAGTGGCGATGCTGGCCGGAAACGGCGCCGCAGCCCCTGGCGCATACCTGGCAGTTGGATTGACCCTGCTTTTGTTCAGCGTCGGTTATGCAGCAATGTCATCGCGGGTCACCAACTCGGGCGCATTCTTTGCCTATGTTGGTCGTGGCCTAGGCACTAACGCGGGTGTTGCCTCAGCGTTCGCCTCGATCGTTTGCTACATCACCATTCAGCTAGCCATTTATGGTTTCTTTGGAGCCATTTTGGCAGGGCAAATGGCCGGTCTCGGCCTTGACATGCCTTGGTATGTTTGGTCAATCATCGCCTGGGCCTTGGTCACAGCGCTTTCTCTTCTAAGTGTCGACGTCGGCGCTAAGGTTCTAGGAACGCTCATGATCCTCGAACTTCTCTCGCTTATGGTTACAGCATTTGCAATTCTCGGTAAAGGCGGCCCAGAAGGCATGAACTTTGGCGCTTCATTCTCGCCAGAAAACATTCTTGCCGGCGGTTTCGGCGGCGGAGCGGGTATCGCAATCGCGTTCGCATTCGCATCGTTCATTGGCTTCGAAGCAACCGCAATCTATGGCGAAGAGTCAGTCAACCCTAAGCGCACCGTTCCTCGCGCTACCTACTGGGCAATCGGCGTCATCACCGTGCTGTTCGCTCTAACCTCTTTCGCCATGGTTACCGGCATGGGCTCATCAAAGATCATGGATGAGGTGGTTGCTCGTTCATCGATTGATGGTGTTCCTCTAGCCGACCCAGCCGCTGTGCTGTTCTCACTGGCTGACCAGTATGTTGGCCCATGGATGGTCACCGTTATGAGCTGGTTGGTTGTCTCTAGCTTGTTCGCAGGGCTTCTTGCGTTCCAGAACGCCACCTCTCGCTATTTCTTCGCGCTAGGACGCGGTGGAGTAATCGGTAAGCGATTTGGAACAACTAACAAGGCGGGCGCCCCCGCAAACGGCGTATGGCTAACCTCTGCTATTGCGCTTGTGGTTATCATCTACTTCGCGGCCGCTGGATTGGACCCAGTTCTAAACCTCTTCTTCTGGATGAGTGCCATCACTGCGATTGCTGTCATTTTGGTTGAGGTTCTCGTGTCGTTCTCCGTCTTCGCTTTCTTCTTGAAGCATGGCGGAGAGAACGTCTGGAAGTCAAAGATTGCCCCACTTGCCTCGGCTGTGTTGCTAATGCTGGCCGAGTATCTATTGATGAGTCGTTTCAACCTTCTAGCGGGAACCGTCCCAGAAGGCGTAGACCCGTCTCTTCCGGAGAGCGCCTGGCAGTTGAACACACTTGGCTGGGTTCTAGTTCTCTCGCCATTCATCGCAGCCGTTGCGGGCTACGCATGGGCTCTTATCAACAAGAGCGAGAACAAGGAACTGGTTACAGACATCCTCTCGTAGCATTCAAATAGAGAAGTGGGCATCCAGAAATGGGTGCCCACTTTTTTATGACCAGGACATCCAGTTAAGTGAAAAACCCCAGACCCGAAGGCCTGGGGTTTTTCTAAGTAATCGAAATTACTTGGTGATCTTGGTAACGGTTCCAGCACCTACGGTACGGCCACCCTCACGGATAGCGAAACGTAGACCCTCTTCCATAGCGATTGGCTGGATTAGCTCAACCGACATTTCGGTGGTGTCGCCAGGCATAACCATTTCAGTACCAGCCGGAAGGGTGATAACACCGGTTACGTCTGTGGTACGGAAGTAGAACTGTGGACGGTAGTTTGCGTAGAACGGGTTGTGACGACCACCCTCATCCTTTGAAAGGATGTAGACGTTGCCATCAAAGCCAGTGTGAGGTGTGATTGAACCAGGCTTACATACAACCTGGCCACGCTCTACATCTTCACGCTTGGTTCCACGTAGCAATAGACCTACGTTTTCACCAGCCTCTGCGTAGTCAAGTAGCTTACGGAACATTTCGATTCCAGTAACAGTGGTCTTCTGCTTGTCGCGGATACCAACGATTTCAACTTCGTCGTTAACCTTAACCTGGCCACGCTCGATCTTTCCAGTGATAACTGTTCCACGACCAGTGATTGTGAAAACGTCTTCAACTGGCATCAAGAATGCCTTGTCCAAGTCGCGAACTGGCTCTGGAATGTTAGCGTCAACAGCGTCCATTAGGTCTAGAACGGTCTGACCCCATGTAGCGTCGCCTTCTAGTGCCTTTAGAGCTGAAACCTGTACTACAGGAGCGTCGTCGCCTGGGAATTCGTATAGTGAAAGAAGTTCACGAACTTCCATCTCAACTAG
>JBEDKF010000100.1:0-2867 GCA_041172305.1 Actinomycetota bacterium | reverse complement strand
GTCATCCGCAACGATGGCGGTCGCGTTGTCGACGAGCACGGCAAGCGCGTAGAGGGCATCTATGCAACGGGTTGGATCAAGCGCGGCCCGGTCGGCCTGATCGGTCACACCAAGAGCGACGCGATGGAGACCATCGAGAACCTAGTTGCCGACGTTGACACCTTGGTTGACCCGGCAGAGCCATCGACAGATGCGGTGTTGGCCACCTTCGCCGAGCGTGGCGTCGACTTCACCACCTGGAATGGTTGGCTGCAACTCAACCAGCACGAAATCGCTCTAGGCGAGGCCTTCGAAGGTGTCGACCGTGAGCGCGTGAAGGTTGTCGCTCGCGAAGAGCAGGTCACCATTTCAAACCAGTAGGTTTAAAGAAAAAGGACCCGGGGGTAAACCCTGGGTCCTTTTTCTAATTCTCGAGACTACTTGTCTTCTTCGGCGTCTTCGTCTTCGTCGCCCTCGTCATACATGTCGGCCCACTTGTCTTCGTATTCAGGCTCGTTGTCGCCTGCGAAGCCAGAGGTTGCTGGCGGGATGTGACCGATTTCCTTTTCAAGCGCGGTCAAGTCGGTGTTCGGGCTGAAGTACTTCAGCTCACGAGCCACCTTGGTGTGCTTTGCCTTTTGACGGCCACGCCCCATGGCGAGACCCCCTTACGCGTGCTTGGGCGCGAATGAACGCGCGGGAACGACTTGGAAACTAAATCTTTGCCTATTTTAGCAGGGTGTAGGCGAGCAGAAGCCCGGCAAGCGCTGCCAGTGTGGGTAAAACGAAATTTAGTGCGATGTTAGCAACACCGCGCCAGATCTGCTTGGCCTTGAAGTATTCAACCGTCTGCGCAGAGAACGTGCTGAACGTAGACAAACCTCCACACAGCCCAGTCACCACGATTGCTGCGATCAAGCCGCTGCCATCCACAGAGCGGAGGACGAGACCGACAACGAAGGAAGCAAGGATGTTCGCGACCAGGGTTCCCCAAGGCAACTTTCCGACCCAGCCCGAAAGGAGAAAACGAATTACGGCTCCGAGGCCGCCGGCGAGTGCAATAGCTGCGAAGGCAAGAATCACTTGGTCACCTCGTCAGCATCTTCGATTGGCGTTGCGTTATTGCCGGTTAGACGCTCACCGAGCGCATTGGCACCCCAATAGGCGAGAAGGCTGGCGACAAAAATGCCAAAAACAAACCCGAACAACTGGAGGCTAACCGCCTGGCCAGCAGAGAACGTAGCGGCGATTCCCGTTGCGGTCAGCAAGGCCACTCCACTCATCGTGGTGAAGCCACCAGCGAAACCGACCGCCCAGAATTGGCGACGCCCAACCAGCGAAGTTCTAGGGTCGCTGTTAATCCAACCAATAATCGCAGAACCCACAATGTTGACGGCGGCCACGGCGAATAGCGAGCCGAGGGTAATATCCAAACCGAATCTCACCAGTGTGCCAAGAGTTCCGCCGGCAAAGACCAGCGCAATGCTCTTCCAGGTAACAGTCACGGTTTAGTCTTCATCGATGCGCTTTGCGCGCACCTTGGTCACGCCACCACCGAGCCTGTGCGTGCGAAGTGCCGGGCGAACGAACTCGCCACGTCGAGCATCACCAGGAAGCGGGCGACGGCTGAGCGGGTTTGCATACTCGGCAGATTCGAGGCGCCAAGGCACGAGAGTAACCATTACGCCGCGAACATACATGAGCTGCTTGCGGATGCGGTTGGCGCGGTGGTTGTGCAGAACGTGCTCCCACCAGTGACCCACAACGAGCTTTGGCATGTAAACCGAGATGCGCTCAGAACCGAACTGTTCGCGGTGTGCCTGAAGGTATTCGACCAGCGGGGCACCGAACTCGCGGTAAGGGCTCTCGATGATCTTTAGCGGAACCTCAAGACCAAACTTCTTCCAGTCGCGCTCGAACTTCTTTGAGTGTGCAGGGTCGGCGGCCACGTGCAAGACATCCAAGCGGGTGTGGCGGCTAGATAGTGCGTAGTCGAGAGCCTTCAGCTGAGGCTTGTTCAACTTGTCCATCAGAACGACTGCGTAGTCGCCCTTGCTGCCGAACTTAATGTCTGGGTCGAGTGCAATCTCGCGGTTCACGGCCTTGTAGTAGCGACCGGTTGCCCACATGACAACCCAGAGGAACGGCATGATGATGAAGACCATCCACGCGCCATGGGTGAACTTGGTGACCGACACGATAACCAAAACTGCTGCCGTCAAGGATGCGCCGAAGCCGTTGATGGCCAGACCCGAACGGGCTTCCTTCTTCGAGATGGTGCCCTTCTTCAGGCCGCGCTTCCAGTGCTTGAGCATGCCAAGCTGGCCGAGGGTGAACGAGGTGAATACACCGAGAACGTAGAGCTGAATCAGGGCGGTCACGGATGCCTGGAAGACCAAGATCATCGCGAGAGCCGCAAGAGTCAACGAAAGCATTCCGTTCGAGTAGACCAAGCGGTCGCCTCGAGTCAAGAGTGCCTTAGGCGCGTAGCCATCCTTGGCTAGAACAGAGGTGAGCAGCGGGAATCCGTTGAACGCAGTGTTTGCTGCCAGCAACAAAATGGCTGCCGTAGCCGCCTGCAGAAGATAGAACAAGATCGAGCCGTTGCCGAAAATGGCGATACCCAACTGAGCCATCACCGATAGCTGAGGTGAGCTAAGTGGGTGGCCCTGGAGGTCTGGGTTTTCCATGTACTGAACGCCCGAAATCAGACCGAACGAGATGATTCCCACGAACATGAAAACGGCGCTTGCGCCCATCCAAGTCATGGTGATCTGAGCGTTCTTGATCTTTGGCTGACGGAAGGCCGGCACACCGTTTGCGATTGCCTCGATGCCGGTTAGGGCAGCCGAACCCGAGGCGAAGGAACGGAGCAACAACATCACAAC
>JBEDKF010000099.1:0-16886 GCA_041172305.1 Actinomycetota bacterium | reverse complement strand
TTCGCAAGCGCACCGAAGCCAGTCGAAATGCCATAAACCGGGGTCTCGCCGTTTGCCAGCGCTTCGATGTGCGCGCGGGTCTTGGCCATGCCCGCCAATGCTTCGACCGAGAGAACGATCTTGGCCTCGTGGCGTGCGACGGCAATCACATCGGCTGCGGTCATCCCGGCTGAATTGATGGTGACGATCTGGTTAGTCATGTGAATGCCCTTGCTTGATTGGTTCGATGAGTTTGCCGTTGCGCCAGGTTTGACCGATGAGGTTCACTCCGGGGCGATAGGCGAGGTGTTGGTGCGATGGAGCGTTGAGAATGACAAAGTCTGCGGCTGCGCCGAGACCGAGGTGGCCGACATCCGTGCGACGAAGTGCGGTGGCGCCTCCAGCGGTTGCCGACCAGAGCGCTTCGGCCGGGCTCATTTGCATTTCGCGAACCGCGACCGCGATGCAGAAGGCCATGGATGTCGTGTAACTCGAACCAGGGTTGCAGTCGGTGGCAAGGGCCACGGTAGCGCCGGCATCGATGAGGCGGCGGGCATCAGGGTATGGCGAGCGAGTAGAGAACTCGGCCCCCGGCAATAGTGTGGCCACGGTGTTTGAACCGGATAGCAGGTTGATGTCTCGCTCGCTCAGGTGGGTGCAGTGGTCGGCAGATGCGCAATCTAGTTCGACCGCAAGTTCGATTGCGCCGATGTTGGTCAGCTGATTGGCGTGAATTCGAGGAGCCAGACCGGCCGCCATTCCTGCGCTCAGAATCTCTCTGGCTTGATCAACGTCGAAAGCACCTCGGTCGCAGAACACGTCAATCCATTTCGAATGCTCGGCAGCGCCTGACAACATCGCCCCGGTGACCAGGGCAACGTATTCGTCCACACCCGCTTGGCCGCGTTCGGAATATTCGGCCGGCACAACGTGCGCACCCAAGAAGGTGGTTTCGTCGGTATGTGCCGATGCGATTCGAAGTGAACGAGCTTCATCGTCAACCGAAAGGCCATAGCCGCTTTTCGTTTCAAAGGTTGTGATTCCGCCGGCGTGCATTTCGGCCACTAATCTGCGCAGGTTTTCGGTCAATTGCTCGTCGGTGGCAGCACGAGTGGCCGCAACGGTTGTCTTGATGCCGCCCGCAGAGTATGGCTTGCCCTCCATCCGTGCTGAGAATTCGGCGGCACGATCGCCGGCGAACATCAGGTGGGCGTGCGAGTCGACGAAGCCTGGGATGACGGCCTGGCCGCCGACATCCACGCTTGAGTCGGCGTCTGGCAGATCGGCGCTGTCGCCAACCCAAACCACTCGGCCATGCTCAATGATTAAGCCAGCGTTGGTGCGTTCGCCGATTTTGCCTGCACCGTTTTTAACAGCACCGAGCGACTCGTCATTGGTGACGAGTGACCCGATGTTGGCGAAGGCGATGCTGCTCACAAATCGAACCTATTCGATATCGAGCATCGGCACGTGCACGTGCTTGTGACGAGCCACTTCCTTAGCGATGTCATAGCCGGCATCCACGTGACGAATCACACCCATACCTGGGTCGTTAGTGAGCACTCGGTTCAACTTTTCTCCGGCAAGTGCGGTGCCGTCGGCGACGGTTACCTGACCGGCGTGGATTGAACGACCCATGCCTACGCCACCACCGTGGTGAAGTGAAACCCAGGCCGCACCGGAGGCAACGTTTAGCATCGCGTTCAAGATCGGCCAGTCGGCAATCGCATCCGAGCCATCAAGCATCGCTTCGGTCTCGCGGTAAGGCGAGGCAACCGAACCACAGTCGAGGTGGTCGCGGCCGATAACGATCGGGGCAGAAACCTCGCCGCGGGCGACCAGGTCGTTGAATGCGGCACCGGCCTTCTCACGCTCGCCGTAGCCAAGCCAGCAAATGCGGGCCGGCAGACCCTGGAACTGTACGCGCTCCTGAGCCATCTTGATCCAGCGGTGTAGGTGCTTGTTCTCAGGGAACAGCTCAAGGATGGCCTGGTCAGTGCGATAGATGTCTTTCGGGTCGCCAGAAAGTGCAACCCAACGGAATGGGCCTTTGCCCTCGCAGAAAAGTGGGCGAATGTATGCCGGCACGAAGCCAGGGAAGGCGAATGGGCGCTCGTAACCGCCCTGACGAGCTTCGTCGCGAATCGAGTTGCCGTAGTCGAAGACCACTGCACCCTTATCCATGAAGCCAACCATTGCCTCAACGTGACGAGCCATCGATTCTTGTGAGCGCTTTGTGAAATCGGCTGGGTCGTCGATGCGAGCCTGTGCGGCCGAGTCGAAGTCCATTCCGGCTGGGATGTAGAACAGCGGGTCGTGTGCCGAGGTCTGGTCGGTGACGATGTCAACCGGAACCTCGCGGCGAAGGAGCTCTGGCAGAACCTCGGCAGCGTTGCCAACTAGACCGATTGAGATCGCAAGCTTCTGGTTCTTGGCCTGAACTGCGCGGTCGATTGCGACATCCAGGTTGTCATAGACCTCATCGAGGTAGCGGTCGGCGACGCGACGGCGAAGGCGTGACTCATCGACATCGATGATCAAGCAGGTGCCCTCGTTCATGGTGACGGCTAGTGGCTGAGCGCCACCCATGCCACCGCAACCACCGGTGACGGTCAAGGTTCCGGCCAAGGTGCCGCCGAAGTCCTTCTCGGCAACGGCCGCGAAGGTCTCGTAGGTTCCCTGAAGGATGCCCTGGGTGCCGATGTAGATCCAAGAGCCAGCGGTCATCTGGCCATACATGGTCAGGCCTAGGTTCTCTAGTCGGCGGAACTCAGGCCAGTTAGCCCAGTCTCCGACCAAGTTTGAGTTTGCGAGGAGCACGCGCGGCGCCCACTCGTGGGTGCGGAAAACGCCGACAGGCTTGCCAGATTGAACCAGCATGGTCTCGTCGTCTTCGAGGTTGGTCAGGGTCTTGACCATCGCGTCGAAGCTGGCCCAGTTGCGGGCTGCCTTGCCGGTGCCGCCGTAAACCACGAGGTTTTCTGGGTGCTCGGCAACTGCCGGGTCAAGGTTGTTGTGGAGCATGCGGAGTGCCGCCTCTTGGGCCCAGCCCTTGGCGGTGAGGTTTGATCCGGTGGCGGCGTGCAGAGGGCCGCGAGTTGAAGTGGTCATAGGTCAATGAAACTGGCATTTAGCCCGCGCGCCAACAAGGTTTTTGATGCTACTGTCTGAAATACGAGATTAGGAATTCACCGTGTCAAATGCGCCAGCAGCCAGCCGAGCTTTGTTGATTCTGCGCACCTTGGCCAAGGCGGGTGCCCCGATGCCAGCGGCCGCAATCGCGAACCGCGTTGGCATCCCGAGATCATCGACCTATCACCTGCTAACCGCGATGCAGGAGAGCGGTTTCGTAATGCACTTCCCCGAGGATGAACGCTGGGGTCTAGGTGTTGGTGCGTTCGAACTCGGTTCGGCATATTTGCGGCACGACCCGCTCGAGCGTCAGGCTCGCCCACTTCTAACCAAGCTGGTTCGCGAGACAGAGGCCAAGTTGCCGGCGGTTGCTCAACTCGGAATCTTGCAGGGCTCAGAACTTCTTTATCTGGCGCGCGAGGTGCCGCACCGACCGGTCACTCTGGTCACCGAGGTCGGCGTTCGCCTACCGGCACACCTCACCGCGTCTGGGCGCGCCATCTTGGCCGGCCTCGATGCCGCCCAGGTGCGCGCAACCTTTGCAAATAACAAGAGTTTTGTGGACCGCACCGGTCTTGGCCCGACGAACCTGCGCGAGCTAAGCACTTTGCTGCGAGACGAAGCAGCGGCTGGTTTTAGTGCCGAGGATGGCTTCATCACCGAGGGCTATTCGTCGATCGCAGTGGCTGCGAAGAACCACCTTGGAATTCCGGTAGCGGCTATTGCCCTGACTTTTAGGTCTGAGGATGCGGAAGCGGGGCTTCGCAGCGAACTTGCGGCCGGATTGCGATCGGCGGGAGTCGAGCTCAGCAAGCGACTCGGCGGTCACTAGTATCTGAGGTCGAGTTCTTCCTGCGTCAAAACCTTCGGTTTCTCAGTTCCGTAGTCAATCCAACCGACACGACTGCGATCCTTCGAAAATGAAATCACCAAAAAGAAATCCTTGGGGTTGACCGAATTTCCTCGGGCAAGCGAGTAAACCTTGCCCCAGCCGTCAGTCTCGCCATCATCGAAGAGAACAACTCCCTGATAAAACTGAGAGCCATCACCGGCCTTGAGTTCTGTTGAGAGTGATTGACTGCAGAAGTTTTCAAACTCGGAAGAGGTTTTCGGTAGTTTGTAGGCCGGGTATCCCGAAGACGCGTAGGCCACGGCGCCCAAACGGTGGCCCAGGGCAGCAAATTCTTGGCAGAGCGCTGTGACATCGGTTGCGGATGACGCGGTGAAGGATGGCTCGTAAAGGGGTTGAGTGCACAACAAATAGAAGCCCAGGCAACCACTCGCCATCTCACCGGTGGGTGTGAATGAGGTTTTGGCCACCTCGGTTTGGACCTTGTCTAGATAAGCATCGGTTGGAACGGTGCATCCGGTCAGCAAAGGCAATAGCGCAAGGGCCGAGAACAGTCTGGCGATGCGCTTCATGGATGTCCTAGCCTTCGATGCTTTCGGTTTGCACGTCTTGCCACAGTTCGTCTTCGTCTGGTTTCAGGACTGAATACGCGATCACTGCGGTCACTGCGATGGCGATACCAACGGCTGCCCAACCATAAACCGGGTTCTTGGCTTCCTTTGCTACGCGCTTGGCTGTCTTCTTCGCAGTTGCCTTGGTTGCCGCGGCAGCGTCATCCCAGATTTCGCTAATAGCGGGCAACAGTTCTAACAATTCGTGTAGGTCGAGTTTCTTAGCCATGGAACAATAGTAGGCATGACTGCACACACTTCAGTAGCGACCATCAATACCAACCATGGCGCCATCAAAATCAACCTATTCGGCAACCACGCCCCTAAGACCGTCGAGAACTTCGAAGGCCTAGCGACTGGCTCAATCGAGTGGCGCGACCCACGCACCGGCGAGGTTCAGACCGGCAAGCCGCTATACAACGGCGTAATCTTCCACCGCATCATCCAGCAGTTCATGCTGCAGGGTGGAGACCCAACCGGCACCGGTATGGGTGGCCCGGGCTACCAGTTCGGCGACGAAATCAACGCGGAGTTGAACTTCAACGAGCCTTTCAAGCTAGCCATGGCAAACGCCGGGCCTGGCACCAACGGTTCACAGTTCTTCATCACCACAGCCCCAACCACTTGGTTGTTCGGCAAGCACACCGTTTTCGGTGAGGTCGCTGACGAAGAGTCGAAGAAGGTTGTTCTCGCAATCGAGGGCGTCGACACCGACGGCCGCGACAAGCCATTGACCGATGTGATCATCGAGTCAATCTCAATCGAAAAGGTCTAATGACCTGCTACCGACACCCAGACCGCGAGGCATGCGTTCGTTGCCAGCGGTGTGAACGTTTCATCTGCCCTGAGTGCCAGATTGAAGCCAGTGTCGGTTTCTTGTGCCCGGATGACGCCGGCGGAACGGTTACGCAACTGAACCGTCGGCGCACCCGCGCCGCAAGAGTGCGCCAATCAGGGCCTCGCCCGGTGGTCAGCCTCTCGCTAATTGGCCTGAATGTCGCAATCTGGCTGCTTCAGGTAATGCCAGGCTCATACGTGACCGATCTGATGGCATACGTGCCGCAGCTCACCGGCATTCAGCCTTGGCGCATGATCACGGCCGGGTTCGTTCACGACCCCTCAAACTTCCTACATCTTCTTCTGAACATGTATTCGCTCTTCATTTTCGGCCAGGTCCTCGAACCGATGCTCGGCCGCGCTCGCTTCCTGGCGCTATACCTGATCTCGCTGTTCGGCGGATCAGTCGGCGTCTTGCTACTCGCCAACCCTGACAACTGGGTAGTCGGCGCCTCTGGCGCAATTTTCGGCATGATGGCCGCCTACTTTGTGATTCTGCGCCAACTCGGCCAAAACTCGGGCCAGATGCTTGGCCTTATCGCCGTCAACCTTGCATTCGGCTTCTTCTCATCTGGCGTCAGCTGGGAAGGGCACGTTGGAGGCCTTGTCACCGGAGGCGTGGTGGCACTCGTCCTAGCCAACACCAGGATGCTTTCGCAGCAGGCTGCTCAACGACTCGGGCTAGTCGGGGTTGTTCTTGGATTGGTGCTTTTGACCGTGTTCCGCATGCAGGTTCTCGGGCTCTAAACTCTCGCTAGTGCCTCCTATCGGGGCAAAGAAAAACCGCCCAAGTCTTTCGACCGGGCGGTTTTTGAATTCTTGAGGATTACTTCCAGCGGGTAGACATCATGAAACCAACCATGGCGATGCCAAAGCCGATCAGGATGTTCCAGTTCTGAAGGTTCCAAGGGGTGCCGGCACCAAGTGGGAACTGTGCGCTCGACACGTAGTAGGTGATGATCCAGACAAGGCCGAGGATCATGAAGCCAAACATGACTGGCTTGAACCAGACCGGGTTAGGCAGCTCTTCGGTGTTCTCGGTCGGCAACTTTGGCGCGCGAGGCTTTGAAACCTTGGCAGGCTTCTTACGTGATGTTGATTCAGGCATGCGGTAATTCTAATGCCATTGTGCTGGGAGGTAGGCTTAAAACAACATGACAAAGATTTTGGTTCTCGACAACTACGACAGCTTCGTTTACACGCTGAACGGTTATCTGCAGCAGCTTGGCGCAGAGACCGAGGTTTTGCGCAACGACATCGTGACCGAGGCCGAACTTCCAGACCTGTTGGCCAAGTATGACGCCGTGCTGTTGAGCCCAGGCCCTGGCACTCCTGGTGACGCGGGCTTGAGCATTCCAACCGTGAAGCTTGCCCTGCAGACCGGTAAGTCGATTTTCGGTGTCTGCCTTGGTCACCAGGCAATCGCCGAGGCCATGGGTGCAACCGTGACCAGCGCCGAAGAACTTATGCACGGCAAGACCTCTGAGGTTCAGCATGACAACTCGCTTGTCTTCAAGGATGTGCCGCAGCCGTTCACGGCGACCCGCTATCACTCACTCGCCGTGGTCGACTCAACCGTTCCTGAAGACCTGATTGTTACCGCGCGCACCATCCCTGGTCAGAATTCAAAGGGTGGAGTCATCATGGCGTTGCAGCACGCCACCCTGCCGATTTATGGCGTTCAGTATCACCCGGAGTCGGTTCTCACCGAGGGCGGTTATCAGATGCTTGGAAACTGGCTCGAGTCAATCGGGCTAAAGGGTGCGGCAGAGCGGGCTAAGTCGCTTTCGCCGCTGGTCAAGCTCTAAGGTTTTTCTCCGCGCGGGCGAAGCAGTGCAGATGCCTAGTTACAACCCACATACAGGATGATTGCGCTGCCCTGAGGGGTCAGACCAGGCAGAATCGACTGCTCGACGATGATCGTGCCCTGGGTCTTTCCGGCCGGGCAAACGCCACCCTGAACTGCGATGCTCACGGTGAGGCCAACCTCAGGCGAACTCATTCGGCTCTGGGCCTCTGAAGTCGATAGGTTGCGCACGTCAGGCACATTCACCTGGCCGTTGGAGATAACAAGATTCACGACGCTGCCCTCGGCAACATCCGAGTTTGCAACCGGGTCGGTTTCGATGACCTTGCCCGCCGGAACCGTGGCGCTATTGGCCTGGGTGATTGTTCCGAGGGTTAGCTTGGCAGCCATCAGGGCGGCGGTGGCTTCGCTCTCACTGAGCCCGATGAGAGTGCTTGGCACCTTCACGGTGTTCTTGCCGGATGACACATAGACGGTGATTGAGGTGTTGTCAGGAACCTTGGTGCCGGCAACCGGATCGGTGCGAATGATGGTGTCGAGTGGGATGGTGTCGTTGGCCTCGTAAACCTTGACCACCAGCAACTTCTGGGCGGTAAGGGTGTTGAAGCCCTCGTCGTAGGTCTTTGCGGTGACGTCGGCGACAGCGATTCCTGATGAACCTGGGTTGATGTTTAGGTTGAAGCCGTTCAAGGTGAACAACCAAACCATGAGGCCGATTAGGACCACGCCAACGCCAGAACCGATGCTCCAGAGCAAGCTCGACTTTGGTCGCTCGCTTGGGATGTACTTGATGGTCGGTTGAGCCGCGGTTGGAAGTTCAACACCTAGTTCAGCAAACGGGTTGGTGGCCGGGCCGCTGGAGGTGTGCCCCTCTGAGGCTGCTGGCTGAGTGGCAGTCGCTGCAACGGTTTCACGCTGCGGCTCGACCTGTGGAGCAACGACCTCTGGCGCAACCGCCTCGGTGCGCTCGGCGCCGGCTGATGCCAGCAGTGCATCGAACTCGTCGAACCCGGTGGTCAAAACCTCGGTTGGCGCGAAAGCAGGGTTAACCTGCTCAGGTTCGGCAACTTCGTCGGTAGTGGCAACAGCCTCTGGCTCGGCAATCTCTTCAACCGGTAGGTCAACTGAAGGCGTCTCAACCTCAGGCTCTGGCTCGAAGGCCAGTGCGTGAGCAGGCAACTCATCCGGGGTGTTTTCAAGCACGACGGCGTAAGCGGCAAGCAGGTGCTCGCGGAATTCTTCAGCCGACTGGAAGCGCTCGTTGCGGTCTTTGGCCAAGGCTCGGATGATGACGGCGTCCATCTCGGCAGAGACGTTCGGGTCATACTCCGATGGAGGAACAACGGCTTCGCTAACGTGCTGGTAGGCAACCGATACGGCAGACTCACCCTTGAAAGGTGGGCGCCCGGCAAGCATTTCGTAAAGCAGAACACCGGCAGAGTAAAGGTCGGTGCGAGCGTCGACCGACTCACCCTTTGCCTGCTCTGGTGAGAAGTATTGTGCGGTTCCGACGATGCCGCTGGTGTGAGCTACGGTTGCCGAGTTTTCAGAAACAGCGCGGGCGATGCCGAAGTCCATGACCTTTACCTGGCCAGCCTCGGTGATCATCACGTTTGCCGACTTGATGTCGCGGTGCACGATTCCGGCACGGTGTGAGAACTCGAGTGCGGTTAGAACGCCAGTCTCGAAGTCGATTGCTTCTTGAAGAGTCAGGCGACGCTCGTGCAACAGGTCTCGAAGCAGCTTGCCGTTCACGTATTCCATCACGATAAATGGGTGACGGTTGGTGTTGCCGTTCGAATCCACGGTTACATCTTCGCCGGCGTCGTAAACGCGAACGATGGTCGGGTGTGCCATGCGCGCTGAGGCCTGGGCCTCTTGGCGGAAGCGTGATTCGAAGTTCGGGTCGTTGGCAAGGTCTGCCTTGAGCAGCTTGATAGCAACGGTGCGGCCCAGGCGGGTGTCGACACCCTCGTAGACATCGGCCATGCCACCACGACCGATGAGGTTTCCTACCTCATAGCGGCCTGCAATTACGCGCTGGTTTGATGACACCTGATGCTCTACTTTCCTGTCGATTCGGTCTTGTGAACCGGTCTCTCAGTCTACTTATCGAGCCTGAGATATTGCTTGAGAATTACGGGGTTACCTCGGGCGTTGGGGTTTCTGCTGGGTCCGCCGGGACGTAATAGAAGACCCGGATGGTCGTGCCCTCAGGCATATTGCCAAGCGGAGTCGCGTCGTAGACCGTCATCGACTTCGGGTCTTCTAGCGGAACCGAGGTGCCTGGCACAGCCTCGGCAACCAAGCCCTTAGCGGTCAGCGCCGTGAGGACATCCGAGATTTGTTGGCCCTGGATGTCGGTGAGCAGAACCGTAACCGGTGTTGGCACGGTCGGCCCTTCCGAGGACGAAGTCGAAGGCGTGCTTGACGAGGTGACCGTCACGGTCGGTGAAGGCACCGGAGTCATCGAGCCGATGATGATCGCGACCACAACCGACAAGGCGGTGAGACCGAGCACCACGATTACGGCAACCCACGGCCAAACGATTGGCTGGGTTGGCTGAGGCGCGGTGTCGGTGAGCGTTGTGATTTCGGCGGTGCGGTCGCTGACCTGCTTGATCTGTTCGATCAACTCGGTTGCGGCCTGTGAGCGCGGCGCTGTCGGCAACAGTGCCTCTGCTCGCTGTGCCAAAATCAGTGCATTTTCTGGGCGGCCGCTTGCCTTCTTGGACAGGCAAGCCATGACCAGTTTGCGCACCCGCTCGTCGATCTCATTCGGCAACGCTGGAGGCATGTCGTTGATCTGCGCCATGGCGATGATCATCTGTGAGTCGCCGCCGAATGGACGCTTGCCAGCAAGACATTCGTAGGCGACGATTCCGAGTGAGTAGATGTCGGTAGAAGGCGTGGCCGGTTTTCCGGTTGCCTGTTCCGGAGACAGGTATTGAACCGTTCCCATCACCTGGCCGGTTGCGGTTAGGCCAACCTGGTCGGCGACTCGAGCGATGCCGAAGTCGGTGATCTTGACTTGGCCTTCCGGGGTGATCAAAAGGTTTCCAGGTTTCACGTCACGGTGAACTAGACCCGCTTCGTGCGCCGCATAAAGGGCGCGGGCGGTCTGGGCAACGATGTCCATGACCTTGGTTTCAGGCAACACCTTGTCGCGTTCAAGGATGCGAGCTAGCGAGTCACCGGGAACGTATTCCATGACCAAGAAGGCCCAACCCGAGTCTTCGCCATAGTCATAGACGTTGGCGATTCCCTCGTGGTTAACCATGGCCGCGTGCTTGGCCTCGATGCGGAAGCGTTCGATGAAGCTCGGGTCACCCATGTACTCTTGCTTCAAAATTTTGATGGCCACGCGGCGAAGGATGACTTCGTCCTCGGCTAACCAAACCTCACCCATACCGCCGATGGCGATTCGGCTGATGAGCTTATAACGACCGCCAAACAGCTGATCTACTTCTGGTTTCACTTGCGCAACACCGCCTCCATTACCTTCTTGGCGATTGGTGCAGCCAGCGAGTTTCCTCGGCCTGACTGGCCCATGCCACCACCGTTAGCGACTACCACCGCAACGGCAACCTGCGGGTTTTCTGCTGGAGCAAACCCGGTAAACCAAAGCGTGTATGGCTCGCCATCGCCGTTCTGTGCAGTTCCCGTTTTACCCGCAACCGAAACGCCCTTGATCGAAGCGTTTGAGCTGACGCCACGAGCGACCGCGCCGATCATCATGTCGCGAACTTTGGCTGCGGTTTCTGGGCTCATTGCAGTGCCTAGCTGAGATGGTGAAGGAGTGCTCAGCGCAGCAAGGTTTGAAGAGAGAACGTTTTCGATTAGGTTCGGCTTCATTACGAGGCCGCCGTTAGCAACAGCCGCCGACATCATCGCAACCTGCATCACGGTCATGCGGTCGTCGAACTGCCCGAATGCCGATAGGCCGAGCTGGGCGTCATCCATGCCCTCCGGATAGACGCTAGGCGTGATCGAAAGCGGAACCTTGATGGTCTTGCCGAATCCGAACTTCTCGGCCTGTGCGCGAATCGCGTCTTGACCAAGCAGGATGCCCAGCTGAGCCATTGGCACGTTACAAGAGAAGCGCAGGGCGTCTGCAATAGACACCGTGGCCTTGCCACCGCACTTGCCCTCGCCCGAGTTCTGCACGTATGTGTTGGTGCCAGGAAGCTTGAACTTAACCGGGTTCGGCAGGGTGCTTTCTGCCGTGTACTTGCCGCTCTCGATGGCAGCCGTGGCCACCAAAATCTTGAAAACCGAACCAGGCGCAAAGAGCTCGGTGGTCGCGCGGTTCTTGAGCGGCTCGGTCTTGGCGTTTAGCAGGGCGTTGTAGTTTTTGGTCGAGTCAACACCGTCGTGAACCGATAGCAGGTTCGGGTCAAAACCTGGCTTAGAGACCAAGGCGAGGATGTTTCCGGTCTTCGGGTCGATGGCAACGACCGCGCCGGTCATTTTGCCAAGGGCATCCCAGGCGGCCTTCTGAACGACTGGGTCGATGGTGAGTTCGACCGAGGCGCCGGTCACCGGGTTGCCCGAGAACAAAGCGCTGATCTGCTCGAAGAACTGGGCCGAGTTCTGACCGGTCAGGTATGAGTTCATGGCCGATTCGAGCCCGGTCGCGCCCTGGTAGTTCGAGAAGAAACCGGTCACACCTGAATACATCGGGTCGCTGTAGGTGCGTAGGTAGTGATAGAGGTCGTCAGATGGTTTTGAGAAGGCGATCGGCTGGCCATCGACAAGAATCGAACCGCGTTGGGTCTTGTAGCTGTCGTAGATAGAACGCACATTTCGCTGGTCTTGCGAAAGCGTCTCGGCCGAGAGCACCTGAATCGAAGTGGTCGCCACAAATAGGGTCAGGAACATCATGAAAATGACGATGCTCACGCGGCGAAGCTCTTTATTCATTAGTTCACCGCCCCAAACGTGCGCTGCCCGCTGCCCATCGAATCGGAAATGCGCAACAGCACACCGATGATGATCCAGTTAGCAATCAAGGATGAACCTCCGGCGGCAAGCAACGGGGTAGTCAGACCGGTCAACGGAACCACTCGAGTAACACCACCTATGACAATGAAGAGCTGCAGGGCGATCACGAATGACAGACCGATGGCTAGCAACTTAGAGAAATCGTCGTTGTGGTTGAAGGCGATGCGAATGCCTCGAGAAACCAGAAGTAGGTAGAGCGCAAGAATGGCGAACATGCCGATTAGCCCCAGCTCTTCACCGAGCGAAGCGATGATGAAGTCGCTTTCGGCTAGTGGCACCAGGTGTGGCAAACCGCCACCCAAACCAGCACCGAGTAGGTTGCCGTGAGACAAGCCGAAGATTCCCTGAACCAATTGGTAACTGCCGCCCACGGCGTCATAGTTGGCCTGGTCGAAAGGGTTCAGCCAAGCGTTGAATCTGTTGGCAACATAATCGGCAACCCGGCTGGCCACCAAGGCGCCCGAGATTGACATTGTCAGACCGACAACCACGTAGATAGCTCTTCCGGTTGCGACATAAATCATCACGATGAAGAGACCGAAATAGAGCAGCGAGGTTCCGAGGTCTCGTTGCAAAACCAGAACCATCAGGCTGGCAACCCAGATCGAGATGATCGGGCCGAGTTCGCGTGCGCGCGGAAGACGAATTCCCAAGAACTTTCGACCGACAATCGCAAGCGACTCGCGACGGGTAACCAGGTAACCGGCGAAGAAAACGGTCAGGGCAATCTTGGCTAGTTCACCGGGCTGGAAGGTGAATGGGCCGATGCCGATCCAGAGACGTGCTCCGTTGATGCTGCGACCGATGATCGGCAACATTGGCGCAAGCAGAAGGCCAACACCGATGAACATCGACACATAAACGTAGCGACGAAGGAACAGGTGGCTTGGCACAAAAATGACCACCACTGCGGCAACCGCAATGGCAAGGCACGTCCAGGCAATCTGCTTGCCGGCGAACAGGTCGGCGCCATTCACGGCCACGGTGTGTAGGTCGAGGCGATAAATCTCGGCAATGCCAAGGCCGTTGAGCACCACGCCGATTGGCAGAATCAGTGAGTCGGCTTCGCTGGCACGAACGCGAAGCACGAAGTGAATCGCAATCACCACCAGCGCGAATGGCAAGAAATAAAGCCAGAAGTCAGATCGAAGCACCTCGAGCACAGAGAGCTGAATTTGGCACAGCTCGAACGCGAATAGGCCAAGAGCAAAAACAAGAAGCCAGGCTTCGATGTTTCGATTACGTGGAATAACACGGATGATTCTTGGCAGCGAGATGGCGTCGGTCAGGTTCGTAAAACTCATTTGTCGGCCACCACCTTGGTGAGCTCATTCAAGATTCGGTCGGCGTCGGCCAGGTCGGTTGCCGTGATCGAGCGCTCAACCAAATAGCGCTGGTACTCCGGCAGATCAGAAAGTGCGACACCGGTGTTCTTATAGACAACCGAGAACTTAAGCGGCCCGAGCGATTCCTTGATGCCCTTGAAGATGGTCACATAACCGTCATTCTCAGCTATGTAGTAGCGGTCCTGACTCCAGTTGTAAATGCCCAGGATGCCGGCGATAACCGCCGAAATAACGAGCAGCACGGTTGCCAGTTGACGCACATAGCGCCAGCGAATCTTGGCGCGAGTCTCAAGCAGAATCTTCTCGAGGTACTCATCCGATTCAGGAACATAGTCGGTTGGGTCTTCGGTGCGGCGCAGGATGATGTCTGGCAGGTTGAGCGGGTTCAGAATCTTGAGGATTCTGCTGCCCTTGCGGTCGGCAATAACCACATCGTTGGCACCCGAGCCGACGAATCGTGCGGATGGAGCGAAGTCGGTCTGAGTCTTTGCGTTGACAATATCGACAACCACCACGGTCACATTGTCGGGAGCACCGAACTCGAGGGCTTCGCCAACCAAAAGTTCGGTGGCTTCATCCGAGTCGATTTTTGAAAGCATCAGGCGATCCATGACGCTCTCCGGAACGGGGCCCGAAAGGCCATCCGAGCAAATCATCCAACGGTCGCCAGGCAGCACGTCATAGGTTTCGATGTCTACTTCTGGAAACTCTTCCATGTCGCCAAGCACGCGCATCAGAACGCTGCGGCGGGGGTGGACGAGCGCTTCCTCTGGCGTGATGCGGCCGGTGTCTACGAGTCTTTGAACGAAGGTGTGGTCGGCGGTTATTTGTTTCACTTCGCCGTTGCGTGCGCGGTAAATGCGCGAGTCCCCGATGTGCGCGATTGTCGCTTTGTCGCCCACGATGACCATTCCCGAGAAGGTCGTGCCCATGCCGGAAAGTTCGGGGTGTTCCTTGCACGCGTCACGAAGAACGTGGTTAGCCTGCCAGAGGGTTTCCTTGAGAATCTCGCCGGCCTTTTCGGCCGAGTCGTATATCGCATCGGCCTGGGCTACGCGCTGGGCGACCAGTGCAGAGGCAATGTCTCCTCCGGCGTGACCACCCATGCCGTCGGCAACGAAGAACAAGTTGTATCCGGCATAACCGGAGTCTTGGTTGCTCGAACGCACTCGGCCGATATCGGAGGCCGCATAGCTGATGGTCTTGATCGCCATGTCTTGGCTAGCTTCGAAGCTCGAAGACGGTCTTGCCTACGCGCACCGGAGTGTTGAGTTTCACAACCGCTGGGGTGCCAACGCGGCTTCCATCCAGGTATGTTCCGTTGGTCGAGTTCAGGTCTTGGATCAACCAGTCGTTGTTGATCAAAATCAACTTGGCGTGGTGGGTCGAGGCATACTCGTCGTCGACGATCAGGTCGGAGTCTGGGCTGCGACCGATGGTGATTTCGCGGCGTTCTAGACGAACCATTTGCCCGGTCTTCTCACCCTCGACGATCACCAGTTTGGTGGCGGTGCTGCCGGTTGGTTCGCTAACCAAGGATGGCGCGCCGATGATCGGAGCGGAGTTGCCAACCGGAGCGGAAACCACTTCTGGGGCATTTGCGGCTGCCACTCGGCTGACCACTTTTTGGCCGAATAGGTCGGCACGGATCACCGAGATGATGCTGAAGACGAAGATCCAAAGAACTGCCACAAATCCGAGGCGAACAATAAAGAGGGCTAACTCACTCATTGATGGTTCTCGCGATCACTCTGAAAGTAAAGTCGCTGCGACCGGCTTGGATCAAGGTGTTATCGGCAATCGCAACCTCATCGATCTTCTTGCCGGCGACTGTGGTGCCGTTGGTGCTGCGCAGGTCACGGACGGCGGCGTTTTTGCCATCCCAGACGATTTCAAAGTGCTTGCGGCTCAGGCCGTTATCGTCGATTTGAATGTCGGCCGAAGCGTCGCGGCCAACCGACGTGTGTGCCTTGTTGAGCAAGAAACGCTTGCCTGCAACGTCAAGCGTCGGCATCCACTCGACCTTGGTGTTTTGGCTCGATGAACGAACGGTCACCTGGCCCATGTTTAGGGTCTGATCTTCAACCAACTTGATAGCCAAGGCCGCTCCGAACTGGAAGCCCTGCTTCACTGCGTGACGAGTGGTCAGCTCGGTGAGTTCGGTGATCAGTGATTCGCCGAGAGTTGCCATCCGCTTGAAATCAGGAGTGGCCAAACTGACGCTGAAAGTGTTTGGGGCAAGGATGCGATCGCGGCTGAGAATGCTCGCCTTGGAATCCATCTCGGCACGGATGGCGGCCGCAATTTCGACAGGCTGAATTTCAGATTTGAAGGTCTTGCTGAAAGCACCGTTGACGATGCGCTCCAAGCCCTTCTCAAAGTTCTCTAAAAAGCCCAATTTGTCCTTTTCCTGTCGACTCGCCCTAGTTTATCCGCGGATTCGCTCGGAATCGTGAACCTGAGAGCCACCTGTCAAAGCACTAACAGCATGCTGAATTTCGCTCGGTCGGCTTTCGAAGTTTTCTAGATTGATTTCTGGATCCGCAATCCAACGAAAGGTTACAAAAAATGAAAAACAAGACAGTAAAGCTGACTGCAATCGCAGCCGGCGCAGTTGTCCTAGCCGGTGCTGCATTCGCAGCGCCATCATTCGCTCATTCGAAGAGCGCCTCAGTTAAGCCAGCAGCTTCAGCCACCGGCGCACCGGCAACTGGCGCACCCGGAACCGCCCCAACTTTTGATGGCAAGCACAAGGGTGGTTCTAAGGCCGACCGCCTTGAGTCAACCATCGCCGCAACCATCACCGGTGTGCCATCAACCGTCACCGACCTTGAAGTCGCCGAGCACAGCGCACTCTTCATGGCTTATGAATACACCGATGTTGCACCTACAACCCAGCCGACCACCGGAGGACACCCTGCTCGTTTCGAGGCAACCGCCTTGGCTAACGGCACCGTGACCGGAACCCTTGGCTTCTTGTCACCTAAGACCGCGGGAACCTACAAGGTTGCCGTTTATAACTCAAAGACCAGCAGCACCCCGGTGCTAGTCACCATCGTGGTCGACTCGGCCGGCGTTGCAACCGCAACCTCTTCTGCGCCATTGACCGCAACCTATGACGCCACCGTTACGCGCCCAGCCCCACCAGCCAATGGCGAAAAGCCTGGCAAGGATGGCAAGGGTGGTCACGGCGAAGGCCGCGGACACGGATCTAAGGGCGGAGCCGGCTGGACCCCTACAGCTGCTCCAACCGCACCAACCGTCTAACTTTTTCTCTCCTTTGGGTTAGACGCCAGTTAAAGGAAAACTCCCTCCCGGAA
>JBEDKF010000098.1:0-6404 GCA_041172305.1 Actinomycetota bacterium | reverse complement strand
GCAACACGCACCTCTAGCTCAATCGGCAGAGCAACTGACTCTTAATCAGTGGGTTCTCGGTTCAAGTCCGAGGGGGTGCACGAAATCCCAGTTCCTTCTCACGAGGGCTGGGATTTTCTCGTTTAACTGTGAAAGAGTTATCGCGTGAACGAGATTAAACCATTTGCAGACATGACCATCGATGAGCAGATTGCCAGCATGGATGGCTGCCTGGCCGAGATGCTTGGCGAGTATGACCTTGGAGAATACGAAGCCGAATCGATCAATCACGAATTCAATTCGACTTTCAAAGTGACCACGGCATCTGGTGCGAAGTTCGCGCTGCGCATCAATGTGAACTCGAGCCGCACTCCTGAAAACTTGAATGCAGAAATCTTCTGGATCCAGGCCATCAAATCGGTCACGGTGCCAAAACCGGTTCTAAACCGTGCCGGTGATGCAATCTCACACGGATGGCACGACGCAACCGGCCGTCAGCTAGCCGCGGTGCTTTATACCTGGCTCGATGGCGAGGAGCCGGGGGATGAGCCAACCGAGGACCAACTCTTCGCGATGGGCGCAGCGATGGCCAAACTTCACGGCGAGGCAGCCGGTTTTGAACTACCTAGCGATGCCAAGCTTCCAGATCTCACGGATGTCTTTTGGGAAACTGCCAACTTCCTCACCGGCCCTGATAGCAAACTGACCGAGGTCGAGCGAGAAAAGGTCGACGAGGTGTTTTCGCGGATCAAGCATGTGGTCTCAGAACTTCGAGGGGGCTCGAGTTTGCAACCCATCCATGCCGATTTGCATCCTTGGAACGTCATGTGGAACGAGGGGACGCTCGCCGTTTTCGACTTCGACGACTCCGGTATGGGTTTGCCGATTCAGGACCTGATGACTTCTCTCTATTACCTAGACGCCCCAGAACAAGATGCTGCGTTGTTGGCGGGGTACGCTTCGATCGCCCCGGTGCCCGAGCACACTCCTGAGCAGCGCCACCTTTTGATGTTGCAGCGCCGCCTGCTTTTGTTGAACTACCTATACGAGACAGCGAACCCCGACCATACGGAGATGTTGCCGGAGTATCACGCGGAGACTTTCCGTCGAATCGGATAGCACACTAGTCTTCGTCAGACGGTTTCTTTTGCACCGTTCCGAGTAGCAGCACATACGCTACCGTGACTACAAATCCAACGACAAGCCCAAGGGTTTCAAGCGGGGTGAAAGCGCCGGAGGTTCCGTTCTTGTCAGCCAAGTTTCCGGACTTCACCACGGAATTTACAACCCAAGCGTCGAAGCAAAGTATCGCTACAAGGCTCAGCGTGCGAATTGCCTTCAATGAGTTACGCACCTTTCCCTACTTAGGGTTGTTGCACTTGTTGAGCACTAAAGTCAGATAATCCGAGTATGGTCTGTCCAGGTCTAGATTCCAACTAGTTTTGAACGGGTCGACTTTACGGACGAAATCTACGTGGCAATAGAGCTGATCGCGCATGCTGGCTGTGTTTTCCCTATTCCCTGGTGTTTTTGAAAGCACTTCATCCCAAGCGGCCCATCGTGAACCCGTGTCTGCAAGTCGCCCCCACAAAGTCGGGAAGACCTGCAGGGTCTTGCTTTGCCAGGTAGTCCGGTCAATTAGTTCCAGACCAAGCCATGGGTCCGCAACGACGGGATATGCGTAAGAAACGTTTTGATGATCAACAATTTGAGTCAGAGTCGACGCGGATAGTTCATAGTGCGTTGGTACGTCTGCTCCTCTAGCGTCGCGAGACCAAGCCGGTGCTATTCCGCCTAGGTGCTTCCCAGATGCGCCAAGGAAGACGACCCCACCGTCGTTTCCAAGTTTCGCCTGAACTCCTGCTGGCAAGGTCAGTTCGTAGGAGTAACGCGTTGGAGCTTCGGCGCTCGCTAATACAGTTGCAATCTGAACGGATCCGTCAGCTTTGGCAATAACCGTGCTGGTGCTTGCATTCTGGTTGTCATAAGTGACTGCTCCTTCCGCGATCAGCTGCGCCTCCTCGGCTCTTTGCGAGAAAGGCATGCCAATCAAAACCGTTACCCCTTGCCTTGCCGTTACTTGAACGGGCAGCGAAGGGTCTACAGGGATGATGGTGATGGAAGTGCCAGACGTTCTCGCAACATAGGCCTTTGCTGACTTCTCTAGATTTAGTCCTGCCAAGTTAGACAAAAGCCTCATTCCTTGGTGCTCTGCCTTAGCCGAGACCTCAGAAAAAGCGCCGGTAATTGAAGATTTGTAATCGAAATCTGCCTCTGCCGGTGAAGCGATGCTGAGTGCAACTGCTGCAGAGCAAATAAGGGCTATCAATCGAAGGGGCTTATACATTCTTATCTCCTATTTTTATCTTGGGTATGCGCTGATGAATGTGAGATTAGCGTCGCCGCTTGAGTTGCGGTTCCCATAAATCGGTCAAAATCGGGCAGACTTTGGACAATTTCGGACAATCTGACCCGTATCAAGCAAATGCAGAGGCTTGCTCGTTTAGTAAAGTCCCCCTAGACTAAATACATGAGCCTTCCAGCAAACCTGTCTATGGGTGCGGTAACCCTAAGAGTCGAGAACCTCGACAAGATGGTTGCCTACTATCGAGACGCAATCGGTTTGGACCTTATTTCCCAGGTTGCGGGGTCTGCAATCCTGGGTAGGGTAACCAGCCCATCCTTGATTCTCGAGCATGCGCCAGAGATGAAATACGCCGCCGAAAACGAGGCGGGTCTATTCCACACGGCCTTCCTGTTCGACACCAAGGCGCAGCTGGCCTACGCGGTTGCCTCGGTAGCTTCCAAGTATCCGGGTTCGTTCACCGGAAGCGCAGATCACCTAGTCAGCGAAGCTTTCTATTTCGATGACCCTGAGCACAACGGCGTGGAACTGTATTGGGATCGCGAGCGAACCGAGTGGAGTTGGCAGCACGGCCAGGTTGAGATGGGCACACTGGCTCTCGACCCAAACGCATACCTGCGCGATAACCTTCCGACAGCGGTCGAAGACACGACGTCAAACGTGGGCCACGTGCACTTGAGCGTCGGTTCCATCGCCCAGGCCGAAGATTTCTATGTGAATGCTCTCGGTTTCGACGTAACGATGAACTGGGGCGGAACCGCGCTCTTCGTCAGTGCTGGGGGCTATCACCACCACATGGCCATGAATATTTGGAAGAGTCGTGGCGCGGGCTTCCGTCAACCAACACTCGGCCTTAGAGACGTTGCCATTCGGCTGCCGGACCTCGACGCGTTGGGTGCCGCCGAAGAACGTTTGAAGTCAGCCAAGGTTTCGATTCGCCACGACGGTGAAGCGATTCGCCTGGATGACCCTTGGGGCAACCAGGTCAGTCTGGCTATGGCTGGCGTTTAGGCGCGCAGGAGCGCTCCCGCGGAATAAGGCCCAGCGGTGGCCGGTTGTTACACGCGTGATGGAGACAATCGACCTTGCCGCGAGCACAGAACTGATTATTGAAAATCACTTCGAGGGTTTGCACTCCGGCGGCGGCAAGAGCTCCATCCGAGGCGGTCAAACCGCCGCGAACCGCGCGTTGGCCGCACTCGACATTCGCCGATATGCATCTGACCGCTCCGAGGTTCTGCCGGTTAGTCGTCGCGGAGCAACAGTGCTCTCCCCATATATTCGACACAATCTCCTAACTCTTCAAGAGGTCTGGGATGCGGTGGCAGATGCACCAGCCAATGATCGCGAAAAGTTTAGAGACGAACTGCTTTGGCAGGAATATGCGCGCCATCTTTACGCTCGCATCGGTGTGAACTTCTTCGAAAACCTGAGATTCGAGCAAATCCGCGATGCTCAGGGCGATGGTTGGAACCGAGACATGGCCTGCATCGATTTGGTCCTAGGCGAACTTGAAGAAGATGGCTGGTTGGTAAACCAAACTCGCATGTGGTTGGCCTCGCATTGGACAGTTCGCAACGGCAAGGGCTGGCTACACGGCCAAGAACGCATGTATCAAAACCTTTTGGATGGTTCTCGAGCAGCAAACCTTTTGGGATGGCAATGGACTGTTGGCTCAGGTGGCAAGCCCTACGGGTTCGCCCGATGGCAGGTCGAAAAACGTGCGGCGGGAACCTGCTTCAAGTGTGCGCTAAAGAAGCGCTGCCCAATCGAGAACTTCCCGGCAGAAGTCGAGTTGCCTCGCGCAGCGAAACTAGACCTGCTCGATTCGGACCCTAACCTTGAGGCCACAATCGGCCCGGTGACTCCGGAAAAACGGCGTAATGCGAAGGCAGTGCTGCTAAGCATCGACTCTTTGGGCGATGCAGACCCGGCTTTGGTGGCTAACCCTGACCTGCCAGTTGTTTTCGTATTCAATCGCGAAGCGCTCGCCAAGCTGCAACTGTCGGCCAAGCGATTGCACTTCTACCTCGAAACTCTGCAGGACCTTAGTTCTCGGCGCGACCTAACCGTCTTGCTCGGGAATCCATACGAGTATGGAAGCCAGAATGACGTAGCCGTCACTTACGCTCCGGTGCCTAGTTTTGCCAAGTTTCAGAACCTGGCTGAGGTGCACCCGTATCCGTGGTTGCGAACCCCACACGCCAAGAACGTTCAGTCGTTCAGCGCATGGCGTCGGAGCATTGACTAACCTTTAGAGGTTTTTGAGAGCCGCAGCCAGGTCGCCATCGTCACGAAAACCAGCGAGAAACCAAACAGCAGGTCTTCGACCGGCGCATAGGCGATTCGGGTTCCGATAATCGCACCCGGGTCGTACAGAACAATGCCCAGTTTTGTCAGGTAACCATTGGTGAGCAGTTGAAAGAACAGCACGATGGCATAGCCGAAGTAAAACGCTGGTTTTCTTAAAAGTTGAGACTTAATCAAGAAGATCTCGGCGGCCAAAACAGCCAGCACGGCCAGAATGGCTAGCGCCGTGTAGGTCATGCTCGAACTCCCCGTTGGCTAATCCTTCGTTTCACGAAATTGAGCACAACGCTGACGCCTTCGAAGGTCAGGATGGCGGCGACAGGGATGACCACAAAGAAAAGGTATTCCTCGAGCGGAATGCCAAAGGGGCCGATTATGCCTGAGGTGAGATTCTTGGCGAAATGCCAGTGGCCTCGAGTGATTGCATACCAATCCCAGAGGATAAAAGGTGGAATGACAAAAGCCAGAGTCTTGAGAAGACGCTTGGGCGAACGGAGAACCCGGATTCGAAAAGCGAACTCGAGCCCCCATGATGCAACGACTACAAATGCCAGCATCGCAAGGTAAGACCAGTGACCGAAAATCAGATCTCCTTAGGGGTTAGACTCGCACCATGTTCGGTTCTGAGCTTCGCCTTCTTGCTCGTCTTCGAGCAATCTCCAGAGTAAGCACAGTTGCCGGCGCTTTTATTTCAATCCCGGTTGCGTTTCTTTTCCCGGGGGAAATCAGTTGGCAGGTCGCTCTGGCTGTAGTCGCTTTGGTGATTGGAATCCCTCACGGGGCCATGGATCACGCTGTTACCGTTCCAAAAATGGCCAGCCTCAAAATGGCTGTTTTTATGCTCGCCTATCTCGCCGTCACAGCACTCGCGATCTGGTTTCTATTGGTGCAGAACGTGCTCGGTTTTCAACTGGTAGTTCTTATGAGCGCTCTGCACTTCGGTTTTGGCGATGCGGCTTTTCTATCTGAACTCGACTCTCGAGCCGCCGGCAAAGGTTTTCCCAAAATCCTCTATGCCCTGGCCGCCGGGTTCACTCCGGTTGGCATCCCGTTGGTCAGCGAACAATCGCAGCAGGCATTGCTTCTCGTCAACCCGAACCTGGTGGGCTGGGCGACCACACTCGCGCCAACTCTTTATGTTGCTTTCGTCGGATTGAACCTAACCGCAACGGCTTTTCTGCTGATTCGCGGCGCCAAGTCTCAAGCATTAGACCTGCTTCTGCTTCTGCTGCTGGCTCTTGCAGCGCCACCACTGGTTGCCTTTGCGTTCTACTTTGGTTTTTGGCATGCACTTCGTCACACCGGTCGATTGAGCCTCGAGCTCAAGAGCTCCCAAACCGCGCACGAAGAGAATCGGCCTGCAAATGCGTTCTGGATGGCGGTCTTGCCCGGATTACCTGCCCTAGTCATCGTGCTCGTAGGTGCAGGGATTCTAGTCGCGTTCAACGGGCTGAATTTTGGTGCCGATTTTCTTTGGTACCTCTTGGTGGTCATCTGGGCACTCACCGTTCCACACATGGCTCTAACGGCAAGACTTGACCTCAAGGCGCTTGGGTTCGGCCAGATCAGAACATAGTGCTTCTATGCGCCGAGGTCCATCGACACCTCGACGGTTTGCCCTGCTTCTAGCTTGAGGGGCAGTCGGACCACGTTTTTGATTGGCAGCACATAGGTGCCGTTCTTAGCGAACATGGAAGTCTTGAACTCGATGTGCCCGATGGTCGCGTTCACGGGAATCATTCCCCAGCCG
>JBEDKF010000097.1:0-30688 GCA_041172305.1 Actinomycetota bacterium | reverse complement strand
TCGCCGTCTTTTCCGGCTAGACAGGCATTTTGGGCAACTTCGATGCCTTCGAGCGGTTTGCCATCCGGGTCAAGGAACCCAAGGATGCCTCCGGCAACAGCGCCATTTGGATAGATTCGCGCAGGGCGCGGGTCATAAAACAGCCAAGGTATGTCTAGGGCCTTGATTTGGCGATAGACCACCGCGTCCACGGCCTTGGCAACCTGCGAATACTTGCCCGTGCCGATGAGCTTTGCCAAAACCTCCGGCTGCGTCTGACTAACAAGCGAGGCCAATTCGGTAGCCGCCTGTTCGACACTGACTAGGAGTTCCTGTCCGTTAACCTTTCGGTTGAACGGAGCGACGATGTCTGGGGCGGCGTTGACGTCGTACTTGAATACCGTGTGCGCCAGGACTGCTCCGGTTCCATCGGTGATGTCGCCTCTTAGCGATGGAAGGGTGCGTGAAACGGCACGGTTCGAGTAAGACTTGGCGTTGATTGCCTCAGCCTGAAAGACCTGAAGATCGACTAGTCGCCCGCCGAAGATGACAGCCAAGACGATAACGCCAATTTGGAGTATCCGGAGTCTGCGCTTTGGGTCGCCGGGTCTCAGATATGTCATCTGCCGACCTGCCTTGAACTAGTGAGTAGGTGACGCTGGGATGCCGCCACTGTTCGAAACTACCGAACTAACCGCTGAAGAACCGTTAGCGACATTCGGCTTCACAGCAACAAAGCCAGCAGCCTGTGGGTTAGCGCCGATTGTTTCGACCGCGGCAAGGCCAGTTGCGGCTTCAGTCGTTGATACAGCGAGAACCGAAGAGCGAATCATGGCCGAGTTAGGAACAAGGTTGCGAGATACTCGACCGTCTGCGGTCAGAGCAGCCTTAGGCTTACCGAAAACCTTCTCGTCGGCCAAACGCAAGAAAACCGGGTTGGCGTTTGAGATCATGCCGAGTTTCTGTGCGGCGTTCGCAAGGTTTTGCTGAGATGCCAATGAATCAACCTGTTGACCAAGAATCTGGGTGGTCGTGGTGAGTTCTCGCTTCTCGGTTTGTAGGTGAGACAGCTCGTAAACCGAGCTAGAGGTTGCAATGTGCAACAAAAGCTGAAGGATGGCGATACCGATTGCACCAAGAGTGATGGTGGCGACCACGACACGGCTCGAAGGCGAGCTAGCAAGGCCTGAAAGGTTGATCGAACGAAGACTTGCTCGTGCCGGAAGTTGACGTGAGTTTCTCTGTGGCTGGGTCAAGCGAATGGCGCTCATGCTGCTCTCCGGATCTTTTCTGCCGCACGTAGTCGCACCGAAGCGGCTCGTGGGTTGATTGCAATTTCTTCTGCGGTAGCCGCTTCGGCACCCTTGACCAGCAGGCGAAGGGTTGGAGCGTGCTCAGGAAGTTCGAAAGGAAGCTCGAGAGGAGCCGATGAGTTAGCAGCAGCAACGAGCGCCTGCTTTACGATTCGGTCTTCGAGCGAGTGGTATGACAAGACAACGATTCGGCCGCCAACTGCTAGTGAGCGGATAGAGGCTGGCATGGTGCGGGCTAGAACCTCAAGCTCACCATTCACCTCGATGCGTAGCGCCTGGAAAACTCGCTTGGCCGGGTGTCCGGTGCTCTTTCCAGGGATGAATGGGATGACCTTGGCGATTAGCCCAGCCAACTGGGTGCTGGTGGTGAATGGTGTGGTCTTGCGAGCTTCAACAACGGCCTTGGCAACTCCCTTGGCGTAGCGCTCTTCGCCGAATTCCTTGAAGATGCGGGCTAGGTCCTGCTCCGAGTAAGAATTCACGATGTCGGCGGCGGTCTTGCCCTGAGTGGCATCCATGCGCATGTCTAGAGGAGCTTCGTATGAGTAGGCAAATCCGCGATCGGCTTCATCGAGCTGCATTGAAGAAACGCCAAGATCTAGAAGGATGCCGTGAACTGCGTCGATGTCCAATTCATCAAGGACGTCTTCGATTTCTTCGTAGACAGCGTGAACCAGGTGGGTGCGGTCGCTGAATCGAGCCAAGCGCTCTCCGGCTAGGGCAAGCGCTGTGGTGTCGCGGTCGATGCCAACCAACGTTAGGTTTGGGAATCGCTCGAGGAAAGCTTCGCTGTGGCCACCAAGGCCCAAGGTGCCATCCACGAAAACCGCCCCATCGACCTCGAGTGCTGGAGCAAGTAGCTCGATAGTGCGCTCGAGGGTGACTGGGGCGTGGAGTTCAGAAATCTTCTTCGACATTATTTATCCGGAAGTTCCTGTGTCTAGAACCCCATCCATTCGCCGCCAGCTTGGTTTTTAGCGGGTATGAACGGGTGGAGATCTAGCAACAGGCTAGAAGAGTCCCGGAATCACCTCCTCGGAAACATTCGAGAATGAGGCTTCGTGGCTGTTTAGGAAGTCGTTCCAGGCCTTTGCGTCCCAGATTTCGGCACGGTTGCCAACACCGATGACGACAAGATCTTTGTCTAGACCCGCATACTGGCGCAGGGTTGCCGGGATGGTCACGCGACCCTGCTTATCAGGCTGCTCATCTGAGGCGCCCGATAGGAAAACGCGGAGGTAATTGCGAGCTTCGGCGTTAGTGACCGGGGCTTGGCGGATCTTGTCATTGACAAGAGCGAACTCGGCTGCGCTGAAAACAAAAAGGCATCGGTCCTGGCCTCGGGTGATCACGAGGCCGCCCTGGAGCTCTTCGCGGAATTTGGCAGGGAGAATGACGCGCCCCTTTTCATCCAACTTTGGTGAGTGCTGGCCTAGAAGCATCGTTTCCCCCTTTCTCATCTTTGAAATTCCGCTTTACTCCACTTTACCCCACTTTCTGCCACAAACCTAATATTTTTACCGAATATTCGCCTTCCGCGTGTCGTAATTTCCAATAAATAACAGGGATATAACAAGTGGAGGGAAATGGATGTAAATGGGTCTAATTTCGACAAAAAAAGACCCCCGAACCTTGGTTCGAGGGTTATGTGTGGGGCTTGGTTGAACTATTCGCCCTGGCGACGATTCCAACGCTCTTCGAAGACGTTTCTTGCCGGTTTCTTTTCGTTCGATTTTGCACGCTGACTGCCTGGCTTTGCCGGGGTCAGGTTTGAACTAGCGACGACCAACCCAGCCAGCATCACGATGAAGGCGAAAACACCAAAGTAGGCAACCTGAATCACCACGGCAAAGACGATCAGGGAAATTCCGATTAGACCGATAACCAAGCCGGCAATTAACCTGGCCGGGCTGCGGGTGCCCGAGCTGCTGATCTTGTTTGCGAGGTTCGGGTCCGACTCATAGAAACCACGCTCTAGCTCATCAAGCAAGCGCTGTTCCCTCTCTGAAAGTGCCATGTCGTCCTCCCTCGTCAACTTCTAGACTACGCGTCTGATGCTCTTATGTAAACGAGTCGGAGGGCTAGGCTATTCCTGTGAATGAATCCGGCACTTTACTTCAGCTAATCCAAGAAAACCTAGACGATTTTTGCGTTTCCCGCAGAGCAGACTTTTCGAGCATCTCCCCCGATTTAGTTCCCGTAATTGACTACACCCAGAGCCTCCTGGCCGGGGGCAAGCGTTTCCGTGCACTGTTTTGCTACTGGTCTTGGGTTGGAGCTCTAACCACAGCCCCGGTTCGCCAAAACGAGGTCGAAAGACAAGCCTCGGCTGCCGCCATGGTTGGAATCACCGCCGCATTAGAAATGTTCCATGCAGCCGCACTCGTTCACGACGACCTGCTCGATCAGTCGGATACCAGAAGAGGCGCTCCTGCTGTGCACAAGCGTTTCGAAGCGCTCCACTCAGCGTCAGGCTGGGCAGGTAGCGCCGAGCGGTTCGGTGTTGCGGGCTCGGTTTTGGTCGGTGACCTAATGCTCGGATGGAGCAGCGAAATCTTTGGCAATTCGCTCTTAGCGGCACCTAACTCTTCAATCGAAACCGCATGCCGCAATGAGTTCAGCAAGATGCGCGTCGAGGTCATGGCCGGCCAATACCTAGACGTCTTGGAAGAGAATTCAGCGTCAACCCGCGCGGTCGAAGAGGCGTTCGGTCGCGCTAACCGCGTGATGCTTTATAAGACGGCCAAGTACAGCATTGAAGCGCCACTGTTGATCGGAGCCGCATTCGCGGGAGCCGAGCCTGGCCTGCTCAGAGGGTTGTCGGCATTTGGCATTCCCCTCGGCATGGCGTTCCAATTGCGAGACGACATACTTGGCGTCTTCGGCGACCCAGCTGTCACCGGGAAGCCTGCGGGCGATGACTTGCGCGAGGGCAAGCGGACTGTCCTGGTTGCTCTCACACTGCAGGCACTCACACCATCGATCGGTCGAATTTTTGAAGAGTTGCTCACCAGCCGCGACCTCGAACCCGAGCAAATTGCATTCATGCAACAGACCATTACCGAGTCGGGCGCGCGCGCCAAGACTGAGCGAATGATGGAAGAGCTTGCTGACGAGAGCCTGAATGCGCTCGAGAGTTTGGACATTGACCCAAGGGCCAAAGAGCAGCTGAAAGCGCTGGCTCTAAAGGTAATTAACCGCGAAGCTTAGAGAGCTTGCACCATAGCTAGACGACGAACGGCTGACTTGTGCCCCTTCAGCAGGAACTCCATCGGGGTGCCTGGCAGCTGGTCATCGTGGGTGTAGAGCCACTCGACTGCTGCATCAAGCGAATAACCCGAATCCAGCAAGACAATGATGGTTCCGTGCAGACTCGCAAGCGGTTCACCATCAACGATGGTTTCTGCAGGGATGCTGACCACACCGTCGCGTTTCACCGCAACTAGGTGGTGCTCCTCGATATAGCGACGAACGCGACCTAGTGGCACGCCCAAAATTTCGGCTGCGTCGGGAACGGTTATCCAAGAGGCCACAGAGGCTAATACATCACTCACCCGTCAAGATTGCCACACCTTTGAGCCTGAGCCTAAACAAACTGCGACTGTGGCACGATATTTACATGAAGCGATCAGTGGCAAATGTCTAATCTCATTGGCCAACTGGTAGGCAATCGATACCGCGTAGAGAGCCTTGTGGCCAGCGGCGGAATGGCCACCGTATATCTGGCAACCGATCAGCGACTCGACCGCCAAGTGGCAATCAAGGTGATTCACCCACACCTTGCAAATGACCAAAACTTCCAAGAGAAATTTGTCGTTGAAGCAAAAACCGCCGCCAAACTTTCGCACCCGAATCTGGTAAACGTTTTCGATCAGGGCACCGAAGGCAGCACAACATATCTGGTCATGGAGTATGTGCCAGGTATAACCCTTCGCGATGCTCTAAACGAGTACGGGCCGCTGCCCGCCATAAGAGCTCTAGAGATGCTCGCCCAAGTGCTTGCTGGATTGGCCGCCGCTCACCGGGCTGGAATTCTTCATCGCGATCTGAAGCCAGACAATGTCCTGCTCGCAGACGACGGCCGGATTAAGCTGGGTGATTTCGGTCTTGCACGGGCGATTTCGGCGCACACTTCGACCGGCGATTTGGTCGGCACGATTGCCTACCTCTCGCCCGAGTTGGTCACGCGAGGCCTTGCCGATGCCAGAAGCGACGTCTATGCCGCGGGAATTCTCTTGTATGAGCTGCTAACTGGAAAGCAACCTTTCCAAGGCGAACAAGCCGTCCAAATTGCTTACCAGCATGCAAACTCGACCGTCCCTGCCCCATCGGCTCTAGCGCCCGAGACGCCGGCTTCGTTGGACAAACTGGTTGCCTGGTCAACCGCGAAGCTCCCCGACGGTAGGCCGGCGGATGCGGGCGAAATGCTGGCAAAGGTCAACGCCCTCATCTCCGAACTCAAGACTGGCAAGACCGACCGAACCCGCGTGATGGACTTCAACCTCGAAGACACGAACGCCACGGCAGTAATTCAGCCTGTCTCGCAGGCAACCGAAACAATCTTCGACACCTCCGCTACTCAGGTATTGTCTCCTCTTGTCTCTGCCGTTACGGATGAAAGTTCAATCACCGGGCAGCGTCGTTTGGGCCTCAAATTGACTGTGTGGACCCTTATTGCGGTTCTTGCCGGCAGCGGCGCGGGCTGGTGGTTCGGCAGTGGCCCAGGTGCGCTAGCCGTGATTCCTACTCTGACCAGCCGAACGGTAGCCTCTGCCCAGTCGGCTTTGGCCGTTTTGGCTCCAAAAATGACCGTTGTTAAGGAAAACAGCACGACCGTGAGCAAGGGGTTGGTGATTAGAACGGAACCGGCGGCCGGTGCTTACCTAGCCAAGGGCGCTGACCTAAAGCTCGTCGTCTCGCTCGGACCGAAGCTAATCGCTGCGCCGTCGCTAAAAGGTTTGAACGTCGCCGAGGCTACAGCCAAGCTGCTCGGGGCAGGCTTCAAATTGGGCGCGGTCAATTCGTGGTTTGATGTGAACTCCATCGGCCAGGTCTATGAGTATCTCGGTTCTGACGGCGTACCGATTCCAGAGGGTAGCGCAATTGATTTGAGTGTCTCGCTCGGCCAAATACCTATGGTCTCTGGTATCGATCAGGCATTCGCAGTCTCCGCAATCGAGGCGACCGGTTTGAAGATCTCTGAGATAAAGCAGGAATTCAGCGACACCGTAGCGCCGGGCAAAGCGATCGGGCTCGTCCCACAGACGAAGCCACTCGGTGCCGGCGGCACAGTAAAACTCTTGATCTCTAAAGGGCCAAACCTCGTGATCATGCCCAAGGTTGTTGGCGAGACTGTGCTGGCCGCTAAGGCACTCTTGGAGAGCGCGGGGCTGACGGTGATCGTCAACACCGACCAACTTAAGAGCAAATGGGGCATAGTCAAAGTTAAGAGAAGCAGCGAGGCCGTGGGCGCCAAGCTCAAGGCTGGCAACTCTGTCACCATTTCGACCAAGTAACTCAACGCAAAGAAAAAGGGCGCCCTTCCGGGGACGCCCTTTTTGAGTCTTGACTCAGCGCTGAGAAAGCTGCTCTGAAACCAGGAATGCAAGTTCGAGTGACTGCATGTGGTTCAAACGGGGGTCGCACAAAGACTCGTAGCGCTCCTCAAGTGCGGCTTCATCGATCAGGTCAGAACCACCCAGGCACTCTGCGACATCGTCGCCAGTTAGCTCCACGTGAACTCCGCCCGGGAAGGTTCCGGCGGCTTTGTGAACCTCGAAGAATCCACGGACCTCATCCATGACGTCGTCGAAGCGACGCGACTTGTAGCCATTCTTGGTGGTGATGCCATTGCCGTGCATTGGGTCGGTGATCCAAAGCGGGTTAGCCTCAGAATCGCGAACAGCCTCAACCAGCTTCGGAAGTTCCTCGCGGATCTTTCCGGCTCCCATACGGGTGATGAAGGTCAAGCGCCCCGGCTCGCGGTTTGGGTCAAGCTTTTCGATAAGTTCGACAACATCCTCCACCTGAGTGGTCGGGCCGAGCTTGACGCCAATCGGGTTGCGCACGCGCGATAGGTAGTCCACGTGAGCGTGATCCATCTGACGGGTGCGCTCACCAATCCAGATGAAGTGACCAGAGGTCAAGTATGGGTTGCCGGTGCGCGAATCAATGCGCGTCAATGGGCGCTCGTAGTCCAGCAGAAGACCCTCGTGGCTCGTGTAGAACTCGGTGGTGCGGAGTTCGTTGAAGTCTGCGCCGCACGCCGCCATGAACTTGATGGCGCGATCGATCTCTTGCGCAAGCGACTGGTAGCGAGCGTTGGCTGGGTTGTCAGCGAATCCGCGGTTCCATTCGTGCACCGAACGCAGGTCGGCGAAGCCACCTTGAGTGAATGCACGGATGAGGTTCAAAGTCGAGGCACTGGTGTGGTAGGCCTTCAGCATGCGGTTCGGGTCTGGCAGGCGTGCCTCTTCGGTGAAGTCGTAACCGTTGACGATGTCTCCACGGTAAGCCGGAAGAGTCACGTCACCGCGCGTCTCCATGTCACTCGAACGCGGCTTGGCAAACTGCCCCGCCATGCGACCCATTTTGATGACCGGCATCGAAGCTCCGTAGGTCAGGACCACTGCCATCTGCAGAAGGGTCTTTACTCGGTTGCGGATGCGGTCGGCAGTAGCGTCGGCGAAAGTCTCGGCACAGTCGCCTCCCTGAAGCAAGAACGCCTTACCAGCGGCTGCATCGGCGAGTCTCGAACGCAAGATATCCACTTCGCCGGCGAACACAAGCGGCGGCTGGATGGCCAGCTCGGCGCGAACCTGGGCAACCTTATCGGCGTCAGGCCAGGTCGGCTGCTGCTTTGCAGGCAGGTTCAAATAGTTGTCGAGCCCGGCGATAACGTTCGGGTCTGCACTAACAACTGGTTCGTTCATTTTGATTTCCTACCTGTCTCCCCTAGCGAGCTAGGCGAGCGCGTTTTTCTTTGACCGATGATGCGTAAGCATCCACGTATTCTTGACCGCTCAACTGCTTGAGCTCGTACATGATCTCGTCGGTGACTGCACGAAGGACGATTCGATCGCCCTCCATACCGTCAAATCGCGAGAAGTCGAGCGGTTCGCCGACAATGATTCCGATGCGCCGAATCTTCGGCATCTTCTGGCCAATCGGCTGAACCTTTTCGGTATCGATCATTGCAACGGGAAGAACCGGAACCTTTGCCTCCAGCACCATGCGTGCGATGCCGGTGCGGCCGCGGTAGAGCCTTCCGTCTGGGCTTCGAGTGCCCTCAGGGTAAATTCCAAGAACCTGGCCCTGCCCTAAGACTCCGAGGCCGGTGTTAAGAGAAGCCTCAGAAGCTTTTCCGCCGGAACGGTCAATTGGGAGCTGGCCGGTGGCTTTAAAGAACCATCGGGTCAGTGCGCCCTTGACGCCTTTGCCCGTGAAGTACTCGCTTTTTGCGAGGAAAACCACCGGGCGGCGGCTCATCAACGGGAGAAAGATCGAATCTGAGAATGACAGGTGGTTGCTAGCCAGGATGGCTGCGCCCGTGGATGGGATGTTTTCAAGGCCTCGAACCCAAGGGCGGAAAAGCACGCGCAAAAGGGGGCCGAGCACGAAGGTCTTCAAGATGAAATAAGCCATGACGCCTCCCTCCGGTGATTTGACTAGAACTTATAGTTTATCGGTCGCGCATAGCGACCCGAACGAGGTCGGCGGCTCCTACGACTCCGGCGTCATTTACAAACTCTGCAGCAATGATCTTTAGCTCAGGTCGGTATCCCTTTGCCGGCAGGTGCGCTAGGTAGGCCTCACGAATTGGGTCAAGCAGCAAATCACCGGCTGCGCTTACGCCTCCGCCGATAACAACCACTTCAGGGTCAAGCACCGCGACCAGGCTTCCGATTGCCTGCCCCAGCCATGAACCGAGCTCTCGAAGAACACTCAGTGCACCCTCGTCGTTCTCAAGGATGGCTTTGTAAACCTCTAGGCCGGTGAGCTGGCCGGCCTCGGCTTCGATCTCGCGAAGGCGCTGCCCGGCCGGATCACTTGAAGCAGCAAGTGCCTTAGCCGAGCGCAATAGAGCGGACCCTGAGGCATACGATTCGAGACATCCGTGCTGGCCGCAGCCGCAAAGCAAACCATCAGGCACAACGCGAATGTGACCGAGTTCGCCGGCGATTCCAAAACCGCCTCGCAACATGTGTGAATCAGCGATGACCGCGCCACCGACGCCGGTTCCGATTGTCAACATGACCATGTGCTTAGAGCCGCGCCCGGCACCGTATCGGTATTCAGCCCAACCGGCAGCGTTGGCATCGTTTTCGATGATCACTGGGATGTCTAGCTTGGCCTCCAACTTCGCCTTAAATGGCTCATTTCGCCAGCTGATGTTTGGAGCGTAAATGATTGTGGATTGATCAGCATCGATGAATCCAGCTGCCGCGACACCCGCGCCAATGACCTCGTGATTGGCAGAAAGCCTCTGAATCAATCCGACTACGGCATCCACCATCGCTTCAGGGTCGCCAGCCGGCGAAGGCACACGTTCTTCGAGCACGATTGCGCCTTGGGCATCGACTAACGCGCCAGCGATCTTGGTTCCACCAATGTCGATTCCGATGGCGTACATGCATAACCTCTAACTCGATAAAAAAGTTGCTTTCGCTAGACAAAGTTTAGTGACTCAAGACCGCTAGAGTTGTGGAAACGAAGTCTGCCTAGGAGTGACAATGAAGTCGTACGACATCGAACCGCTTATCGTTTCTTCAGAAACGGAAAACATCACCGACCTCCTTGAGGTGCGTGTCGCCAAGACCCCAGACTTGTCTCTTTTCTCGATCGAGACCGCCGAAGGTGTTTGGAAGGAACTCAGCGCCAAAGACTTCCGCTCAAAGGTCATTGCCCTTGCAAAGGGGCTGGTGGCCGCAGGAATCCAACCTGGTCAAGCCGTTGCCATCATGAGTCGAACTCGTTTCGAGTGGACCCTAATCGACTTTGCTATTTGGTATGCCGGCGCCGTTTCGGTACCTATCTATGAAAGCTCTGCTCCATCCCAGATGGAATGGATCTTGTCTGACTCCGACGCAGTTGCTCTTTTCGTCGAAAACGAAGAACACCTCGACCGATTCGGCCAAATCAAGGCGGGCGCTCCCCTGGTGCGTAACGTTTGGAAAATCGAATCTGACGCACTTGACCAGCTCACCAAGGTCGGGCGTGACATCACCGACGAGACAATCGAGGCGAAACGAAAGTCTGCGAAACTTCGCGACCTAGCCACCATCATCTACACTTCAGGCACCACCGGCCAGCCGAAGGGTTGTGAGCTAACTCATCGTGGTTTCGTCGAATTGAGCAAGAACGCGACCCTAGAACTCCCACAAGTGGTCGCTGAAGGCGCTAGCACCCTCCTCTTCCTGCCTCTGGCTCACGTATTCGCGCGTTTCATCGAAGTGCTCTGCATTCACGGCGGTGTGATTGTTGGCCACCAACCAGATTCAAAAAATGTTGGACCGGCTATGGCCTCGTTCCACCCGACGTTCCTCCTTGCCGTCCCGCGAGTCTTCGAGAAGGTCTATAACTCTGCCGAGCAAAAGGCAGAAGCCGCTGGTAAGGGCAAGATTTTCCGCACCGCTGCCTACAGCGCGATTGCGTACTCGCGTGCGCTTGACACCGCCGAGGGCCCGACTCTTGCCCAAAAGTTGCGCCACAAGCTCTTCGACGTGCTTGTCTACAAAAAGCTTCGCGCCGCTATGGGCGGGCGCGTCCAGTACGCAGTTTCCGGCGGCGCTCCCCTAGGCGCTCGCCTGGGCCACTTCTATCGCGCTATCGGCTTGATTGTGCTCGAGGGTTACGGACTGACGGAGACCACTGCGCCTGCCATGATTGGTCGCCCAGATTCTCTAAAGATTGGCAAAGTGGGTCGAGTTCTGCCTGGCACCGGAATCAAGATCGCCGATGACGGTGAAATTTGGCTTCGCGGAAACAACATTCTTCGGGGCTACTGGAGAAACCCGACCGCGACTGCAGCGGCGATGGAAGGCGAATGGTTCAAGACCGGCGACATCGGTGAGCTAGACGAGGATGGCTTCTTGAGCATCACCGGTCGCAAGAAAGAGCTCTTGGTCACCGCAGGCGGCAAGAACGTTGCCCCGGCTCCCCTAGAAGACCCGCTGCGCGCCGTGCCGATTGTCGGGCAGGCTGTAGTCATTGGAGACCAGCGTCCGTTTGTTGCGGCCATCATCTCCCTCGATCCCGAAATGTTGCCTATCTGGCTCGCAAACAATGGCGCTGACAAGACAATGTCTCTGGCTCAAGCGGCTAAGTCACCAATTGTTCTGGCCGAGATTCAAAAAGCCATTGATCGAGTGAACAAGAACTTCTCTCGCGCCGAATCAATTCGAAAGTTTGCGATTGTCGACCAAGAGCTCACCGAGGAGTCAGGGCACCTGACTCCATCCTTGAAAATCAAGCGTGAAGCCGTGATGCGAGATTTCGGGCCGGTAATCACCGAACTTTATGGTTCGGCTCCGACCTCACAAGACAACGCTTAGTTCAAGAACCAATCGGTGTCTCGCAGGTTTTTCATAGCCTGCTTTCGCTCGTCTCCTTCGAGCCGGCCTAGGTAAACCATTCCGTCAAGGTGGTCGCACTCGTGCTGGATTGCCTGCGCCATTAGGCCACTGCCAGCAATTTCGACCGTGTTACCGTCTAGGTCTATGCCCTTTGCGCGCGCGGTTTCGAATCTAGGGGTCTTGTGCCAGAGGCCAGGCACCGAAAGGCAGCCTTCGTCCACCAGGCGCTTTTCGCCGCCGAGCTCCACGATCTCCGGGTTAATCAGGTAACCGATTTTCCCATCGATGTTGTAGCTGAAGGCTCGAAGGCCCACACCGATTTGCGGTGCGGCCACACCGGCGCGACCAGGCAAAGTCGTGGTGTCAATCAGGTCTTGGATCAGGCTTCGTACCTTGTCGTCGACCACGATCACTGGATCACAAACTGTGCGCAAAACCGGGTCGCCGTAAAGGCGAATTTCACGGACCGTCATTGACCTATAGCGGGCTGTTTAGACCGTCGACAACCAGCGCAGCCAGCTCACGTGCTGCGTCGCGGGTTCCCTTGCGTAGGTCCTTGAACTTGATTACCGAACCGGCGGCCAGAGCTGGGTCATAAGGGATGCGCACCACGTGGCGAACACGGGTCTTGAAGTGCTGTTCAATCTCGTCAAGCTTTACCAGCTGGGTCGCCTGAGTTGCAGTGTTTAGGGCAACGATTGAGTTGCGAACGAGGTCGCCATAACCATTCGCCTCTAGCCAGGTCAAGGTTTCCGATGCAAGTCGAGCCTCGTCTACCGAACCGCCTGAAACGATGACCAATCCGTTCGCTCGCTGAAGCGTCGGGCGCATCACAGAGTGCACAATGCCGGTTCCGCAGTCGGTTAGCACGATTGAGTAGTAACGGGCAGCCATGTCGGCAACAACGTTGTAGTCACCCTCGTCGAATGCCTCAGAGAGCATCGGGTCGCTGTCAGAAGCAAGGACATCGAGTCTGGTTACATCTCGGGAAACCATCGTTGAGAAGTCGGTGAAGCCGTCGATGGCCGCCGCACGGTTGACAACGTCACGCACGGTGAAGCGAGTCGACTTGCTGACGCGCTCGGCTAGGGTGCCGCGGTCCGGGTTTGCGTCGATTGCAATGATGCGGTCCTCACGCGACAGTGAGAGTGCCATGCCTAGCAGGGTGCTGACGGTGGTCTTGCCAACACCACCCTTGCGAGTAAGCACCGGAAGGAACTTTGCCCCGCCGTCAAGAGGCGCACCGATACGTGCGTCGATAGCCTTCTGCTCTCGAACCTTCAACGAGTCGCCCAGGTTGACGGTCTTGAGTGATAGGAAGTAGAGGAAACGACGGAAACCAGACTCTGGAGCCGGGCGGTTGCGAGCTGACACATCGATTAGGCGGTCTGCGGTGAGCATGGCGGCCGGCTCCGGCTGGTCAAAGCTCTCGCCTCGTAGGCTGTCGCGACGTGAATAGTTGCTGCGTCGAAGCGGCTCTAGCGAGGTCTCAGGCTGTGGCTGGAATCGAGGTTCTTCAGCGATGATTTCGATCGAAGATGTGCTCGGGGTCACGTCTACGGCGCCAGCATCCACGGCGACTTCAGCCAGCGAGTGGCTCTTCTCAACCGTTACATCGGTTGCTGGTCGCGGTGCTAAAAAGTCAGTTGACTCATCTTCTGGTTTCTTACCCCAAATAGCCAAACCGATCTCCTTTGTCTCGTTGCCTTGCATGCGTGTGCGAATGTTCGCAGGAACGTTTAGATGCCGCTCAAGTCTACCTGAACGGCATCTAAACGACTTAGTTCTTATTCCGGGACGACAACCACAATCAAGTCGCCAGCTTCTACCGCTTGGGTCTTGGTGATGGCTAGTCGTCTGACTACACCGGCGATGTTCGAGGTAATGGTTGCTTCCATTTTCATGGCCTCGATTGTGGCAATCGGCTGACCAACCTCAACGTGCGCCCCTTCAACGGTTTGAAGTGTGACGACACCCGAGAATGGTGCGGCAACGTGTCCGAGATTGCCCGTATCGGCCTTTTCCGCCTGAACGGTGTCGACGGCGATCTTGCGGTCGCGAACGTTGATAGGTCGCAACTGACCGTTGAGAGTTGCCATCACCGTTCGGAAACCCTTGGCATCCGGGGTTCCGATGGCCTCTAGGCCAACGTAAAGGCGCACGCCCTTCGCGATTTCGACCACGTGCTCGCGGCCCTGCTCTAATCCGTAGAGATAATCGACGGTGTCGATCTGGTCGAGGTTGCCGTAGGTTTCCTGCGACTTCAAGAACTCGGCAGTTGGGCCGGGGAAAAGCAAGCGGTTCAGCGTTGCTCGACGGATTGCAGAATCTGCACCAAGTAATGAGGCGAGATCTTCAGCTGAAACCGGTGTTACGCCGAACTTTGGGTTCTTACCCTGAAGCACTTTGGTGCGGAATGGTTCTGGCCAACCTCCTGGAAGGTCTCCAAGCTCGCCAGCCATAAATCCAACTACTGAGTCCGGGACGTCATAGTTCTGCGGGTTCAAAGCGAAGTCAGCAGGGTCTGCGTTGACCGCAACCAGGTGGAGTGCTAGGTCTCCAACCACCTTTGAAGACGGAGTCACCTTGGTCGGGCGGCCAAGAATTTCGTTGGCCGAGGCATACATGTTTTCGACCTTTTCAAACTGGTCGCCCAGCCCGAGTGCAATTGCTTGCTGACGAAGATTTGATAGTTGCCCACCCGGAATTTCGTGGTGGTAAACGCGGCCGGTTGGGCCGGGAAGCCCGGATTCGAATGGGTGGTAAACCTTGCGGACTGCCTCCCAGTATGGCTCGAGTTCAGCCACGGCCGAAAGCGGAATTCCGCTGTCTCGGTCGGTGTGCGCAAGAGCCGCCACCAAAGCCGAAGCAGAAGGCTGGCTGGTGGTGCCTGCCATCGGAGCACTTGCAACATCAACAGCGTCTACGCCTGCATAAATCGCAGACATCAGGGTCGCTAGCTGACCGCCAGCGGTGTCGTGCGTGTGCAGATGCACTGGAAGGTCAAAGCGCTCGCGCAGGGCCGTTACGAGCTTCTCAGCCGCTGCTGGGCGCAGCAAACCGGCCATGTCCTTGATTGCGATGATGTGGGCGCCGGCATCGACAATTTGCTGAGCCAAGTTGAGGTAGTAGTCGAGGGTGTAGAGCTTCTCTTCTGGGTCGAGAAGGTCAGCCGTGTAGCACAGCGCAACTTCAGCGATCGCGGTGCCGGTTTTCAACACGGCATCGATTGCCGGCTTCATCTGATCAACGTCATTCAATGCGTCGAAGATGCGGAAGATGTCCACTCCGGTCGCGGCAGCCTCGGCAACGAATGCTTCGGTAACTTCAGTCGGGTATGGGGTGTAGCCAACGGTGTTTCGACCGCGAAGCAGCATCTGAATGCAAAGGTTTGGCATTGCCTTGCGCAGCGAAGCCAAACGCTCCCACGGATCTTCGCCTAGGAATCTAAGTGCAACATCGTAGGTTGCACCACCCCATGCTTCTACCGAGAGCAGCTGAGGAGTCAAGCGAGAAACGTACGGGGCAACCTGGATGAGGTCACGACCACGCACGCGCGTGGCCAATAGCGATTGGTGTGCGTCTCGGAAGGTTGTGTCGGTGATCGCAACCTGAGTCTGAGCACGCAGCGCCTTAGCAAAAGCGGCCGGGCCAAGTTCAAGCAAGCGCTGACGCGAACCCGAAGGAGCCGGCGCACTGATGTCGATGGCTGGCAGCTTGGCAGACGGGGTTAGTTGGTGACCGCGTGGACCATTTGGCTGGTTCACGGTCACATCGGCGAGCCAAGAAATGATCTTGGTTCCACGGTCCTGCGAAGGCTTAGCCGTGAATAGTTCTGGGTGCTCGTCGATGAACGAGGTGCTTAGGTCTCCGGTTGCAAATATTTCATCCGCGAGAACAGCCTGCAAGAAAGCGATGTTGGTAGAAACGCCGCGGATGCGGAATTCGGCCAAGCCGCGCTTTGCTCGAGTGACGGCGGTCTTGAAATCGCGCCCGGTTGCGATCAACTTAACCAACATCGAGTCGAAGTATGGGCTGACCTCGGCACCGGTCGAAACCGTTCCACCGTCAAGGCGGATGCCGGCGCCACCAGGCGAACGATAGGTGGTGATCTTTCCGGTGTCAGGGCGGAAGTTTGCAGCCGGGTCCTCTGTCGTGATGCGGCACTGGATTGCAAAACCGTGCATCTGAATCTTGTCCTGAGTTAGACCTAGGTCAACCAGGCTCTCCCCCGCAGCAATTCGCATCTGGCTCTGGACTAGGTCGACATCCGAGATTTCTTCGGTGACGGTGTGCTCGACCTGAATTCTCGGGTTCATCTCGATGAACACGTGCTTGCCGGCGTTGGGGCCGACAGTGTCGATCAAGAACTCCACTGTGCCGGCGTTCTGGTAACCGATTTGGGTAGCAAAAGCCACCGCGTCGCGGTAGAGAACCTGACGCAACTCTTCGGTGATGAGCGGCGCTGGAGCGATTTCAACAACCTTCTGGTTGCGGCGCTGGATGGAGCAGTCGCGCTCAAACAGGTGGACGACGTTGCCGTGGGTGTCGGCGAGAATCTGAACTTCGATGTGTCGTGGTCGCAGAACTGCCTGCTCTAGGAACACTCGTGGGTCGCCAAAAGCGCTGTCTGCTTCGCGTGAAGCTTCGATAAGGGCTGCACGCAAATCCTTGGCTTCCGCGACGCGACGCATTCCACGGCCGCCACCACCGGCAACGGCCTTGACGAAAATAGGGAACCCGATTTTGTCTGCGTGCGCAATTAGCTCGTCCACGTCGGCCGACTGTGGTGATGAGGCCAAGACCGGAACCCCGGCGCGAATCGCTGATTCTTTTGCGGTGACCTTGTTGCCTGCCATCTCAAGGACGTCAGAACTAGGCCCGATAAATGTAATGCCATTCGCCTTAGCGGCTTCGGCGAGTTCAGGGTTCTCTGAAAGGAATCCGTAGCCCGGGTAGATCGCGTCGGCGCCACTTTCAAGTGCAACACGGATGATTTCCGAAACATCAAGGTAAGCCCGAACCGGGTGGCCGATTTCGCCGATCTGGTAAGCCTCGTCGGCTTTTAGACGGTGAGTCGAGTTGCGATCCTCAAAAGGGAAAACTGCGACGGTCTTGGCGCCGAGTTCGTAGGCAGCTCTAAAGGCACGAACAGCAATTTCGCCACGGTTGGCAACCAGAATCTTCTTGAACATTAGGTAATTCTATCGAGTAAAAGACTCGGGACGGCCTCGGAAACATAGATGTAACGCGGGGTTACGGATTTAGGAGGCTAACTAAACAGCTTTTCGGTTGAGGCGGCGAGCAGCGAGCTCGTCCATGTCATCAACGTGACTTTCCTTCATGTTGACCAGGCTGGCCTCAACTTCGCGTAGGACACGACCGATTGCGATTCCGAAAACACCCTGCCCTCGACCCAATAGGTCCATCACTTCATCCTGGGTGGTGCACAGGTAGACGCGCGCCCCATCCGACATCAGAGTGATTGAGGCAAGGTCGTTGATGCCCGCTGCGCGCAGTTGGTCAACGGCGATGCGGATCTGCTGAAGCGAGACACCGGTATCAAGCAGGCGCTTAACCAGCTTGAGGACCAGGATGTCGCGGAAAGCATAGAGTCTTTGCGAACCTGAGCCGTGTGCTCCACGAACGCTTGGCTGAACGAGACCGGTGCGGTCCCAGTAGTCGAGCTGGCGGTAAGTGATGCCGCATGCAGTTGCCGCAGATGTTCCGCGGTAGCCAACATTAGGGTCGTTCGATGGCAGGCCATCGGTGAACAACATGCCGCGAGAGTAGCTAGCTTCGTCGCCGTCACGAGGTGTGTCCATGTCGGCTCCTTCCAGCTAACTTAAACGTTCAAGTACAGGTTTAATTGTTGTGGCTTCAGAGCACTTATCAAGGTTAATTTCTGGTTACGGCGTGTCGCGCCAACTGACGCGGTTTTTAGGCGTCGAATTTGCCGATTACGCTGCGGATCAATTCCGCACGAATGCTGGCAAACTGGTTTTCAATTTCGGCGGCGTAATGCGCGGCGCGCGAACGATTCGCGGTGTCATTCTTGCTGAGCACGGGAGCAACCACGCCCTCGATGATGCCGATCTCTCGGTCAGCAGAAGCCTTGAGGCCACGCAGGTGACGCGGTGCAATGCCAAAACGCTGAAGGTGAACGATTGCTCGGGCGATCTCCACGTCTTTGGTTTCGAAAGGTTCTGAGCCAATCAGGTTGACATCTTGAGCTTCGCTAATGAGCGAGTCGGTGATCGCGGTTTCTGCAATCATCTCGATTTTCGTGAAGGTTTTGTTTCGGGCCTGCTTGAGGTGTTGCGGGTTAACCGATGCACCAGAAGGTAGGCTCGGCTGCTTGCCCGCATCCAGGTCAGCCAGGTAAGCGCGGATGACTTTTAGCGGAAGATACTGGTCGCGCTGCAATTCGAGAACGATTCGAATTCGGTCGATGTCGAGTTGGGTGAATTTGCGATATCCGGCTGCGGTTCGCTGCGGCGAGACAAGACCCTGCTCCTCGAGGAAGCGAAGCTTGGATGGGCTCAGGTCTTCGAAGTCTTTATTCAACTCTGCGAGCACATGCCCGATGTTGAATAGTTTTGATTGACGCGCCTCGAAGAGGTTCGCTGCTGTTGCCGATGACATTAGGCTCCCTGCGGCAAATCTGCGCGGGATGCGAAGAAGGTCAGCCGGAACTTACCAACCTGAACTTCCGATCCGTCAGTCACCGAAACCTGTTCGATCCTCTGGCCGTCGAAATAGGTGCCGTTAAGAGAAGCCAAATCGCGAACGAGGAAATTCTTACCTTCACGTAGGAATTCGGCATGACGACGTGAAACAGTCACGTCATCCAAGAAAATGTCGGCGTTCGGGTGACGCCCTACCGTAGTGACGTCTTGGTCTAGCAAGAAACGTGCTCCCGCGTTTGCCCCACGCTTGACGATTAGGAGGGCACTGCCCGAAGGAAGGGCCTCGATGGCCAACTGCTCATCGCGGCTCAGGTCTGACCCGAGCTCTGCTAGGAGGTCTTCGCTGAATCTTAGAGTCGATTGAACCTCGTCCGGCATGCCGCCGAGGTTTGACTCCGAAAGATCCATGATTCCCCCGCTCCTAAATAGAGTTCTAGCCTAGTGAATTCTGACGGCTGTTTTTAACCACTTGGCGAACTTGGCGCATGTAGACAATGCCCGCCCACCAATAGAGGCCCACGCCCCAAAGAGCAAACGCCCAGGCGAACGGCATCAATACTGGCGAAGCTTCCACCCAAATCTTTGCCATCAAGAGCAGCGGGAAAGAATAAAGTAATGCAAATGTTGCGGTCTTGCCCAGGTAGTGAACCGGAAGCGGCCCATAGCCAAAATTCGCCAGCACGACATAGGCGATCGCAAGCATCGCGTCTCTCGAGAAAATGACAATCACGATCCACCACGGAACCATGCCCACCCAAGCCAACCCCACGAGGGTTGAGAAGATGTAGAGCCGGTCAGCAGCTGGGTCAAGTAACTGCCCAAGTCTCGTGATTTGATTCCATCGGCGGGCGAGGTAGCCATCTAGGTAATCTGTGAGGCTTGCCAGCGCGAGTGTGCAAATCGCTAAAACGAATCGCTCATTGACTAAAAGAATTAGAAACACGGGAACCAAAGCCAACCGAAGCATGCTGAGCAGGTTGGGCACAGTCAAAAACTGTTGCTTGATGCTCAGGTTTAGTTGCTCCGCCATGTTGCCGATATTACGCGATTGCTCGCTCCCCTTGTCCAATCGGTTTAGGTGCGCTTGCGCTTCTCTCGAACACGCATGCCAACCTCGATAGGCGTACCTTCGAACCCGTAGGTCTCGCGAAGGCGACGCTGGATGAATCGACGGTATCCCGGATCCAAGAATCCGGTGGTGAAGAGAACAAACTTTGGTGGTCGGCTACCAGCTTGGGTTGCGAACAGAATTCGAGGCTGCTTGCCACCGCGCACTGGGTGCGGGGTTTCCATCGACAATTCCTGGATGAAAGCGTTCAGCTTTCCGGTAGGAATTCTCTGATCCCAGGAATCCAGTGCCACTTCAAGGGCTGGCACTAGCTTCTCTAGGTGGCGTCCGGTCTTGGCCGAAATGTTCACTCGTGGAGCCCAGTCGACGTGCGCAAGATCCTGTTCGATTTCGCGTTCGAGGTAGCGGCGACGTTCGTCGTCGAGCTCGTCCCACTTATTGAACGCAAGCACCAAAGCGCGACCAGACTCGAGAGCCATGTCGACGATGCGAATGTCCGCCTCGCTGATTGGCTGAGTCACGTCGAAAAGCACAACGGCCACTTCCGCGCGCTCTAGCGCGGCAGCGGTGCGGAGCGAAGCGTAGAAGTCGGCTCCCTGAGCCTGGTGCAAGCGACGGCGAATACCCGCGGTGTCGACAAAGCGCCAAATCTTGCCGCCTAGGTCCACCTGCTCATCGATAGGGTCGCGAGTTGTTCCTGCTAGGTCGTTTACAACCGCACGTTCCGAACCAACCGCCTTATTCAGGAGGGAAGACTTGCCGACGTTTGGGCGACCAATGAGAGCCACACGACGAGGTCCGCCGAACTCTTCCTTGGCTACGCCAGACACCTTAGGCAAAACCGCCATGGCGGCATCCAAGAGGTCAGCAACGCCACGGCCGTGAACTGCAGAAACTGGGTGTGGTTCGCCAAGGCCTAGTGACCACAACGCCGCGGCATCGGGCTCCTGGCGGGCGTCGTCGATCTTGTTTGCAACCAGGATGACAGGTCGTCCCGAAGCTCGAAGCAACTTAACTACGCGCTCATCAGAGCCCGTAGCTCCGACCATTGCGTCGACCACGAATAGAACGGCGTCCGAAAGCTCAATAGCAATTTCGGCCTGAAGGGCAACCGACTTGTCGATCCCCTTGGCATCTGGCTCCCAGCCTCCGGTGTCGACCAGGGTGAATTTGCGCTCGTTCCATTCGGCCTTGTATGACACGCGGTCGCGAGTAACACCCGGCTTGTCCTCAACAACTGCCTCACGGCGGCCAAGGATGCGGTTAACCAGAGCGGACTTGCCTACGTTTGGTCGACCAACAATTGCCAAAACTGGAAGTGCTGGAAGGTAGACCGGGCCGGCCGAGAAGTCGTGTTCGCTCTCGATGAGCTCAAAGTCGTCGTCTTCTAGGTCGTAGTCTTCAAGACCGGAGCGCAGAATGCGCGCACGATTTTCTTCTTCATCGGTGCTCATGTTCTTGAGTCGCTCGATGAAATCCTTGTCAGCCGGGTCAATGGCTACATATTCAACTTCGACTTCGTCGCCGTCTAGGTCGTCGAATTCTTCTTCAATCATTTGGGTTCCTTAGTAGACCCAGACTGTTCAATCAACGAAATGACGGCGCTAACCGTCTGTTCGAAGTTGAGATCAGAAGAATCCACGAGTTGGACTCCCGGTGCGGGAGTCATAAAATCAACGACCTTTGAGTCGCTGGCGTCACGTTCTGAAACTTGACGCTTGACGCTTGCAGCAGTGGCTTCGGAAAGTTCTGCTGAGCGTCTCTTAAGTCTAACTGCTTCGCTGGCGGTTAGGAGAATTTTTATTTGAGCGTCGGGTGCCACCACGGTCGTTATGTCGCGCCCCTCGACAACAACTCCAGGCAGACTTGACTCGCGCACTAGCGTTCGGGTTAGCGTCTTCATGAATGTTCTAACCTCGGGTATGCGAGCCACAGATGACACGAACTCCGCCACTTCTGGTAGGCGAATAGCCGAGGTTAGGTCTTGGTCGCCAACCCGCACCCAGTATTCATCCGGGTTTAGAGATATTTGATAGTCGAACTCCTCGGCAAGGTCTTTCTCAGCCAAACCTTCCAACTCGAAGCCGTCAAGGTGCTGCACGGCCCAAGCGAGGGCTCGATACGCGGCTCCTGTGTCCAAATAGCCAAAACCCAAATTGCGGGCAACCTGCTTGGAAACACTCGACTTGCCTGACCCGGCCGGGCCATCAATTGCGACTAGGAAGTCACTCATCCGGCAATCTTCCATCCACGAGATTCAAGGTCCGTCACGAGTTTTTGCTCGACCGCCGGCATTACGTAAAGCTCGACAAGACCGATTTGGGCACTCGGGGAATGCTCGAGTTTGAGCTCCTCGATGTTGATGCCGATATCGCCAACCTCGTTGAAAAGTCGACCCAACTCACCAGGCTTGTCATCAATCATGACCACGATCTGACCATAGGTAGTTTGCTTGGCGCCGTGTTTACCAGGAATGCGCTCCACGCCTTGGTTTCCCGCTTCTAGCACTCGGTTGACCTGGGCCAGCGAACCAGCTTGATCCAGGTTCTCGAGCGAATCGACCACTGCCTGAACGTCCGCCTGAAAAGCTTTCAAAACCGGAGCGATTTCCTGCGCGTTTGCTGCGAGAATTTGAAGCCAAAGCTTTGGGTCACTAGCTGCAATTCGCGTGGTGTCGCGAAGCCCCTGCCCGGCCAAAGAAACATCCGCGCTGTCTGCTGCAATCAAGCGGGCGGCGAGCAGACTCGAAACAAGCTGCGGGACATGCGAAACTACCGCAACGGCTCGATCGTGCTCATGAGCCGAAAATCTCATCGGTGCTGCGCCTAGGTCGAGAGCTAGGTCTTCGATGGCCGCGATAGCGGTGCTAGAGCTGTGCTGGCTCGGAGAGACAACCCAAGGTCGCCCGACGAACAGGTCAGCACGACCCGACATTGCGCCCCCGCGCTCGCGTCCTGCCATTGGATGAGAGCCAACGTATCGGCTCAGATCAGCACCGGCATTACTGAGTTCGGTTAGAACCTGCCCCTTGACGCTGGCTACATCCGTGACGATCGCCGTTGGGAAGTTTGCGAGTTCTCTGCCGACGACCATTGCCGTGACGTCCGGAGGAACGCAAACCACTACGACGCTTGGCTGATCCGCTGCACTGGCTGGAACACCGGCCCCGTAGTCAACAGCAAGTTTTAGATTTGCCGGCGATGCGTCGTCGATCGAAACCGCAACGCCTAACTTGGTTAGTGCAAGCCCGATGCTCGTGCCGAGTAGGCCCGCTCCGACAATTCGGACTGGGCCTGTCACACGAGAAGCGGCAGCTTGATTCACTGAGCGATATCCTGTCGAAGTGCAGTTGCTCCGCGCAGGTAGACGTGCTGCACCTCGGCGCGGGCAACGTCCATCTCTGCTTGAATCATGATTCGGATTACTCGCGGCATGGCCTTGGCTACATCCATCTCAACGAAACACATGAGTGGAACGTCGCCGAGACCCAGCTCGCGCGCAGCAACCGCAGGAAACTCGCTAACGAGGTCAGGCGTCGAAGTGAAGAATATGTTGATCAGTTGACCGTTGGCGATGTCGTTGGCGTGCAGCATCTTGGTTAGAAGTTCAGCGGTTGACTTTAGAAGGTGCTCGCGCTCGTCTACATCTAGTTGAATCGCGCCACGTATAGCTCTGATTGCCATTCTTACCGCCTCTTTGTGTTCTTTGCCGGAGCAGCCTTGCCAGACTTCAAACGAGGGCGCGGAGCACGCTCGACGCCACCTTCGGCCGCTTTGAGAAGTGCGCCGACCTCTATTTTACTGAGTTCGCGGACACGTCCCTCCTTCAAAGGGCCAAGCTGAATCGGGCCAAACTGACGACGAACTAGGCCCAAAACCGGGTGACCTACAAAATCGAACATGCGGCGAACGATTCGATTGCGCCCGGAGTGAAGCACGATCTCGACGAGGCTCTCATTGCCCGAAACGTCAACGATGTGAGCCTTGTCTGCCTTGATTAGGCCGTCTTCAAGCTCAAAGCCGCTTAGAAGCTTGTGGACGGTCGCCGCGGTTACGATGCCTTCAACGCGAGCAACATAGGTCTTGGTTACACCGAACTTCGGGTGAGCAAGTTTGTGCGCTAGCTCTCCGTCATTGGTCATGATGATGAGCCCTGTGGTCTCGGCATCCAAGCGGCCGACATTGAACACTCGGTCATAACCGACAACAAACTGACTCAAGTCGCCACGTCCGTTTTCGTCAGCCATCGAACTTACCACGCCGTACGGTTTGTTGAGTGCGAGATAGACGCGTGAAGCATCCAACTGAATTGGAGTGCCTCCGACTGTTACCTTGTCTACCTCTGGGTTGATTCGAGTTCCGAGTTCGGTAACTACCTTGCCGTTGACCTTGACTCGCCCCTGAGTGATGTAATCCTCGCAAACGCGACGAGACGCCACTCCGGCAGCGGCCATAATTTTCTGAAGTCTTACGCCTGCGGCGTTTTCGTCTTTAGAGTTCGACATCGAAGGTGCTGTTCGCGTCTGGCAGGTATGGGCTGATTAGTGGCATCTCATCCAAAGAGTTGATACCGAGAAGTTCTAGCAAGAGCTCGCTCGTTCCGTAATTAATGGCACCGGTTTCTGAATCGGTGTAAAGCTCCGTGATAAGGCCACGGCTGAGCAAAGTGCGCACAACCGAATCGACGTTTACTGCACGGATTGAGGCAATCTGACCTCGTGAAATTGGTTGCTTATAAGCAATGACCGCCAAGGTTTCAAGGGCTGCTTGGCTTAGTTTGGTTGGGTTTTCGTTTGAGATGAACATTCGCACTGCCCAGTCGAATTCTTGGCGAACATAGATGCGCCATCCGCCACCGACTTCACGAAGTTCGAAACCTCGCGGCTGCGAGCCATCCTGGCCGTCATATTCGGCCTTCAGAGCAAGCACGGCATCGCGAACTTCCTTCACCGGGCACTCAAGCGCGGTAGCGAGTGCGACCAGCGACACGGGTGCGTCGGTGATCATCAGGATCGCCTCGAGGGCTCCCCTGGTGTTGGAATCAAGAGTCATAGTCAGCTCCAAGTGTGGCTAGTTGTTCATCGTCAAAGTTTTCGGCTCGCCAGGTAAGTTGTAGGTCGCCAAGGGGTGAGGTTTGGTCGAAGCTGATTGCGGCGAGACGGTAGAGCTCGAGGACCGCCAGAAACCGAGCCACAACGACGCCACGGTCTTTTACTGAACCGATCAAGGCACGGAAACTCAGTTTTGTGGCCTTTCGAAGCATCGCGATGACCTCTGAAGCTTGCTCGCGAATCGAAACGCGAGGTGCGTGAAGGTGGGTCAAGCCGACCGAAGGTATTTCACGCGGGGTGAGCACCTCCTGAGAAAGCTTGTAGAACTCGGCAAGCGTGAGCGTCCAGACCAGTTCCGGCTTCTGCTTGCGAAATCGCTCTTCCATTTGAACTTCACGCGGGATGCGATTGCTTTCAATCTGAAGTGCAGTCGAGAACCAGCTAGAGATCTCTTTGAACGCGCGGTACTGAAGCAGTCGGGCGAAGAGCAAGTCGCGAGCTTCGAGCAGCGCCACGTCTTCAGCATCGACGACTTCGCCCTTAGGAAGCAGCCCGGCGATCTTTAGGTCGAGCAGTGTTGCCGCAATCACTAAAAACTCGCTGGCCTGATCAAGTTCTTCGTCGTCATCAAGACTCTTCAGGTAAGAGATGAATTCATCCGTGACTTTGCTGAGCGAAATCTCAGTGATGTCCATTTCGTGCTTCGAAATCAACGAAAGCAGTAGGTCAAATGGTCCCTCAAAATTACCTAGGCTGACAGCGAAGCCGCTCGCTTTTTCGGTCGCCTCAGCCAGGTCTTGGTTATGGGGCGCAGCCACGATCCACTAGTTCACGTGCGACGGTTCGATAGGCCTCTGCAGCGTCAGAATCCGGGGCGTAAACCGTAATTGGAGCCTGAGCGACGGTTGCATCTGGAAACTTGACCGTGCGGTTGATGACACTGCGGAAAACCTTTTGACCAAACGCCTCATGCAAGCGATCTAGCACTTCGCGTGAGTGGAGTGTGCGCGAGTCATACATAGTGGCCAAGATGCCATCCAGCTGCAGTGCCGGGTTAAGGCCCTCTTGGACCTTGCTGATGATGTCTTCAAGGATGGCGACGCCGCGCAATGCGAAGAATTCGCTTGCCAACGGGATAATCACGCCGTGGGCCGCGGTGAGAGCGTTGACAGTCAGCAATCCGAGCGAAGGCTGGCAGTCGATGATGATGACGTCGTAGTCATCGGCGACCTTCTTCAAGATGTTTGAAAGAATCTGCTCGCGAGCAATCTCGTTGACGAGTTTCATTTCGGCGGCCGAGAGTTCGATGTTTGCAGGGATAACGTCGAGGTTTGCCACTGCGGTGTGCTGGATTGCTGTCTTTGGGTCAATCTTGCGGTCAAGCATCAAATCGTAGATCGTCACAGCGTCGTGAGCATTCACGCCAAGACCTGCCGAAAGCGCACCCTGAGGGTCGTAATCAACCAGGAGAACCTTGCGGCCGTATTCGGCGAGCGCTGCTGACATGTTGATGCTGGTCGTGGTCTTGCCGACGCCACCCTTTTGGTTGCACATGGCGATGATGCGCGCTGGCCCGTGTGAGCTGAGCGGCTTTGGTTTCGCGAATCGCGAGTCCGTTGCGACCTTACTTGCCTTTGCCATGATTCCTCCCGAAATTACGATGCAACCTGTTGAGTAATAGCCTACCGCCGCGCGCGCGGATGTGCTGTCGCGTAGACCTCACGGAGCGCGTCGACTGTAACGAGTGTATAAATCTGAGTTGTTGCCACAGACGAGTGCCCCAACAGCTCTTGGACCACTCTTACGTCTGCACCTCCCTCTAGCAAGTGGGTTGCGAACGAGTGCCTGAGCGTATGTGGCGAAATCTCCCCCGGCAGGTTTGCCGCTTTGGCCGCATCATGGATGATTTGCCAGGCGCTCTGACGGCTCAAGCGTCCTCCGCGCTGGTTCAGGAAAAGTGCTGGTGTGCCTTTGCCATTTACCGCGAGGAGTGGCCGCGTTCGCACCAAATACGCTTCGACTGCCGATTGAGCAAAACGCCCAACAGGCACGATGCGTTCTTTCGAACCCTTTCCAAGCACACGCAGCAGAGTTGGGTCGACCAGATCATCCAGATCTAGCGAGACTACCTCGGTGATTCGCGCCCCCGTGGCATAAAGGAGCTCAAGGATGGCTCGATCACGAACTGCAATCGGGTCATCTCCCCCGACCGCCTCTAACAAGGTTTCGACTTGTGACACGGTAATAGCTTTTGGGAGTCGCCTAGGCGCCTTAGGGGGCTTCACGGAAGCCGCAGGATCCGAGTTGGTTAGATTCTCTAGTAACCAGTACTTATGGACACCACGCACACCTGCGAGCACTCGTGCCACAGAGGTTGCCGACAAACCTCCAACCGAAACGAGTTTTGTCGCAAAATCCTGAACGGTGAGTTCGTTGATCTGGTCAATTGCGTCTATGCCCCGCTCTTCCAGAAACTCTAAGTAACGGCGAAGGTCGCGTCGATATGCGGAGATGGTGTTCTTTGCCACCCCGCGCTCAATGGTTAGGTGACGAATATACGAATCGACTAAGGCCTCGAAACTCGCCATCGACCTAGATACCTAGTTTGTGGGCGGCTGCCATGATTCCCACCGATGCGCTTGGGCTTCGAATTTCGGAGGCCAAAACGCTCTTCAGCGCTTCGCCTAGGGGCACCCACTGAATCTCCATGTCGGTTTCTTCACCTTCGAGTTCAAACGCGTGACCTTGGTGACGGAGATTCTTCGCCCAGAAAATTGTGATTGTCTCGTTATTGCCGCCAGGTGTCGTGTGAAATTCAATCAACTCGTCCCAAGATTCCGCCACATAGCCGGTTTCTTCGAGCAGTTCGCGTTTTGCCGCCTCGAGCTTCGACTCCCCTGAAATGTCCAGCAATCCAGCCGGAATCTCCCAGAGGTACTCTCGAACCGGGTGACGATACTGATTGATCAGAAGGACTTTGCGCTCGGCATTTATCGCCAAAATCGCAACCGCTCCTGGGTGCGCGACAAACTCGCGAACGAGCGTTTCACCGTTGTAGTCGAACGACTCGCTTTTGATGTCCCAAATTTTGCCTTGGAAGACGACCTCGCTCTTGCTAATCGCAAGATGCGCGGGGCGGTCTTTAGGCATCCTTGACCTCAAACAGCTTGTTTGACTCCTGGCGCTTGATTGCTGCTGCAACTAGACCACGGAACAACGGGTGTGCATTGGTCGGGCGTGAACGGAACTCAGGGTGCGCCTGAGTTGCTACGTAGTAAGGGTGAACCTCGCGCGGCAACTCAACGAACTCAACAAGGTGGTCGTCAGGAGAGGTTCCCGAGAACACCAGGCCGGCCTCCGCGATCTGAGAGCGGTAGCTGTTGTTCACCTCGTAGCGGTGACGGTGACGTTCCTCGATAGAGTCGGCCCCGTAAACCTCGGCAACGATTGAGCCGGGCTTTAGCTTGGCTTCGTAGAGCCCGAGACGCATGGTTCCGCCCATGTCGCCAGAAGCCAGGATGTCCACCTGCTCGGCCATGGTAGCAATGACCGGGTACTTGGCTTCAGGGTCGAACTCCGTGGACGAAGCACCGGCTAGTCCAGCCTTGCTGCGCGCATACTCGATGACCATGCACTGAAGACCCAGGCAAAGGCCAAGGGTTGGAATCTTGTTTTCACGAGCATAGGTCAATGCGCCCAGCTTGCCTTCGATGCCTCGAACACCAAATCCGCCTGGGATGCAAATCGCATCTACGTCAGCCAACTGGGCTTCGGCACCCTCGGGGGTCTCGCAAGAATCTGAGGCAATCCACTTGATGTGAACCTTGGTCATGTTGGCAAAGCCACCGGCGCGAAGCGCTTCGGTTACCGAAAGGTAGGCGTCTGGTAGGTCGATGTACTTGCCCACCAACCCGATGCGAACCTCGTGCTTCGGGTTGTGAACTGCGTCGAGCACACCCTGCCAGCGGCTCCAGTCGACATCGGTCTCCGGGAAGCCAAACTTTTTCACGATGTATGAGTCAAGACCCTGGCGGTTAAGAACCTTAGGAATGTCATAGATGCTTGCCGCGTCAGCCGCAGTGACAACCGCACTCTTATCGATGTCGCACATGAGAGCGATCTTGTTCTTGATTCCCTCAGGCAACTCGCGGTCGCTGCGGCAAACCACAGCATCCGGCTGGATACCAATCGAACGCAAGGTGGCAACCGAGTGCTGAGTCGGCTTGGTCTTGAGCTCACCCGATGCTGCCAGGTATGGAACCAGAGAAACGTGAACATAGAACACGTTGTCACGCCCAACCTCATGGCGAACCTGGCGGGCTGCCTCCAAGAAAGGCTGAGACTCGATGTCGCCTACGGTGCCACCGATTTCGGTGATGATCACGTCTGGTGCCGGGGTTTCATGTGCCTGAAGGCGCATGCGGCGCTTGATTTCATCCGTGATGTGAGGAATTACCTGAACCGTGTCACCGAGATACTCGCCGCGGCGTTCGCGCGCGATAACTGTCGAGTAAATCTGGCCGGTGGTCACGTTAGCCGACTGACCGAGGTTAATGTCTAGGAAGCGCTCATAGTGACCAATGTCAAGATCGGTTTCTGCGCCGTCATCGGTGACGAATACTTCACCGTGCTGAAAAGGGTTCATTGTGCCCGGGTCAACATTTAGATACGGGTCTAGTTTCTGCATCACGACCTTGAGGCCGCGTGCACGAAGAAGGTTGCCAAGACTCGAGGCGGTTAGGCCCTTACCGAGTGATGATGCAACACCTCCGGTGACGAAAATGTGACGTGTTCTACCGGATTCCATTGCTTCTGCCATGGAATTACAGCCTACCAATTACAGAGCCTGCAAAATGGCTCGACATGGATATTCGCGAAAGAATTTACGCGAATTCGGCGAGCGCCCGCTCGCGCAGCTCGGCCGCGTGCGCCAGCCCTGATTCGGAGTCGCTTAGCCCCGAAAGCATGCGAGCCAGCTCTTCGATTCGCGAGCGCGGGTCGAGAGTGACAACATCAGTCGCCGTGAAGTCAATGGAACTCGTTTTCAGAACACGAAGATGTGAATCTGCGTATGCCGCGACTTGCGCAAGGTGGGTCACAACTATGACTTGAGATTGTTTAGCCAGCATGGCCAAGCGTCGGCCAACCTCGATTGCTGCGGCACCACCGACACCGGCATCCACCTCATCGAAAATGAAAGTTGGAGCCTGCTGCGTCTCCGCCAGAACTACCTCAATCGCCAGCATGATTCGCGAGAGCTCACCGCCGCTGGCGCCCTTGCCTAGCGGTCTTGGTTCCGCTCCCGGGTACGAGCTGAGCTGAATCGAGATTGCATCCTGTCCATGTGTGCCATAGCTGTCAGCATAAAGAACATCGACGACCAAGCTAGCGCCGCCCATCGCCAATTCTCGAAGCTCATCGGTAACCTTCTCGGCTAATCGACCAGCAGCAGCAGTTCGGATGGCCGTTAGCGCATCAGCATCCCGCTTGAGTTTGTCGGCGAGCACTTCATACTCGGCGCCCAGTTGGTCGATTGTCTCGGATGATGAGTCCAACTCAAGCAGTCGATCCGATGCAGAAGATCTAAACCTGATGACATCATCAAGAGTCGGCCCGTACTTCCGAATGGCTGCGGTCAGCGCTGCGCGACGTTCCTGGATGAGGTTTATCTCGTCAGCACCATCGAGGTCAAGAGAGGCAAGGTAGCTAGACAACTCCCCTGAAACGTCAGCCAACTGAACCCCAACGAGTTTTAGATTCTCAGAAAGGCGACCGAGCTCCGGGTCGTGATTTGAAACCTGGTCGAGTGCACGCCGCGCCTGCCCAATCAAACCCAGCGCGTCAGGTGAATCGCCGAAGTTTTCCGAAGAAATCGCCTCGTGCGCCAAAGCCGCGGCAGACCGAAGAATTTCGAGATTGTTCAAGCGTTCGGCTTTTTCAGCCAGGTCGGTATCCTCGTTTTCCTGAGGATCTAACTTTTCGAGTTCGTCAACCGATGCGCGCAGGTCTTCTGC
>JBEDKF010000096.1:0-5679 GCA_041172305.1 Actinomycetota bacterium | reverse complement strand
TGGGGGTTTCCCAGGGTCGAAAAAATCGAGGTGGCTGGCCAAGATATTCCTCATTTCACATAAAAAGCGTTGTAAACACGGGGATATCGGGCAATCGGCGAATATTTAGGCCGTCAGCGCGCCGATTGATTCGCATATGCGCATAAATAGGCTCTACTTCGTCGATAAAGTGAGGGTTAGACATTATTTCTGAACCGCTGCTTTGATTGGCGGGATTGGGCGGAACCGCTGATGAAAAAACTCGCTGTAGCTATCTTGACTCTCGCACTTGGATTCGCTGGGTTGGTTGCGCAGCCGGCGAGTGCAGCCGTGACTTTGGATGCAAACGGGGTCGCGCTGGTGTTTCAGGAGTCGAGCTCGGTGCGAATTGTCGGATCGGCCAATGCCAACAGAGGCAAGGCGGCAGGCGACATTGTTAAGTACCCTGGGGTGGCAACAATAGGCGGCACAGTTGTGGACGCAGTAATCGAAACCGTCAGCGTGACCAGTGCCACAATCGATAACTTCGACGGCGGAAGCGCCGTCTCGAGCCAGCCAAACTTTTTTCAGAGCGACGTAAGCACCACTAACGCTGGTTCAGTTGTCTACCAGTTCTCTTTCTACGTCGGTGGAACATACACCGGTGTGGGAACGGGAACCTCAGTAACCCTCCGAAATGTGTACATCAACTCTTATGATCTAGATTCTTCTCAGAGCAACAACAACCAGTACACCCAATTCACCGGTGTCCAGGCGTACACCCTCTCAAGTAACACCACGATTGCCGTTTCTTCGAGCGGCAACATGCTCCAGTTCATCAACAGCGCCAACGGTGCAAGCTACAGCGCTTCGAACGGAAGTTACACCAAGGGTCGCGTTCAGGTGAAGTATGACTTCTTGAGCACCATCAGCATCAAGATCGGAACCGACAATGCCGGCAGCGGCGGCTCCAACTTCTTCGCACTTGACTTCAGTGTTGGCCTTGCCTGGACAGAGGGCTCAACTACCATCAACACCAGCAGCGTCACAAACAGCTTCAACTCGCCACCGACTTCTACAAACAGTTCGATCACGGCAACCGCCTCGACTCCTCAGTTCTTGACGATGGCTGACTTCGGAACATACGCTGACCCGGATGGAAACCCATGGGTCGACGTAAAGATCGTGACTCTGCCAACCAATGGCACCCTCGAGTTCTACAACGGTTCGGCCTGGGTTGCAGTGACCGCAGGTCAAGACATCACAGAAAACGCGATCACCCAGAACTATCTTCGCTACACCCCCTTTTCTAGCGCTAGCTCTGATTCACTGACCTTCAAGGTGGGCGATGGGCTTCTTTACAGCACCGCGGCATACACCTTGTCGATCACTGTCACCGGCGGAAGCAGCCCGTCTCCGTCTCCGTCTCCATCTCCATCAGCGTCTGCTCAGTCAATCACCTACGCGCAGCCGGCCGACCAACTGTTGACCGCGGGCACTCTCGTGGTAGCACCAACAGCAGACTCAAACCTTCCGGTTACCCTGACCTCTGGCACTACCGGAATTTGTACCGTCTCTTCGTTCACCATCACTTTGGTTGCTGTCGGAACCTGTACGACCACTGCAACTCAAGCTGGTGACTCTTCTTATTCACCAGCAACTCCAGTTGCTCGCAGCTTCCAAATCACCGCGGCCCCGGCACCGTCAGCAACTCCTGCCGGCCCAAGCGTGTCTCCGGTTTCGGGAACGACGGTTGCCACCACACCAATCACTTTGAGCAAGCCAACCAATACTGGTGGTGCGGGTTCTGCATGCCTAGTCGACCCTGCCGACTCGGTGTGCAAGGCATCCGTGACTCTCCCTGGTAAGGGAACGTTCACTCTGAACAGCGACGGAACCACAAAGTTCGTTGCGGCTCTGGGCTTCTATGGCACAGCCGTGGTTCAGTATCGAGTGACCGACAACTATGGCCAATCAAGCCAGGCACCGGTTACCGTTACGGTTACAAAGCCATCGGGGCCGGTTGTTCAGCCACTTTCGGCCGCCACCTTGATCAACCAGGCAATCAAGCTAGCCCCATCGATTTCATCGAGCGAATTTGGTAGCCCGGCTCTGTGCCTGGTTGACCCAGCTGACTTGGTCTGTAAGGCATCCGTGGCTCTACCAGGTAAGGGAACCTTCGTTCTGAACGAAGACCGAACCGTTACCTTCACCCCGGCAAAGGGATTCATCGGTGAGGCAACCGTTCAGCTTCGTGCAACCGACAAGTATGGTCAGTCGAGCGAAGCGCCGATCACCGTTCGCGTCTCGCCGGTGCCAGGTGCCCAGGTCGGTTCGACCAAGGGTGTAACCCCAATCGTGTTGAAGCCGGTTCGTGCATCTCTGAAGTCATCAGAGATTTGTCTCATCGACGTTGCCGACCAAGGATGTAAGACCGTGGTCAAGGCTCCTAACGTTGGAACCTGGCGCCAGGCTGCCGACGGTTCGGTTTCATTCGTAGCAGTTGCCGGATACATCGGCACCACCTCGGTGCAGCAGCGTGTGACCGAGTCAGGCGCTTCGACCTTCAACCCTTACACGGTCACCGTTGCTAAGAAGCGCGGGCCAGTCACCATCACCATCAGCGGATTCGCCGATGGTTCGCCGGTGATGACTGCGTCGATTAAGGCACAGGTGAACGCATTCCTTAAGGCTTATGCCGACTACCGCCAGGTCACCTGCATTGGTTACACCGAGGGTCCGACAGTGCTGCCTACCGACATCGCACTCTCGCGCCAGCGAGCACTAAATGCCTGCTCCTTTGTGAAGTCGGGCCTTGGCAGTAAGTTGCTGGTCAACCCGGTTCGTGCGGGTCAAGACACCGTTGAAGCAGCGCACCTGCGTCGCGTCACGATTACCTTGAACGACTAAAAGCCCACGGCCGTTGTCGCAGTGGGGTTTACAAGGTCGACCTGACCAAGTAAACTTCTAAAGTTGCCTAGGCAATAAAGTTCCACCTAGCAATACAAGAGATGTGCGTTTGTCCTCGCCTTTCAGGCTCGGCAAATCGCTCGTCGGAATAGATCGAAAGCTAGCTTTCATCTTTTCCTCCTCGCGTTTGTAGCTCAATGGATAGAGCATCTGACTACGGATCAGAAGGTTGGGGGTTCGAGTCCCTCCAAGCGCACTAAAACCCGGTTTCTTCTCACGAGAGCCGGGTTTTTTCATGCCCGGCCTAGAGCATCCCGGCGAATGTTTGCGCCAGCCAGTAATAGATAGGCAAACCAATCAGCAGGTTGAACGGAAACGTGATGCCCAAGCTAGCCGTGATCGGCACGGATTGATTGGCAGTAGGCAACGCAATCGAGACTGCTGCGGGGGCAGCGATGTATGACGCGCTCGCGCACAACACCGCCAGGGCGGTCGCGCCTCCAACCGATAAACCAATCGCCGAACCGGCTGCCGCTCCAAGGACTCCTCCGATTAGTGGCATGGCAATCGCGAAACCAACAAGCGAAGGTCCGAGTGCTCGGAAGTGTTTGAAGTTGTTGCCAGCCTTGATTCCGAGAGTCAGCAAGAAGAGGGTCAACAGACCAGGCTGCGCGTCTACAAAGAGGGTCTTTACGCTTTCGTATCCCTGAGGCCCAGAAACGTAACCCATCACAACTCCACCGAGCAAAAGCAAAACGGTCTTTCCGAAGAACACCTCTTTCAGCAGCTCTTTGTCTTTGAGCGCTGACAAACCGCCCTTGGCTAGCAGGATTCCGATCAGAAGGCCCGGAACCTCCATCACCACGAGGAGGGTGGTTACGAGACCCTCATACTCGATTTTTGAGTTGTCTAGAAAGACCAGCGCAGCGGTGAAGGTAACCAGCGAGGTGGAGCCATAGTGGGCGGCGATAGCGCCGCGATCGACCAGCGACAGCTTGCGAACCAGCCTTAGCAAACCGAAGGCGATCAAAGGAACCAAGCTGCCAAGTAGAAGGGTGGTCAAAATCGGAAGCCCAGAGTCGCCCAATCCGTTCTTCTGAAGGGCAAATCCGCCTTTGAGCCCAATCGCAAGCAAGAGCACGAACGAGATTATTTCTACGGCGTTCTTCGAGATGCTCATGTCTGTCTTGAGCCGACTGGCAAGGATGCCCAGCGCGAAGGCGAGCACCGGGATGCTGGTGAGGCTAGATAAGGCGATTTCGGCGGAGGTCATGGACGCCAGTATAGCGGAACAAAAATACCGCTATCAAACTTCCGCTATAGTTTCAATATGAGTTGGACCTTTCTTAGCAACCACGGTCACGTGATCGTGCAGATCAGCCAACAGCCTGACGTCAAATTGACCGACCTGGCCGTTCAGGTGGGGGTCACCGAAAGACGCATCCGAGAAATCATTGCCGACCTGCGCGATGCCGGCTATCTGGAAGTTACGAAATCAGGAAGACGAAACAGCTATCGCGTCGCCGAGGGAATGCACCTTCGCCACAGTGCCGAGTCCAACCACAACCTTGGTGAGTTGCTAGGAATCTTTAAGAGCCTCTGACGCCTCACCTAGACTCAAGTCATGACTTGGAGTTTGTTGCTATCGGTGGCTGTGTTCAGCTTTGTCACTTCCGTTACGCCTGGGCCAAACAACACCTTTCTCTTGTCTTCTGGTGCCAACTTCGGCCTAAAGCGGTCGGTGCCCTATCTGAATGGCATCATGGCTGGCCTCGCCGGGATGATGATTGCGCTTGGGGCAGGTCTCGGTGTCATCTTCACCACGTTGCCGGCGGTTTACCAGGTGCTCAAGTGGCTTGGCTTTGCCTACATCGTTTGGTTGGCATTCCTGATAGTAAAGAGCACTTCCAAATCTGAGAACGCGCAGGCTCAATACATCGGCTTTATGAAGGCAACAACTTTCCAGTTCGTGAACCCAAAAGCCTGGATAGTCGTCGGCTCCTTCATGGCCGCCTATGTGCCCGTCGGTTCGGGTTTTGCAGCCACGGCATTTATTTGCCTAGTCTTTTTGGTTTTCACCTATCCCGGTGCGCTGCTTTGGGCGGTCGCCGGTCAGGTCTTGAAATCCTGGTTGAGCCAGCCAACCCGTAGACGGGTGTTCAACATCGTTTCGGCTATCTTGTTGGTGCTCTCGATGCTTCCTGTTCTCTTCCTTCACTAACCCACTAGCATCAAGACCATGAGCAAAATAGTTCTCTGGGTTTCAGACATGGATGCCCAAATCGACTTTTACGCAAACCTGCTTGGCCTCAAGGTTGAGATGCTCAACGATGGGTTCGCGGCACTTAGCAGCGAGACGAATACTCTCCTTCTGCACGAATTGCCGATTGACGATCGAGCCGTAGTTCCGATTGTTAGCCAGTTGCCAGCACTCGAGGAGGTCGCGATAAAGCCGGTCTTTCTGGTCGATAACATCGCAGTTGCCCGAGGTGCTGTCGAGGGCAGTCTGGCAACTTTCCCCCGAGATCAACTGGTCCACGGAAGCTCGACATATCTAGACGTTATTGACCCGGAGGGCAACGTTATTCAGATTGAGCAAAAAACTATCCGGTAAAACTTTGAGCCTGCCCCTGGTCGCTTTTGCGCATGACTGTTAGCCTGAACGAATACATTTCGAGTGTCTCATTTAGGTGGTTTGGTCTTGCGAAGAATACTCGCGCTTGCCACCGCGCTCGCAATCGCCATAACAGGGCTGAGCGCGTTGCCATCTTGGGCAACTGCACCGGTCGACGGCACCTATGACTGCAACAC
>JBEDKF010000095.1:0-15682 GCA_041172305.1 Actinomycetota bacterium | reverse complement strand
TGTAGGCCCGTGATGTGCGAGATGTAGCCGTTGGTTCGGTCGCTGGCCTTCCAGGCAGAGGTGTACGTCGGTCCAGTGAAGAAACTAGCGTCAAGGATGATTTTCGTAATCGGCGTAGGTTGGTTCCACTTCGCAAAAACCTGAGCCGCCAAAGTTTCTAGGCGCGCCGGACGGTAGTAGGTCGTGTAACTGTCTCCCGACATATTCGACAGGGTGTGGTCTCCCCCGCCCTGCAGGACAATCGTGCCCGGCTGGCCAGGAACAGAGAGTACTTTGGTGGTTGCCCGATAGGTCGGTGGCAGTGCGACCAACGCAGCCGAGACCGTCAAAACCTTGAGAACTGATGCCGATGGGGTGGTTTCCGCACCGCGCAGATCGACCAAAACCTTGCCGCTATCGGCATTGATCACATAGGCGTAGAGCTTGCCGAGCGCCGAGGAAGTGAGGGCTTTTCCGGCGCTGCAAGGAACGAATGGGCCGGTCGGAGGAATTCGCTGAGTAGGTGTCGGCGATGGGGTTGCCGAGACGGACGGGCTCGCCGAAGCCGTTGGAGAAGGACTGGTGGTTTCAGAAGGGCTCGGCGTGGGCGCCGCGAAGGCTGGCCCTGACAAAAGTGCGACCGACAGGGATGTGACTGCGAAGAGCGCGGTCGGAATCCTCAGGTATTTGGTCACCAATTAAGACTAAAGGTGAACAATCTCGCCGTCGTGAGGCGCGTGCGACTTCCATCCAAGTTGCGATTTGATTCGGTCGCTGAAGGACTCTGCAACTCCGGCCTCGCCGTGCACCACGAGCACTTGATTCGGCGCTTCGGAGACGGTTGACATCCAGGCAATCAGTTCATCGCCATCGGCATGCACCGAGAACGACTGAATTGACTCGATTTCGGCCCGAACCGGAACCATCTCACCGTGCATTTTGACTTCGGTGGCTCCTTCGACCAAGTTTCGCCCTCGGGTTCCCACCGCCTGATAGCCCACGAGAATGACACTGTGCTTTGCCTTGGGCAGCATGTTGCGAAGGTGGTGCACCACTCGCCCCCCGGTTCCCATTCCGCTTGCAGAGATGATGATGCAAGGTTGCTGAGGGTCGTTAATGGTCTTTGACTCATCCACTGTGGTCAGCTCGACCAGGGTGCCGGTGCTAAACGGGTCCTTGTTCTTCCAGGCGGCGACAATTTCCGGGCGAATCTCCGGCGATGACTCATTGATTGCCTGGCGATAAAAATTCAGCGCCTTCAGTGCCATCGGGGAATCGGCGTAAACCGGAACCCTGGGAATTCTTCCGGACTCCATTAGCTCACGCAGCTGAACCAGGATGACCTCAGTGCGGTCGACGGCGAAAGCTGGGATTAGCACGGAGCCACCTCGAGCCACAGTCTGCTTGATTGCGGTTTCAAAGTCGACGCTAACCGGAGTGTGTTCGCGATCGCCATAGGTGGATTCGGTGATGATCGCGTCGTATTTGCCGGCTGGAATTCGGTCTGGGTTCACCAGAAGCGGGTGCTGATTGCGACCCAGATCGCCTGTAAACAGCAATTTCTTGCCAAAAAACTCGACCTCAACGAATGCCGCACCGAGGATGTGGCCAGATGGGTGGAAAGTCACGAAGGTTCCTTCGGCCACTTCGATCCGAGCATTGAATGGTTCTGGGCTGAATAGCTCGATGGCCCTGCTGGCATCAATTTCTTCGTAAAGGGCCTTCGGTGGATTGTGCTTAGAGAAACCCTTTTTAGCCGCATACTTGGCGTCTTCGGTCTGAATTCGAGCCGAGTCGAGCAAGATTACTTCGGCTAGTTTGGTCGTGAACTGAGTCGCGTGCACCTTGCCGCGGAACCCGTCCTTGACCAGCTTTGGCAGGTAGCCGCAGTGGTCTAGGTGTGCGTGGGTAAGAATCACCGCGGCCACCTCCGCAGGGTCGATGGGCAGCGGATTCCAGTTCTTCAAACGAAGCTCTTTGAGCCCCTGGAACATTCCGCAGTCGACCATGACCTTGACGTTGCCGTTGGTCAAAAGGAATCGACTGCCTGTAACTGTTCCAGCCGCACCTAGAAATTGGATGGATGGCGCCCCCGCAACATTGCTCATGTCGCAAGTCTAAGCCGACAGTGACAGACTGAGACCATGAGCAAGGTTCTGCGATCTAACTACCTCTTGCTCGCCCTGACCGGCTCAGCTCTGGCACTCGGGCTCCTTGCCAACGTTCTTGGCAACGAGAATCTGAGCGTGGCCGCGTTTGTCAGCGGTGCGCTCATTGGGTTTTGGCTATCACTTTCGCTTCTAGTCTCCGCGATCAAGAATCATGAATTCGGCAGCGACGTTCTCGCTCTCATATCGATCGTGGCAACGGCATTGACCAGTGAATGGCTTGCGGCCAGCGTCATCGCATTGATGTTGGCCGGCGGCAGAGCACTCGAGAGCTGGGCCGAGGGCAGGGCTAGAGGTCAGCTTGAGTCACTCTTGGCAAGGGCACCTCGAGTTGCACACGTGATTCAAGACACTGGTGCACTTCAAGACCTCGACCTGCCACTTGTGTCGGTTGGGGCTCGCTTCTTGGTTCGAAGCGGCGAAGTTGTTCCCTTGGATGGAACTCTCCTAACGGACGGAATGTTCGACGAATCGGCTTTGACCGGTGAGCCGATGCCACAGCAACGCAGCCAGGGCGAGCCAATCAGTTCGGGGGTCTTGAATTCCGGCCCAGAGATAGAGCTGACTGCCACCAACACTCACGAAAACTCAACTTATTCGAACCTGATTCGACTGGTCGCTCAGGCTCAGGCGAATTCGGCAAACGGCGTCAGAATTGCCAATAAGTGGGCGGTGCTGTTAGTGCCATTTGCCCTTGGCCTTGCCGGGCTGACCTGGTTGATTTCTGGCGAGGTGTCGAACGCGGTTGCCGTCATTGTGGCGGCCACTCCATGCCCTCTCATCCTCGCTGTGCCGGTGGCAATCATTGCAGGCATGTCAAAGGCGGCCTCCCGAGGCGTCATCGTCAAAGGTGGCGCTGCTCTCGAGGGGCTGGCCCGCGCCAAGACTGTCTTGCTTGACAAAACCGGAACGCTAACTCACGGCGGACCCGAAATCACTGCCCTGAGCTTCGCGCCGGAGGCCGATGAGAATCAAGTTCTCTATCTCGCCGCATCACTCGAGCAGTCAAGCCCTCACATAGTCGCTCAGGCGATTGTCGCCGAGGCCCGCAGACGAAGCCTAACGCTCACTCGCGCTCAGAACGTGGTTGAGGAGCACGGAAGCGGATTGGTTGGGTTGATTGGCGCCGACCACGTCTACGTCGGCCAACCGACTGAGGAGATTCCGAAATGGGCCAAGAGTGATCACGCACTTCTTGTCGAAGTTCGGGTTAATGGCGAAACTCGGGCGATTATCGGCTTAGATGATCAGCTGCGCGCCGAAGCAGCTGCAACGGTTGGGCAACTGAAAGCACTCGGGGTCACTCGAATCGCCATGATTAGCGGAGACCGGTTTAGCACGGCTAAAGAAATCTCGAACCAAGTTGGCTTGGATGAGGTGTTCGCCGATTGCAGCCCCGCAGACAAACTTCGCATCGTGAGCGACGAGATGATAAAAACTGGCGGAACTGTGATTGCGGTCGGCGACGGCATCAATGATGCACCAGCTTTGGCTGCCGCATCGGTGGGCGTAGCGATGGGGGCTAGAGGCGCCACTGCGGCTAGTGAAGCAGCCGACGTGGTGATTGTTCAGGATTCAATCGGGCACCTGGCTGAAGCGATCGATGTTGCTCAGGGCGCTCGAACCCGAGCGATTCAAGCAGCCGGTGTGGGTATGACCCTGGCAAATGGGGCCATGTTGTTTGGTGCGTTCGGGATTCTGGACGCGACCGCGAGCGCGGTAGCGCAGGAGTTCATCGACGCTGCTGCCATTCTCTGGGCACTCGTGCCAGCGAGGTCACGCCTAAATAACTAGCTGCCCCAGACCTCTTGGAGAGGTCTAGTCGAGCTGAACGAAGCTATCGAGAGGCTTCTTTCGGCCTGCGACAACCAGCAGGTCACCGTCATTTAGGACGGTCTCTGGGAACGCCGGCTGGTATGGCTGCCCCTCGTGGCTGAACGCTACGACAGTTACTCCATAAGTGCCACGAATCTTCAGTTCTGCCAGGCTCTGACCGGCAAACGAAGCAGGGCAAATCGACTTGACCATCACGAAGTCTTCATCGATGTGGACGTAGTCGAGTGATTCACCAGAAACCATGTGAGCAACGCGACGGCCCATTTCAAACTCAGGGAAGATCACGTGATGAACGCCAAGCTGCTTCAAAATCTTTCCGTGAGCCGCAGAGTTGGCCTTAGCCCAAACTTGCTTTATACCCAATTGCAGCAATAGCGAAGTGGTCAAGATGCTGGCCTCGAGATCTGCACCGATTGCAACTACGGCGCAGTCCATGTCGGCTAAGCCGAGCTCTTTTAGGGTCTCTTCATCCGTGGTGTCAGCAGAAACCACGTGGGTGAGTCGATCGGCCATCGACTGAACAATCTTCTCGTCGTAGTCGACGCCCAAGACCTGGTGGCCGCCGGCAACAAGCTCAAGAGCGAGCGACTCACCGAATCGGCCGAGACCAATGATGGCTACGTTTGCCGAGTGAAAGTCGCGCTTGCGAGTTGGACCAACTGATTTTGACAAGAGTGCACTCTTTCTTAGATGTTGACTAGCTGTAAACCTAGCCGATTAGTGGGCGTTCCCGAGGGTATTCGAAGTGGCGTTTGGTGGCGCGAAGGGCCAGAGAGGTGGCAACCACGATTGGGCCAAGGCGACCGAAGAGCATCAGAAGCGAAATCACGATCTTGCCGTGATCTGGTAGCAATGGAGTCATGCCTCCGGTGAGCCCGACTGTGCCGACAGCAGAGAAAACCTCAAGCAAGATTTGGTCGAGGGTGAAGTTCGTCGTAAGGCGCAAGAACATCGTGGCCGCAATTAGAACCGCGGCCGTAATGCCAACGATCGTGAAGGCTTGACGTTGCATGGACCTTGGTAGTCGGCGGTTGCCGATGTTAACCGCAGCCTCGCCTCGAATCTCGGTGTATATCACATAAAACAGCACTACTGCCGTTCCGATCTTGATTCCACCAGAAGTTGAAACGCTGGCGCCACCGATAAACATCAAAAAATCGGTGACCAGCCAGGTGCTTGGCAACATGCCAACCACGTCGACCGAATTGAAGCCGGCGGTGCGAGGCATCACAGCGGCGAAGAAGGTATTTATGATTTTGTCTAGGACGGAGAACGCCCCCAAGGTCTTCGGGTTATTCCACTCGAGAAAACCGATGAGCAGCACGCCAAGCATCAGCAAAACGAGGCTGCCCCACAGTGTGATTCGAGTGTTTAGCGACCATTGTCTTGGCAACTCGAAAGGCGCCTCGAGCTTGCGCCAGGCATAAATCTTGAGTTTCAATCGATCGCGAATTTCGGTGATTGTCGGGAAACCAATACTGGCAATAAACACCGCAGCCATGACCGGAATCAAGACCCAACCATCGCCGGCGAAACGGATCATGCTGTCGCTGTAAAGCGCAAACCCGGCATTGTTGAACGCAGACACGGCATGGAATGCTGCGTGAGCCACTGCCTTGGCCGGTTCATAGCCATAGGTGTTGACGAAGCGGAAGAACAAGAACACGTATAGGGCGAACTGAAAGAACAGCATGATCTTCACAACGTTGAACAGTAGACCTCGCACGTCACGACTCGAGCCGCCTACTTCGGCCGTGGTGTTCATCCGAGTCTTGAGTGAGATTCGACCTTCGATCAAAATCGCAATCAGTGTTGCGAAACCAACGATTCCAAAACCGCCGATTTCAATCAACGCACCAATGACAATGTGGCCAAAGAGATTCCAGTGGGCTTCGACATCCAGGGTCGAAAGGCCAGTGACCGTGGTGGCCGAGGTGGCGGTAAAGAGCGCGTCAAGAAAGGGTGTTGCCTTGCCCGAATTCGTGGCGATTGGCAGAGAGAGCAAGAAGGTTCCGAGGGCGATAACCGCCGTGAAGGAGAGTGCGACCAATCGAGCCGGGCGTCCGCCGCGCTTCGTTGCCATGTGGTCTCCCAATAACTTTTGGAGAGCCACCGTGGGGAATCGAACCCCAGACCTGCTCTTTACGAGGGAGCTGCTCTACCAACTGAGCTACGGCGGCGTGCTGCCCAAAGGCAACCAGACAAGTTTAGTTGAGAGCACCGATTCGGCGAAGTCGGTCGATCGCTCCATCTTCAATCGGGCTTTCAGGCCCGATCGCGAATCGAATGAAGCGCAGGATTCCTCTGGTCAAAGGCTTGATGATGCCGGCGCGTTTGGCTTTGAGCCCCAGGAGTTCGCGGAACTCGATTGGCAACGAGATAACCGCCGCCTCAAACAGCAACCAGTAAACCGGTCGAGCCAACACGGGCAATGGCGGGCGCTTGATGAACTTAACCACGTCCAAGGTCTTCGGCGTCGCGACCAGTTCGCGTTTGTATCGCTCGATTTCTGCGACCAACGCGGCTTCGTTCAGCGGCGCGGTTTCCAAACCGATGGGTTCTACAGACTTGGCCCATAGGCGCACATAGGCGTCTGCGCCGCCAGGGATTTCTCGCCAGGCATACATCTGGTGACAGCGCAGAAACGAATCCATGAACGCAATGTGCACCCACAGCAAGAGGTCTGGGTCTGCGGCCTTGTATGGGCGCCGCTCGCCGCTTGAAGTCTCATACTCACCCGTTACTCGCTTGTGCATTCGATTGACTCGTTGCGCCTCATTGGCCACGGCTGTGTGAGAACCGAAAGTTGTCACCGTGAGCCAACGGATAGTGCCGGCAAGTCGGCCGAGCGCATCTTGCTCATAGCGTGAGTGCGTGGCAACCCCGGTGAGCGAGCCCGGATGAAGCGCCTGCATCAACAACGCGCGAATGCCGCCGACCAGGGTTCCAAAGTCAGCGTGAACAATCCAGGGTGCATCGGTAGGCAGAAATAGCCCGCCTTCATCGCCTTCGGCAATAACTTCTAGCCAAGGCGGCACGCCATCTGGGTCGCCAGAAAGGAGTCGGCGAAACCGCTTCGATAGCGATTCTTGTAGTGCGTTATTCGGCAAAATTTTTCTTTCGGTAGGGCCCTAGGTTTCCAACCGCTACGACCTGTGAACTAATCCCAGAACGCAGAAAACCCCGACCATTTCTGATCGGGGCCTTCTGGTTTGAATCTGGTTATTGCCTAGTGAACAGCAGCCTTACCGATTGCTGCACCCGACAACGAACGAACTTCAAGCTCTGCGTACTTCTGAGCGTTGCGTTCGTTTGAGGTGATGGTTCCCAACCAACCGAAGAGGAATCCGAATGGAATCGAAACGATGCCAGGGTTAGCCAATGGGAAGTAGTCGAAGCGGAAGCCCACTTCGCTCAACTTCAAGAGGCTGGTTTCGGCACCCGAAACGTTTGGTGAGAATACGAGCAGAATCAGAGCGGTCGCTAGACCACCGTAGATCGCCCAGACAGCACCGCGAGTGTTGAACTTCTTCCAGAACAGTGAGTAAAGAACTGCAGGAAGGTTGCCCGAAGCCGCGATCGCGAATGCGATAGCAACCAAGAAGGCTACGTTCAGACCCTGTGCACCGATGGCAAGCACGATCGAGATCAGACCAATAACGATGGCCGAGATCTTTGCAACGCGAACTTCCTTCTCAGGGGTTACGTTGCCGCGCTTGATCACGTTTGCGTATAGGTCGTGTGCGAATGATGATGAGCTAGCCAGGGTTAGACCCGCAACAACCGCAAGGATGGTTGCGAACGCGATTGCACCGATCACCGCAAGCATGATTGCGCCACCGGTAGTGCCGGCACCGCCACCAAGGAACTCAGCGAGCTGAGGCGCAGCCACGTTGCCCGATGGGTCGATTGGGACAAGCAGCTTCTTCGCATCGGCTGAAAGTTTTCCAACGTTTTCAAGGGTTGTACATGCGGTTGCTCCATCTACGATCGGAGCACCCTTCGCATCAATCAAACATCCGGTGACATCAGCCTTGTAACCGCGGAATAGGTTGGTACGGCTCAATAGAGCTGCAGCACCGAAACCTAGTGCGATGGTCATCAAATAGAAGGCACCGATGTTTCCGATGGCCCAGTTAACCGACTTACGTGCATCTTTTGAGGTCGGAACTGTGTAGAAACGAATCAGGATGTGTGGAAGACCGGCGGTTCCAAGAACTAGAGCCATACCAAGCGAGATTAGGTCTAGCTTGCTGATCATGGTCTTGAATGGGTCAACGAGACCTGAAACTGGGTCTAGAATTTCCTTACCGAACTTCAGACCAGGCTGAAGGAATGCCTCGTGCTTGCCCGAATTTTCGGCTGCCGCACCCAACAGGTCTGAGATGTTGAACTTGAAGGTCCAGAGCACCATGAAGGTCAACAGAATTGCGCCGATCATGAGCAAGAACGCTTTGACGATCTGAACGTAAGTGGTGCCCTTCATGCCGCCAACGGTTACGTAAACGATCATCAAGATACCGACGCCCAGAATGATCCAGCTCTTTGCACCCGGGTCACTGATGCCTAGCAATAGCGAAACCAGCGCACCGGCTCCAACCATCTGTGCCATCAAGTAGAAGACAGAAACAACCATGGTCGAGGTTGCTGCTGCACCGCGAACTGGGCGCTGACGCATGCGGAATGCAAGCACGTCACCCATGGTGAAGCGGCCTGAGTTGCGAAGCGGCTCAGCGATCAGCAACAAAGCAACCAACCAAGCAACCAAGAATCCGATTGAGTATAGGAAGCCGTCATAACCGAATAGCGCGATGGTGCCGGCGATGCCGAGGAATGATGCGGCTGACATGTAGTCACCCGCGATAGCTAGGCCGTTCTGGAAACCCGAAAACGAGCCGCCACCGTCATAGAAGTCAGATGACTTCTTGGTTGAGCGGCCGGCACGGAAAACCAATACCAGCGTGAATGCTACGAATACCGCGAAGAGTACGGTGCTCAGTGTTGATGAACTCACTTGCCGAGCTCCTTGTCTACCTTGGCACGAATCTTTTCAGATGCGCCATCTAGGTGCTTTGAAGAGTGGCGCTCGTAGAGCCACATGATTAGGAAGGTTGTCGCAAATTGCAAAAGACCCAGGATCAGCGCGATGTTGATGTTGCCGATTACCGGGGTCTTGATCCAGTCACGTGCGAATGCAGTGAGGATGACATAAAGGAAATACCATGCCAGGAAGCCGGCAGTTAGCGGGAATGCGAACCCGCGGAACTTTCGCTTGAGGGCCTGGAACTCGGGTGAGGCTTGAGCTTCAGCCCACACTCGATCTTGTTCTGACGATTCCATAGAACTCCAATGTTCTCGAAACTTCTGCTAGCACCTTTGCCAGCAGTCGGGGCTCGTTAACGCTCCGTTCATGAGCCTAGCGATTGTCGGGAATAAGGATTGCGGAAATACGGTTCAACTTTGGTCGGTGTGTCGCGAGAGCAAAAAGTGCCACTCAAAACCCTTGAAAATAAAGGGCTTTAGCAGTTCGGGTCTTGCTTGGGCACTTCATTCTTTATGAAATAGTTATCAACCGTGTTGGCCACGCAGGAGTTCGACCGACCGTATGCGGTGTGCCCCTCGCCGTTATAAGTCACAAGGTGCCCGTTGCTCAAAACGTGGTTCGCGACAGCCACAGCCTGGCCGTAGGGTGTTGCTGGGTCACCGGTTGTTCCAACCACCAGGATGGGCTTCGAGCCGTTTGCGCTGAAATCAGCAGGGTGCTTCGCAACGGGGTAAGGCCACTGCTCACAAGTCAAAGCACCGAATTGCCAGTAACGGCCCAAAGTAGGGCTTGCCGCGAGAACTCGAGAGTTTTGTTTTGCCATCGAGCTGGAATCGCTTGGCTGTCTCGAATCTAGGCAAGAAATTGCGATGTTCGCTTCCATGAGGTTGGTCAAATATTTACCGCTCGCATCACGATCGTTGTAAGTGTCTGCGAGTTCCATGAAGGTCGTTCCATCGCCGTCAAATGCTTCTGCAAATGCCTGACTAAGTTGCGGCCAGTAATCTTCGGAATAGAGGGGCATGATCAATCCGGTATTCGCCGACCAAGCGTTGAGCGCTCGGCCATCCTTGGTTGGCAAGGGTTCGGTCTCTAGTGTTCGAAGGAAACTCTTAATCTTCGTGAGTGCTGCTGACACTGTTCCCCGGAACGGGCAATCAGAAGTGCTGAGGCAATTGGCCAGGTAGTTTCGCAGCGCAAGGTCAAACCCTTTAAGCTGGATCACGCTCTGCTCGGCATCGCTTACGGTCGGGTCAATAACGCCGTCGATGACCATTCGATTGACTTTCTTTGGGAAAAGCGCCGCGTAGGTTTCACCAAGCAAACTGCCGTAACTGAAGCCCAAGTAGTCGAGCTTTGACTCGCCCATGACCGCGCGGATGACATCCATGTCTTTAGCGGCGGAGGAAGTGTCTAGGAATGCCATCGCAGGCCCAGTGTTTTTCGAACACGCGGACGCAAATTCGGCGAGAAGTTTTCTCGTGGACTTCAGATCTTGCGGAGAACCGAGCGGGAAGCCGTTGTCTTCATAAAGAAGTTCATCGGTCTTTTTGGCATCGAAGCACTTAACCTGTGGTTCGCTCAGCCCGACTCCCCTAGGGTCAAAACCAACAATGTTGAACTGAGAACGAAGGGTGGCGGTGCCTAGGTAGTCGACAGAGTTCAAAATCCAGTCGTATCCGGATGCGCCTGGGCCACCAGGATTGAAGATGATCGAGCCGAGAGGTTTTGCGACGTCCGCCGCACGATAGGCAACGGCCAAAGACAAGGAACCCGCCGTCGGATCATCCCAGTTCATCGGCACAAGGATCTTGCCGCAAGAAATTCGCTTGCCGCACGACTCCCAGGTGACAACCTGGGTATAAAAAGGCGTTAGTTCATCGGCAACAGTTGAATCGGCAACCGCGGTCGGGGCAACAACCGGCGCGAGGCTCGGCTCTGGATTAGGAACGGAACAACCGGTAACCATGAGCGACAACGAAGCCAAAATCGCGACTAAGCCGGCACGGACCTTCATGACGCTCGCTTGGTTCGAAGGCTGACGCCGAGAGATTCGAGAACCATCAGGTCTCTGACGTTGCGGTCTATTCGCAACCTTGCTTGAGCGATGGCATCAAGTTTCTCAATGGTCTGCGCCGGCGTCGTGGACTGTGCCGCCTCAGTGATTTGGCTGATCAATTCGGCATTGATTAGCGGTGTTTGTGCTTCGATCTGAAGCGTCAAGACATCGCGGTATAGCGAAAGCAAGTCGACCAGGATGCGGTCAATTCCATCACGAAGGCTCCTAGTTGCGCGGCGTTTTTGTGCCTCTTCGAGTGCCTTCAAATCTGACTTCATGTTGTTCGGAATCGCGTCACCTGGCTGCAGACCCATGGTTCTAAGTGCAGCGGTTCGCTCGGCAAGATCACGTTCAGTGGTTAGCGCCTCGGCGTCCTTTTTGGCGATATCTAACCAACGCTCGGCCGTGTTGACCGCGGCAGAAACCCCATTGATTGCAAGAGCAGCCAGCAAGGTCTCACGACGGCGGCTTCTCGCCTCGTGACTCGTGGCTAAACGACGCGCCATTCCGATGTGGCTTTGAGATTCAGCGGCAACCTGACCCGCCAATACCGGGTCGATACCATCGCGCGCGACGAGCAAACGCGCCACTTCTTCAACCGCGGGAACCTTCAACCCAACGCGGCGCACTCGAGAACGAATGGTCGGGAGCATGTCAGCCTCGGATGGAGCGCAAAGCAGCCAGATTGTTCCAGCAGGGGGCTCTTCCAGAGCCTTCAAAAGCACATTTGATGAACGCTCGATCATTCGATCGGCATCCTCAATAATCATGATTCGAAACTTACCGATCGAGCTGCCAAATTGAGAGTCGGCAACCAGGGCACGAACCTCATCAATTGAGATCACAACCTTCTCGGTAGACAGAACTGAGATGTCTGGGTGGGTTCCAGCCTGAGCGAGAACGCAGCTCTTGCAGGTTCCGCAACCACCATCGGGGCAGAGAAGCGCGGCGGCGAAGGCGTGGGCGAGGTTAGACCGACCAGAACCTGGCGGCCCGGTCATGAGCCAGGCGTGGTGAACGCCCTGATCGCGGTGACGAACCGCTAGCTCGAGTTGTGAAACTGCTTCTGGCTGACCAAGAAGGTCATCCCAGATTGGAGTTGGGGTCGACACTAGGCGCTCAGCAACTCGGCGACGCGGGAGCGAATCTGAGCCTGCATCTCTTCGACCGACTGGCGTGCGTCAATGACGAGCCAACGCTCTGGCTCGGCCGCCGCCATGTCAAGAAACGCCTGTCGCACGGCCTCAAAAAATTCGATCTTCTCGCGTTCGAGACGATCTGGCGCCTCTCCGGTGTTGGTTCTTCGCTCGGCTGCAGCCGATGCCTCTAGGTCAAGCAGAATTGTCAGGTCTGGGAGCAACCCCTCGACAGCAAACATCGAGATAGCCCGAACGTCTTCTGCCTTCAGCGCTCGGCCCACACCTTGATAGGCAACCGATGAATCGAGGTACCGGTCGGTGATTACAACTTCGCCACGCTCGAGCGCCGGGCGAATCTTCGAGGCTACGTGATGAGCTCGGTCGGCTGCGTAGAGCAACGCCTCGGCACGCGGGGCAACATCGCCCTTGCGGTGCAGAAGCAAATGGCGAATTTCTTGACCAAGCTCAGTTCCGCCTGGCTCTAGAGTTCGAACAACCTCACGGCCAGCAGCGCGCAAGAACTCTTCAAGAAGATCGGACTGGGTTGATTTACCAACCCCGTCGATTCCTTCGAGTGAGATGAAGAGCCCTGCTGACATTACTTTTTCTTTCGAGTGGTTCCGCGCTTGACAACTCGGGTGGTGCCGACCTTCTTAGCCGGCTTTCCAGCCTTTGCAGGAGCCTGACCCGGCTCTAGCCCAAGTTTCTCACGGCGGATGGCCAAAAGCTCGAACGCCTGGTCCGGAGACATTTCCTCTAGGTTTTCATCCTTAGGCACCGTTGCATTAACTGCACCGTCGGTGACATAGAGGCCGAACTGACCGGTCTTGGCAAACACGGCCAAACCTGAAGCAGGGTCTTCGCCGAATTCCTTGAGCGGAGTGGCAGCGGTGCGACGACCGCCATACTTCGGCTGCGCAAAAATCTCGAGTGCGCCGGCAAGGTCGAGGCTAAACAACTGATCTTCCGATGTGAGCGAACGTGAATCTTTTGCCTTGCTCAGGTATGGCCCAAACTTTCCGTTCTGAGCCGTGATCTCAACGCCAGATTCTGGGTCGATGCCCACCACTCGCGGAAGCGAGAGAAGCGCAATCGCGTCTTCTAGCGTGAGGGTTTCCGGGCTCATCGACTTGAACAGTGAACCGGTCTTTGGCTTGGCAGCCTTCGGGTCATCTAAGACGACGTAAGGGCCATAGCGGCCATCCTTGAACAGAATGTCGAAACCGGTAGCTGGATCCTGACCCATCACTCGGTCGGTGATGATGGGCGCATCGATAAGCTGCTGAGCCTTTTCGACGGTCAACTCATCCGGCGCTAGCCCCTCTGGGATGTTGACGATGCGGCGACCGTTTTCATCTGCACCCTCAGAGCCCGGCTCGACCATGATTTCGATGTATGGGCCATACTTGCCGGTTCGAAGTGTGATGTCTTCGTTGATGGCGATTGAGTTAATTGCGCGAGGGTCGCTGTCGCCGAGGTTTTCTACGGTGTTGCGAAGGCCTTCTTGCTTGCCGCCGCCAAAGTAGAACTCCTTGAGCCAGGCACTGCGGTCCAGGTCACCCTCCGCGATTCGGTCTAGGTCTTCTTCCATTTGCGCGGTGAACGCATAGTCGACGAGCTTTCCGAAGTTTTCCTCTAGGAAGCGGGTGACAGTGAAGGCGATCCATTCTGGAACCAAGGCCTGGCCACGCTTTGAAACGTAACCCTTGTTCACGATGGTCGAGAGAATCGCGGCATAGGTTGAAGGGCGGCCGATGCCGTCTTCTTCTAGAGCCTTGACCAGGCTGGCTTCTGTGTATCGAGGCGGTGGGGTAGTTTGGTGGTCCTTGGCGGTTACCTCTAGCGCCTTTAGCGACTGACCAACAGTCAGGTTTGGCAGCTTGGATTCACGCTCGGTTGACTCTTCTTCGTTGCGGGATTCGTCGGTGCTCTCCTCGTAGGCGGCCATGAATCCGCGGAAGGTAACGACGGTTCCCGATGCGGTGAACTCGGCGGTGCCTCCATCGGCAAGCGGGCCAACTGTGATCTTCGCCGTGGTGGTAGAAACCTTGGCGTCTTCCATCTGAGACGCGACGGTGCGCTTCCAAATCAACTCATAGAGATCGAGAGCGCGACCGCTTAGAACTCGTGAAAGTTCGGCCGGAGTCTTGAAAGTTTCACCGGCTGGGCGAATCGCTTCGTGGGCCTCTTGAGCACTCTTGTTCTTACCCTGGTAAACGCGCGGCTTGTCTGGCACGAACTGAGCACCGAACATGGATGAGGCTTGCGAGCGAGCCGCATTGATTGCCTGAACCGACAGGGTTGGCGAGTCGGTTCGCATGTAGGTAATGTGACCCTCTTGATACAGCGACTGCGCGGTATCCATGGTCTGCTTCGCCGACATGCGCAATTTGCGAGATGCTTCCTGCTGAAGAGTTGAGGTCGTGAACGGCGCGGCCGGGCGGCGGGTGCTTGGCTTGGCTTCCACCGAGGCCACGGTGATGCTCGCCTGTGGGCTGCGCATCGATTCGGCGAGTGCCTCCGCAGCCTTTCCGTCGAGCAAAAGCACGTCGGCAGTTAGCTTGCCGTTATCGTCAAAGTTCTGGCCGGTGGCAATGCGCTTGCCACCGATGCTCTGAAGCTTTGCGGTGAACTGAGGTTCACCTGCGGTTTGCGGGTCAAGCAAGGCTTCGACATCGTTGTAGCTGGCAGAGACGAAAGCCATTCGCTCACGCTCACGCTCAACCACCAAGCGCATCGCCGGAGACTGAACTCGGCCCGCACTGAGACCTCGGTTGATCTTGCGCCACAGAACCGGAGAAACTTCATAACCGTATAGGCGGTCGACGACTCGGCGGGTTTCCTGTGCCTGAACCAGGTTTTCATCCACGGCACGGGTGTGCTCGAGTGCCCCTTGGATGGCCTCCTTGGTGATCTCGTGGAAGACCATTCGCTTGACCGGAACCTTTGGCTTCAAGACCTGCAAAAGGTGCCAGGCAATCGCCTCTCCTTCGCGGTCTTCATCTGTTGCGAGATAGAGCTCCTCAGCGCCAGCGAGCGCCTTCTTCAGGTCGGTTACGGTCTTGTTCTTGCCCGCAGAAATTGCGTAGTAAGGCTCAAAGTCATTTTCGATGTCGATCGAGAACTTGCCGAGCGAACCCTTCTTCTTTTCAGAAGGCAGGTCTTTCGGGTCAATGAGGTCACGGATGTGGCCGATTGAAGCGAGGACGGTAAAGTCGTCGCCAAGAAATTTGGCAATCGTCTTGGCCTTTGCCGGCGACTCAACGATTACTAGCTTGTGGCTATTTGCCAAAGACTTACTCCTCTTTATAGGTGACCTCGCATCAACTGCTCGGACCCGCTCTTGCTCTTGCGTTTAGAACTATACCTATGCCCTGAACGCGCATTTGAACAAATGCTTCGAATCCGACAATACGACACTCATCAAGAATCACCATATTCTCGATGGCGATCTCTC
>JBEDKF010000094.1:0-12693 GCA_041172305.1 Actinomycetota bacterium | reverse complement strand
CATTAGGTCGTCATAAGACACGATTTCGGCCTTGATGAAACCGCGCTGGAAGTCGGTGTGAATCACACCGGCTGCCTGAGGTGCAGTCCAACCCTTGTGAATGGTCCAGGCGCGAGCCTCTTTCGGGCCAACGGTTAGGTAGGTCTGGAGGCCAAGGGTGTCGAAACCGATGCGGGCAAGCTGGTCGAGGCCGGACTCATCCTGGCCAAGCGAGGCAAGAAGCTCGTTGGCCTCTTCGGCTGAAAGATCGATCAGTTCAGACTCAACCTTGGCGTCTAGGAAGACGGCTTCGGCAGGGGCAACCAAGTCGGCGAGCGCCTTCTTCTTTGCCGCGTCGGTCAAGATTGACTCATCTACGTTGAAAACATAAATGATCGGCTTCGAGGTCAAGAGACCAAGCTCCTTGATCGGAGTCAGGTCAACATCGCTAGATGAAAGCGGCTTGCCGCCATCCAAGACCTTCTTCGCTTCGTCAATGGCCTCGAGAGCCGCTGGCTCCATCTTCTTGCCCTTGACTTCCTTCTCGATGCGTGGGCGAGCCTTGTCCAGGGTCTCCATGTCAGCGAGGATGAGCTCGGTATTGATGGTCTCGATGTCGCTTGCTGCGTCAACCTTGCCATCTACGTGAATGACGTCGCCGTCAACGAAGCCGCGAACCACCTGAGCGATTGCGTCTGCTTCACGGATGTTGGCGAGGAACTTGTTGCCAAGACCTTCACCAACCGAGGCGCCGCGAACGATGCCCGCGATGTCGACGAATGACACTGGTGCAGGGAGCAGGCGCTCCGAACCATACATGTCGGCAAGACCCTGCAGGCGAGGGTCTGGAAGGTTGACAACACCGACGTTTGGTTCGATGGTTGCGAACGGGTAGTTCGCCGCCAGAACGTTGTTCTTGGTCAGTGCATTAAATAGGGTCGACTTGCCAACATTTGGCAGTCCCACGATTCCGATTGTTAGAGCCACGAGGGTCAAGTCTACCCGTGGCAGCCCGCTTCTAGGATGAGTTGCTGGCAGACTTGCTGGGTGCCTCTCAACTTTGTTGCAATCGACTTCGAAACCGCGAACGGTTCGCCGGCCAGCCCTTGCGCTGTCGGCTTGGTGCGCGTGCGCGACGGGAAGATCGAGGAGTCGGTGGCCACACTGATTCAGCCGCCTTACCCGAACAACTGGTTCCACGAGGGAAACATCCGCGTTCATGGCATTCGCCCGAGTGACGTGGATGGCGCGCCTGAGATGCATGAGGCGCTGGCATTCATCCTTGCCTTCGTTGGTGACGACCCGATGGTCGCGCACAACGCGCCTTTCGACATGGGCGTGCTGCGTAAGAGCGCCGAATTGATCGAGTGGCCGCTGCCTCAGCTGAACTACACCTGCTCGCTGGCGATTTCTCGCAAGACCTACAACATCGAGAGCTATCGCCTCAATGCCGTGGCCTACGCGATTGGGCACGAAGAGTTCAACCACCACGATGCGCTGGCCGACTCGGATGCCTGTGCGCGCATCATCATTCACGCGGCCGATAGACACGGTGCCGAGACCATGGATGAGCTGCTCGCTGCGACCAAACAGTCTTGGAAGACGCTAGTTCTCGAGGCCTGAGATTTTCGGAAGGGCAACGCCAAGTTCAACCAACCGGTGATGCCAATCCCCCGCCATGTTCTGGCTGAATAGCAGCGAGATGTGCGAATTGTCACGATAGACGTACACGCCATCGATCATCGCCGGGCACTCGCCATTCTGGCAATAGAGGTCGGTGAAATCCATGGTCAAAGCACCCGGTGGGCTCGATGCTGCTCGCTGCGCAAGGTCTTCGATGAAGGCGTCTTTTTCGGCCATAGAGCAATTACTCGCGTCATAGACAGAGGTCTCCCAACAGTGGCGCATCGGGGCATCCATATTCACACCGTCACGGATGGCGACAACGGTCGAACCGCGCTTCTGGAGTGGAGCCCAGGCGGCTTTGAACCCGGCAACAGTCACTGCCTTACTCTGGCCCTCAATCTGGGTGGCTCGAACGGCTGTGTAGTGGCTGGCTAGAACCAAGTTGTAGGGCTTTTCGACGGCAAGTCGCTTTTGCAAGTTGAGGTTCCACTGCTGGCAAGTCTGGCCACGAGCCGAATCGCTGCGTTTTTCTAGGTTGAAAGAGCAGCTCGCCTTGTATGCGAGGTTTAGCTCGAAGCCACCCGCTTCGGCCAGCCGCGTCCAGGCACCTAGGTGCATTGCGGCGTGGGAATCGCCCACCAAGAGAACCCGGTAGTTAGTGCCAAGGCGGCCATACTTGCAGATCTTGACGTCTGTTGCTTCTGCCTCGGTCATGCATTTGTGATCTGGGTCGGCCGTGTCGTTTTTAGCACGATCGAGGGTTTGAGTTTGCCCCGTTGCATTTGCCATTTGATTTGCAGTTAGGCCGCTGCCGATTAGTGAGAGCACCAGGATGGCGGTCGAAGCCAAAGCCGCAAGGAAAAATGTGAATCTAGGCCTGCGCGAGATCAGCGTCGGCATCGCACGGAATCGGTCTTCGACAAATTTCTTGCTTGCCCAGGCAACGACAAATGTGGCAATGAGAACAAAGATTAGTTCGATTGCACGCGGTTGGTATCCCGTTGCCCATGGCAACAAAATGATCAGCGGCCAGTGCCACAAGTAAAGGCTGTAGCTGATCTCGCCGGTAAACCTAATCGGCTTCAAACCATACAGGCGGTCTAGCCAGGTCGGAAGAGCGTGCATACCAGCCAGGATGACCGCTGCAGTGCCAAGAGTTGGCAGCAGTGCGGCCCAGCCCGGGAAGGCGATGTTTTCGCTCAAAGTCAAAGACGCGAGGCCAATGGCAGCGATGCCGCCAAGGCTCAGGATGACTTGACCGGCAGAAGTGAGCCTGACTCGGTGACCGAGCAGCGCCAAGCTGGCCCCGACTCCAAACTCCCACACGCGCGCAAAGGTGCTGAAGTAGGCAAGATCAGGCTGGGCGTAGGAGAGATACAGCGAATAGACGAATGAAGCGAAGACGAATGCCGCGAGGATGCCGGGCAAAAATCTGATTGTTCTTCCCTTGGCAAACAAGCTAAGGGCTGTCAAGGCTAGCGGCCAGACTATGTAGAACTGTTCTTCTACTGCCAAAGACCAGTAGTGCTGAAAAGGGCTAGATTCTCCGGCAAAATAATTGGCCGAAGAAGCGGTGAGTTGCCAGTTTTCGAAATAGAAAGTGCTGGCAATCGCCTCCGCGAAGAAACTCTGGCGAGTGAATGTCGGAACCACGAGAAACGACACCGCGGCCGTGATTGCGATTACGAGGAGCGCTGCCGGTAGCAAGCGTCGGATTCGACGAGCCCAGAATTTCGCGAGCTGCACCCTGCCTGCGTCCGCAAGTTCACCGAACAGCGCCGAAGAGATTAGGAAGCCGGATATGACGAAGAAAACATCCACGCCAGCAAACCCGCCTGGAAGTCGGTTGGGCCAGAGATGAAAAGTCACCACCATCATCACTGCGATGGCTCGCAGCGCTTGGATATCTAGTCGAACGGGGCGTGAATTGCTCATTGTTGGTGAGTTTACCCTCCAATAAATGTCTGACGCAGGTGAAATACTCGGGGCATGGAGTCTTTTATTTTTCTTGGCATTGGTTTGATTGTTGGCGCGTTGGTTGGGTGGCTTTTGGCCGCTCGCAAATTTGGCGGTTCGAGCGCGCCAGACCAGACGCAAGAACTGCGTGTTCAGCTAGCCAGCGCCGAGGCGACCATAGTCGGCCTCAACGGCCAGCTCGCTCAGAGTGTCGCCGAAAAGCGTGACCGCGATGAGCGCGATCGCGAAGAAAACAAACTCTTGCAGGCGCTGGCGCCGGTAAAGGTTCACCTCGAACAAATGCAACTTACGGTTGCAACCTTAGAAAAGGAGCGCACCGAGCAGTTCGGTTCAATTCAGCAGCAGTTGAAGTCAGCTATCGAGTCGGACGAACAGCTTCGCAAGCAGACTCAAGCGCTATCTCAGGCGCTCACATCAAACAACGTTCGAGGTGTTTGGGGCGAGGCGCAGCTGCGCAAGCTGGTTGAGCTGGCGGGTTTGATTAAGCACGCCGACTTCGACGAACAGGCGACCATCAGCACCAACGCTGGTGCGGGCAGAGCAGACATGGTGATCAACCTTCCAGGAGGCAAATCGCTGGCAATCGACTCGAAGGTGCCATTCAGCGCCTACCAAGAGGCCTCGGCCATCTCAGAGCTGGCAACCGGCGAAGAAGCGGCCCGCCGCACCCGACTCATCGCTGAACACGTTAAGGCCGTGAAAGCCCACATCGACGCACTAGGAACCAAGTCTTATTGGTCTGGCCTAGATGCCAGCCCTGACTTCGTGATTGCCTTCATCCCTAGCGAATCCCTACTTTCAGCCGCACTGGATGCTGACCCTGCCTTGCTTGAGTATGCGTTCAAGAAGAACGTTGCGTTGGCTTCACCGGTGAGCCTCTTCTCGGTCTTGAAGACAATCAACTTCATCTGGCGCCAAAACGCCGACGAATCCTCCGTGCGCAACATGATCAAACTCGGCAAAGAACTCTACGAACGCGTTGGCAAGGTAGCAGAGCACGCAGACAAACTCGGCCGCTCAATCACGACAACGGTCAAGGACTACAACCAGTTCGTTTCAAGCCTCGAGGGTCGCATGCTGGTCACCGCCCGAAAACTGAATGACCTCGACGAAAACGCGCTCGGAACCGAAGAGATCCAAGCACCAAAGGAGCTCGAGATCGCGCCGGTTCAACTCACCGCTAGCGAGTTGACAGAGACCCCCGAAATCGAGAAATAGTTTGCCATTTCGGTATACTTCTTGAAGCGCTCGACAATGATGTTTGCAGCCTGAATAAATCCGATTTTCTGTCGATTTCGGGAATCATCAAATCGTTCGAGGAGTAAGCATGTCTGGAATCCAAGCAGGGGCATCTGTTGTAACCCTGACACCAGCACCAACGCTTGACCGCACCTACTACGTGAGCAACCTCATTGAGGGTGGCGTAAACCGCGCAGACGGCGTTGCGGAAGAACTTGCCGGCAAAGGCATCAACGTAACCAAGGGTCTGCACCTCGTTGGCATCAATGCCCCTGGCGTAGTGCCTATCGGCAATGCAGACCCTGGCGTACTTAACCGCACCGGATACGCAGACACCCTGGTTCCACTTTGGATCGAAGGCACCCTGCGCGTTTCAACCACAATGGTCATCCACAATGGCGCAACCACGAAGGTAAACGAGGCTCCTCGTCCGCTTTCGGAGCAAGACTGGGCATCTGTCGTGGCACTTACCGAGAAGACCGTGATTGAAACCGGCGCAAAGTGGCTAGTTATCGCCGGCGCCCTTCCGGTTTATAAATCAACCGGAACCTTCGTAGATTTGCAGCCAATTTTTGACCGAATGAAGTCACTTGGTGTTCGAGTTGCCCTCGACACTTCAGGTGAACCGCTGCAGTACTGGGCTCGCCGAGGCGATGCGACCGTTATGAAGCCAAACGCCGAAGAGCTCGCCTCAGCAGTTGGTCGAACCCTTCACACGCTTGGTGACGTAATCGACGCTGCGCGCGAAGTTTGCTCACACGGCGTCAAGTGCGTGCTTGCAAGCCTCGGAGCAGACGGCATGGTTGCCGTAACCGCCGATGGCGCATGGCACGCGCGCACACCTCCTGTGCACGTAATCAACACCGTTGGTGCCGGCGACGCAACCCTCGCTGGTTTCCTTTCGGCTGTTGCCACCAACCCAGTCTCAGATGATGCCTACGGCGTCGGTTTTGATGTTCCTCACGGTGTCGCAACTGCAGTCCAGTGGGGTGCGGTTGCTGTAACCCAGCCGACTTCAGGTTTGACCAGCGTCGACCACCTTCCAGAGTCGATCATCACCGACACCCCAAACCGAGATGCTCTGCTAGAAGAGCCGGCTAAGGCCTAGGAATTCAAGCGAAAACCCCGACCACCGGTCGGGGTTTTCTTTTGCTCAATTGCTGGAGTGATCCAAGACCACCAGTTCACTGAGTGAACTATCGAGAACGAAGCTTTGCAGCTCCAGACCAGCCTCAGACTCCCTGACACCGCGCGCCAGGATGCCATCCGTGATGCCTGTGAGAACGAAAACAAAGCGCTCACCCGAGACCAAATCATCCAACTCAAACTTGCCTTCCAGGTCATAACCCGCTGCCAGCGCTCGGGCTATCTGTTCGGCATCCTGGGGAGCAAAACGGGTCTGCATAAACCCTCCGAGAATTTGAACCGCGACGGCAGCGACAACGCCTTCGGGTGAACCGCCGAGCCCAAGCATTAGATCGACTCCACTCCCCTGAGTCGCAGCGGCAACCGCCATCGCGATGTCACCCTCATCGAATCGCACCCATTCGGCACCGGCTTCTTGAACCTCAGCGATGAGTTCGAAGTTCCTCGCCTTATTGATGACGGCAACGCGCATCTCATCGACTGGCTTTCCGAGTGCTTCGGCGAGCGCCACGATGTTTTCCGACGTAGTGGCGTCGATATCGAGAATTCCCCTGCCGGCCGGCCCACTGACGATCTTTTTCATCATGTAGACCTCACTCGCTTCAAGCATTGAGCCGCGATCGGCAGCAGCCATCACAGCCACTGCCCCAGGCACGCCTTCGGCCGCCAAACGGGTGCCGTCAACTGGGTCAACGGCGATGTCCCAGTCGACCGACACAGCGACCAGATCCGGGTGGCCAACCAACTCACCGTTGAACAGCATCGGAGCTTCGTCCTTCTCGCCCTCACCGATGATCACGATTCCACCGAACTGAGCCGACTGCAGCGAGTGGCGCATGGCATCGACCGCTGCACGATCGACAGCAACCTTGTCGCCAAGCCCAACGTGCGGCCAAGCAGCAGAGGCCGCAGAAACCGTTGCGGCAAGAATATCGCGCGTCGATTGGTGGGCGTTTGATAGCGGCATGGCTTCTTTCCTGAGGCAGAGAAACCTGCTTCCTTGCTAACATCTTATTAAGCCGCCGATGACGTCGTTCACCCCCTGTAGAACTTAGGAGTTCAGCTATGCCTGTAGCATCACCAGACCAATACCTAGATATGCTTGATCGCGCCAAGAACGGCGGCTTTGCTTACCCAGCCATCAACGTTTCAAGCTCACAGACCTTGAACGCAGCACTTGCCGGCCTAGCCGAGGCTGGTTCAGACGGCATCATCCAGGTGACTACCGGTGGCGGCGACTACTGGTCAGGCCCAACCATCAAGAAGATGGCATCAGGTGCAGCTGCAATGGCAGCATTCGCACGCGAGGCAGCTAAGAACTACGGCATCACCATTGCCCTACACACCGACCACTGCGCAAAGCACCAGCTCGATGACTTCGTACGCCCGCTTATCGCAATCTCACAGGAGCGCGTTAAGGCTGGCCAGGACCCACTATTCAACTCGCACATGTGGGATGGCTCTGCTGTTCCTATGGGCGAGAACCTAACCATCGCCAAGGAAATGCTTGCATTGACCAAAAACATCGGCGCAGTCCTTGAGATCGAGGTTGGCGTTGTCGGCGGCGAAGAAGACGGCGTCGAGGGCGGCATGGGCGAGCACCTTTACACCACCCCTGAGGATGGCCTGCTAACCGCTGAGGCTCTAGGTCTTGGCGAGAACGGCCGCTACATGGTTGCTCTAACCTTCGGAAACGTTCACGGCGTCTACAAGCCAGGCAACGTAAAGCTTCGCCCAGAACTTCTAGGCGACATCCAGGCTGCAGTTGGCGCCAAGTATGGCAAGGACAAGCCTTTCGACCTAGTCTTCCACGGTGGCTCAGGCTCAACCCCTGAAGAGATCGCACTTGCCGTTTCACACGGTGTTATCAAGATGAACATCGACACCGACCTGCAGTATGCCTTCACTCGCCCAATCGCTGGCCACATGTTGGCTAACTACGACGGCGTGCTAAAGGTTGACGGTGAAGTCGGCAACAAGAAGCACTATGACCCACGCGCATGGGGCAAGCTAGGCGAAGCCGGCATGGCAGCTCGCGTAGTTGAAGCCGCCAAGGAGCTTGGCTCAGCTGGCAAGTCTCAGGGCTAATCCCCCAAGGTTTCTCTTATGAGCGCTGGAAGTCCGTTGTATGACAACGGGCTTCCTCGCTTTAAGGGCGACTATCTCGATGGCAAAATGCACGGCTACTGGGAGTTCTATCGCAAGGATGGCTCGCTGATGCGTTCGGGCACGTTCGATCGTGAAATTCAGGTCGGGGTTTGGAAAACTTTCGACCGTGCCGGAGTCTTGGTCAAAGAAACGCAGTTTAAGAGCGCTTGACCTTGTTGTTTACGTCGGTGCCGGCGGCCTTCAGTTCTTTGCGAAGCTCTGGCGGCAACGAGAACTGAATGTCCTCCTCAGCGGTCTGAACGGTGCGCACGTCTCCAAAGCCGCGTTCGGCGATATAGGCGAGCACTTCGTCCACTAGCTCTTCAGGAACAGACGCTCCCGATGAAACGCCAACGGTTTGAACACCCTCGAACCATTCATCTTGGATTTCCGAAGCAAAATCGATGCGATAAGAAGCTTTGGCTCCAGCCTCGAGCGCAACTTCGACTAGGCGAACGGTGTTTGATGAGTTGGCAGAACCGACGACAAGCACTAGGTCGGATGCGGCTCCAACCTTCTTGATTGCAACCTGACGGTTTTGCGTTGCATAGCAAATGTCATCGCTCGGCGGGTTTTGCAAGTCAGGGAACTTCTCGCGCAACTTGACCACGGTTTCCATGGTTTCGTCCACCGACAGAGTGGTCTGCGAAAGCCAAATCAACTTCTTTGGGTCGCGAACACGTGCTCCGGCAATCGAGTCATCCTTGTCGATGATTTGCACGATGTCTGGGGCTTCACCGGCGGTGCCTTCGACTTCTTCGTGACCTTCGTGGCCGATTAGCAAAATGTCGTAATCTTCGGCGGCAAAGCGCTGCACTTCGCGGTGAACCTTGGTCACCAGTGGGCAGGTGGCATCGATGGTGTTCAAACCACGAGCTTCTGCTGCGGCGACAACCGCCGGAGAGACACCGTGGGCTGAGAAAACTAAGACTGAACCGGTAGGTACTTCGTCAACTTCTTCAACGAAGATGGCACCGCGCTTTTCGAGAGATGAGACCACGTGCTTGTTGTGCACGATTTGCTTGCGCACGTACACCGGTGAACCGTAGTGATCCAGTGCCTTTTCGACGGCAATGACGGCACGGTCGACACCCGCGCAATAACCGCGCGGTGCAGCCAAAAGGACCTTCTTTGAAGGGGTCGAGTTAAGCGAATCTTGTCCGCGGTCGGCGGTATCCTTGATTACAGTCACCCCTCAATGATAAACGGCGCATTTGATGGATTGTGGTGGCCACAGGTTCGGAGGCGAGATGAGCGACTACTCAGTTAGCGATGCCTCCAAAGTTTCTTCCGAAGAATCGCCGTGGCCCGTTTCGCGCCTGGCGGCGACCCTCAAGGATTGGATTGACCGTCTCGGTTACCTTTGGATTGAAGGCGAGTTAGCCTCAATCAAAATCGGCCCGTCGAACATGTTCGGCGAACTTCGCGATCTTCAGCAAGAGAACAGCGTTTCGATTCACTCTTGGAATGTCGCCAAGATTCCCGGCGACCTAAAGCAAGGTGACCGCGTCTTGGCACTCATCAAGCCGGCGTTTTGGCCAAAAGGCGGCAAGCTGACCATGCAGGTCATGGAGATGCGCAAAGTTGGCCTGGGTGAGCTTCTCGAACGCATCGAAAGATTGCGCTCGCAGCTGACTCTCGAGGGGCTTACAGCCATCGAACGTAAGCAACCGCTGCCATTCTTGCCAAACATGATCGGACTGATCACTGGCAAGGATTCAGACGCCGAAAAGGATGTTCTGCAGAACGCCCGCTTGCGCTGGCCTGAGGTGAAATTCCGCACCATCCACACGCTCGTTCAAGGCGAGAAGGCGGCTCCCGAGGTGATAGCCGCAATTCAGAAGCTTGATGCCGACCCAGAAGTGGACGTCATCATCATTGCTAGAGGTGGCGGATCCTTCTTAGATCTAATGGTTTTCAGCGATGAAAATTTGGTGCGTACTGCCGCCAACGCCAAGACGCCGATTGTTTCTGCCATTGGGCACGAAAACGACCGACCGGTTCTTGATGATGTCGCTGACTTGCGAGCATCGACACCAACCGATGCAGCGAAGCGCGTTGTGCCTGATGTCGAGGATGAACGGCACAAGCTATCCCAAGCTCTGCAACGCATCAGGTTGCGTGTTGCCGACTACGTGTCGGGGCAAGCCGCACTGATCGAACAGCTTCGTAGTCGCCCGATACTGGCGAACCCGCACTCTTTCATCGAGACTCAGGAACTCGAGCTGGAACGCTTTGTTGCGAATTTGCGTGAACGCCTGAGCCAGACACTGGTTCGCGAAGAGATGGGGCTCACCCATTTGCGTCAGCAGGTTCGGTCGCTGTCACCTCAATCGACCCTTGATCGAGGATATTCGGTGGTCCGTGATTCCGAAGGTCATGTGGTTTCTGATGCAAGCAAGGTTGCTGCCGGCACCAAGCTTCAAATTCGCCTAGCTAAGGGCGAACTTGCCGTCACCGCCGAGGCAAAAACAACGAGTTCGAAATAGACTGGAGAGCAGAATGAGCGCAGATAAAGACCTAAATGCTGACGTAGCCAAGATGAGCTACGAGCAGTCTCGCGATGAGCTCATCAAGGTTGTCGCAGAGTTAGAGCAAGGCGCTGTCTCGCTCGAGGCATCTCTGGCGCTATGGGAACGCGGTGAAGCTCTCGCCAGCCAGTGTGAATCTTGGTTAACAGGCGCACGCAAGCGCCTCGACGACGCGATCGAAGCAAAGAAGTCAAAGGCATGAGCGAAGACGCAGCAGCAAAGCGTCGGGCCAAGCAAACCGTAAACAACCTTGTTCTAGCGCTCTTGGCATCGCTCGGAGTGATGCTCGCCCTCGTTCTAGTAGTGCCTAGAGATGACAGCAATCGAATTCAGTCGGTTGACTACAAAGCCATTGCGGCCGAAGCACAAGCTTCTAGCGGCCAGCAAATCATCGCTCCAGAGCTTCCGGCAGACTGGTGGTCGAACTCTGCTCGCTGGACGGCAAAGCCGGCCGATGGCGTTCAGAACTGGTATTCCGGCTTTGTTGGGCCAAAGAATCAATACATCGGGTTGACGCAAGCGTTCGGAATCAACCCAACTTGGTTGGCCTTCCAACTCAAGAACAGTGCCAAAACCGGCACCCAAGCCATCGGGGACTATGCCTGGGACATCTACGAAGCCCTCGAGCCAAGCGACCCTCCGAAGACTAAAGATTTCATGATGGTGTTGAACTATAACTCGAAGGACGCAGCCATCATTTATGGCGTAGCCAAACCCGCTGATTTCGTGGCCATTGCCACAGCCATCCAGGCGAAGTTGGCGGAGGGCAAGTAATGAGCCCGAAGACTCCGCGCGAAGCCTGGCAGGCGATGCTTGATGGAAACCACCGTTTCGTTTCTGGAGACCTCGCTCACCCTCGTCAAGACATCGACCGCCGCGAGGCGCTAGCTCAAAAGCAGACGCCCTTTGCAGCCCTGTTCGGCTGCGCTGACTCACGTCTCTCTGCAGAAATCATTTTCGATGTCGGCCTAGGCGACTTTTTTGTAGTTCGCAACGCGGGACAGGTCATCGGCGAAACCATCCTTGGTTCGCTCGAGTATGCAGTCGAGGTGCTTGGTGTGCCGATCATCCTGGTTCTCGGTCACGATGAATGTGGTGCTATTCGCGCCGCCATCGATGACGTAGAGGGCAAAATGAACGCCGACGGAGTGTTCATCCACAAACTTGTCGACCAGATCAGACCAACGGTTCTGGCGGCAAACGCACAAGGAATGCATGAGATTGACGATGTCACTGAGCTTCACGTTCAAGACACCATCAACGAAATGTTGACCAGCAGCAGTTTGATTGCCGATGCAGTGAAGCAAGGCAAGCTGGCTGTGGTTGGTGCCAACTACAAGTTGACCCTTGGCGAAATCCACCCGATTGTCACCATCGGTGACATCGACTAAGTTTCTGCAAACAAAATCGAAAGGTCACTGACCGTGGAATACCGCATCGAACACGACACCATGGGTGAAGTTAAAGTTCCTCTGAACGCCCTCTACCGTGCACAGACCCAGCGTGCCGTTGAGAACTTCCCCATCTCAGGAACGACGCTTGAGCGCGCGCACATTGCCGCCCTGGCTCAAATCAAGAAGGCTGCGGCAACCGCGAACGCCAAGCTTGGTGTGTTGAAGCCAGAAGTTGCCAAGTCAATCGCTGACGCGGCAGATGCCGTCATCGCTGGCAAGCACGACGGTGAGTTTCCAGTAGACATCTTCCAGACCGGCTCTGGAACCTCTTCAAACATGAACATGAATGAGGTGCTGGCAACCCTTGCCACTGCGCTTCTTGGGTCAGACGTTCACCCGAACGACCACGTGAATGCATCTCAGTCATCGAACGATGTTTTCCCAACCTCGGTTCACGTTGCCGTGACCGCAGCGTTGATCAATGACCTCCTACCGGCTCTTGATTACCTAGCCATCTCGCTCGAAGAAAAGCGTGAGCTTTGGAAGACCGCCGTCAAGGCTGGTCGCACCCACCTCATGGATGCAACCCCGGTAACCCTCGGCCAGGAATTCGGAGGCTACGCGGCACAGATTCGCTATGCCATCGAGCGTGT
>JBEDKF010000093.1:0-4295 GCA_041172305.1 Actinomycetota bacterium | reverse complement strand
ATTCGTCGCGTTATCGAATCTGCTCCCGCCATCATCCAAATTGTTTTGGCAGCCACAGCCGGGTACGCCTTTACCCACTTGGTTTTGGGTCACTCAAACCCGATTTTCGCCGTAACCGTTGCCATAACGGCACTCGGGTTCACTCGAGACGCAAGGCCGCGTCGAATCCTCTCCACAGCCATCGGAATGGTCACCGGAATTGCACTAAGCGAATTGCTCTTGCTCTTGGTTGGGCAAGGAGTTTGGCAGATGTCAATCGTGCTTCTGATAGCACTTTCGGCTGCCAGATTCATCACGGGTTCTTCTGCTTTTGCTCTCACAGTGGGAATCCAGGCCATGCTTGTCTACATCATGCCGGCGCCCGAAGGCGGAGCCTTTATCCGCAGTCTCGACGGCGTGATCGGTGGTTTAACCGCTCTGTTATTCACCGCAATCATTCCGCGCGACCCCCGCGGCATGGCAATCAAAGATGCAAACAAACTTTTCAACATCTTCCTCGATTCCCTTGAAGCGCTGAAGCTAGCCGTTCGGAACGTTGATGTCGCGATTGTCGATGAAGCGCTATCGCGGGTTCGCAGATCTCAGCCCCTGGTTGACAACTGGAGAATGTCGCTAGATAGCGCCATTGCGATTTCGCGAATCTCGCCGTTCCTGCGGAAATACAGGGATGAGCTTTCCGGTCAGGTGCGACTCATGCGCGGCATGGATCTTGCCACCAGAAACCTTCGCGTAGTTGTGCGCCGAGTTGATTTCTTGGTTCGTGACGGCATCGCGCGCCCATACTTGGCAGACCTATTTGAGCAGATTTCGATTGCCACCAATCTGCTCTCCGAAGGTCTCGAAAACGCACAAAGGTTGCGCGAGGCGCAAGAGCAATTTGTTGAGATTATTCACCAACTAGACCCGAAGAAATTCGGAATCGCGGATCAAATCCGAGAGGCGAGCGTGCTTCTACTTCTGAGACCACTTTTGGTCGATTTATTGTGTGCCAGCGGCATGTCCGAAGACGACGCCAGGGCGGAATTGCCCGCTATTTAAGGCTGTTTCGCAGCCAAATCATGCTGCGCAATTCACTTTCCGTTAACCTTTCAAAAAGGTTCTAGACACGTCGGGCTTCGAAGATAGAAACATGAGTTCAAACGCCACTTCGGAACCAATCGAAAGACGCAAACTGGCCACAAAGCCTTTTGCCCGAGCGGACCGCATTTTCTTCGCTGTTTCGACCGCAGCGGCGTACTCTTCCTTCGTCATCATTGCGCTGATCCTGATCTTCCTCATCGGGCGTGCGATTCCAGCATTCCAGACCCAAGGAATCATCGACTTCGCCTTTGGCTCAACCTGGAATGCAGCCGCAACACCAGCGAAGTTCCAGCTCGGGCCGATGTTGTGGGGTTCGATCCTTATCTCGCTTATCGGAGTTGTTATCGCGGTTCCGTTGGCCATCTCGATCGCCTACTTCATCGAATTCATGGCTCCGAAACGCTTGTCAAAAATCGTGACCACAGTCGTCGACCTACTTGCAGCCATCCCATCGATCGTGCTTGGTCTCTGGGGCGCATTCGTATTCTCGCCAATAGCAGCGGGTTGGGCCAAGATGCTGAATCAGTCATTCGGCTGGATTCCAATCTTCGATAACCCGGAGCAAAACTTCCTTCGCAGCCCATTCATCGCTGGAATCGTGGTTGCCGTCATGATCGTTCCGATCATTGCCTCAATCACCCGAGAGATCTTCAGCCAGATGGATCGCGACATTATTAACGCCTCGCTCGCGCTGGGAGGAAACCGAGAATCCACCTTCCGCAAGGTGATCCTGCCAACTGCTTCGAGTGGTGTCATCGGTGGAGTCTTGCTTGGTCTAGGTCGTGCCCTTGGTGAAACCGTCGCCGTTCTCTACGTTCTGAACATAACCTTCGACATCAACTGGGCCAATGTGCTTCAGGCCAAGGGTGGTTCGGTGGCCTCGATGATTATTTCGAAGTTCGGCGAGGCTAACCCGGATGAGATCAGCGCCCTTATGGCCGCCGGTCTGGTCCTGTTCGTCTTCACGCTGATTATCAACACACTCGCGTCTTACATCGTTGCAAAGGCTCAGCCATGGAGAAAGTAATCGACATCACCCCGGTGGCCCGACCAAAGACAGCCGCACCTTGGTCAAAGAAGTCGCCAAAGTTCATGCTGGTTGCCGGCCTCGCGTCGGCTGTTCCGGCTCTCATCGCCTTGTTCACCATTGCGGTCACCGGCATGGACTTCATGGCCGCGCTGTTCATCGTGTTCTTGCCGATTCAGATTGTGGCTGCTGCTCTCGTGGGCATTTCGGTCTACGGGCGTCGCGGAATCCTTGAAGGCTTGCTCGTTGTAGCAACCATATTCTTGAGCTCGTTCGTGTTCGTTCTGCTTGGCTCGGTTATCTGGTCGGTTATCAGCAACGGTTTCGCTGCATTGAGCCCAAGCTTTATCTTCCAGAACAACTACTACATTCAGCCAAAGACCTCGCTCGAGTATGGCGGTGTAGGTCACGCCATCCTCGGCAGCTTGTTGATCGTCGGTGTTTCGACACTCGTCACAGTTCCACTAGGCCTCGCAACCGCGGTCTACCTAACCGAGACTCAGGGCAAGAGTAAGGGCATCATCCGTACACTGCTGCAAGCGATGTCGGGTCTGCCTTCAGTTGTATCGGGCTTGTTCATCTACGCGATGTTTATTGCATCAGGATTGACAACCTATGCGGGCTGGACAGGATCACTTGCCCTAATTCCTCTCATGCTTCCGACAGTGGCTCGAGTAACCGAAGAAGCGCTTCGTCTCGTTCCAGTCGAGCTTCGAAATGGTGCACTTGCTCTCGGCGCACCGGCCTGGCGTGCATTCGTGCAGGTGACTCTGCCAGCGGCCAAGTCTGGAATCGTTACCGCCGTCCTACTCGGTGTTGCACGCGTTATCGGCGAAACCGCCCCACTGGTGCTAACCACCTTTGCGGCAGACCGCACCAACCTCAACATTTTCGAAGGTTCGATGGCATCGCTGCCGACCTACCTCTTCAACTACATCGCATTTGGTTTCGATGAGGCAATCCAGCGCTCATGGGGTGCCGCTCTCGTCATCCTGATTCTCGTTGCAATTCTTTTCATCTCGGCTCGAGTCGCATCACGCACTCGCACCAAGGCAAGAAAGTAAGGAAAACATGTCAAACCTCACCTATCACCTACGTTCTGAAGACGTAAACGTCTGGTTCGGCGAGCGTCACGTCCTCAAGGATGTAAACCTTGCTTTCCCAACCAATCAGGTGACCGCATTGATCGGCCCATCTGGTTGCGGAAAGTCGACCTTCATTCGCACCCTGAACCGCATGCACGAACTGATTCCATCAGCCGGCTTCGCAGGCAAGGTCCTCCTAGATGACGAAGACATCTACGGCGACGGCGTTGACCCGGTAAAGGTCCGCTTGAATGTAGGAATGGTTTTCCAGAAGCCAAACCCTTTCCCGACCATGACTATCCAGGAGAACGTTCTTTCTGGTCTCAAGCTCTCAGGTCGCCGCAGCTCAAACAACGAAGAGCTCGTCGAGACCTCGCTTCGTCGCGCATCTATTTGGAACGAAGTTAAGGATCGCCTCAACGACCCAGCACTTTCACTTTCGGGTGGCCAGCAGCAGCGTCTCTGCATCGCCCGCTCACTCGCAATGGGCCCAAAGGTTCTGCTGATGGATGAGCCATGTTCAGCACTTGACCCAGGCTCAACTCGCCGCGTCGAGGAGACCATCCTTGAGCTTGCACCTGAAATGACCATCGTGATCGTGACTCACAACATGCAGCAGGCGCAGCGCGTTGCAGACCAGACTGCCTTCTTCTTGTCAGAAGATGGTAACCCTGGTCACGTTGTCGAATTCGGTTCAACCGAGCAGGTATTTGGTCAGCCGATTGACCCTCGCACCAACGATTACGTGAACGGCCACTTCGGCTAGTTCGACCGCATTAGACACCTGAAGTTAACCATTTCGTCGCTCACCCTTTACTAGGTAAAGCCACGCGGTTAACTTCTGGAGTTTCTAATAGAAATGTCCGCAAGACATCAAAATTCTTACAAGGAGAAATTCATGAAGCGCTCACTAGTCGGCATCATCGCCGCAGTAGCTTTGGTCGGCACCATCGGCCTAACCGGAACCGCCGCATCAGCAGCCGCAACCCTAAAGTCTTCAGGTTCATCATTCGCTAACGGCATCATGCAGGCTTGCAAGACCAACGTTGGCGGAGTAGACCTTACTTACACCTCAACTGGTTCAGGCACCGGCCGCAGCCAGT
>JBEDKF010000092.1:0-4437 GCA_041172305.1 Actinomycetota bacterium | reverse complement strand
GAGAACTCCCAGTGACCTTGGTTCTCGATAAACACCGAAGGTTTGCCGGTGACCAGTGGGTACTCCGCCAAGAATGAGATTCCATCGGTCAGCAGGACATCGCAGCTGACGAAGAGTTCGGCCGGGCCAGACGCAGAGTCGATTGAGGTGTTCGGCAGGTCATCCCAGGCAGCTAACCAGGCATCCAAGTCAGAGTCGCTGATTACCTCTCGGTCAACCAGGGTGCCAAACATAAACGGATGCGGTCTCAAACACACATCAATTTCAGGGTGCTCGGTTGCCCAGTCGAGCACCTCGAGATAGTTCTGTGCAAAGGTTCCGAAGTTCAACCAATGTGGAGAATAGCTGTGGTGCGGAGCCCAAACCACCCGAGTCCGTTCGCGTCGGGCATGCACGCCAAGCGCCCCGGCAGCCTCGATAAGCGCGTCCACCTTCGGAGACCCGGTGAAGAACACGTGCTCGTTGCCTCGCGAAGTCAGGGCATAGGCGTCGCGCACAAAACGATCCTGGGTGAAAACCAACGAGGCCAACTGGTGTGACCGTTGCGTGTAAAGGTGTTCGGCCGCGCCGGGGCCCAGCTCATTAACCAAGGGCAGTGAGTAATAAGGCACGTATGCAATGCGCGTGAACTTAACCAGCTCATCGGCGCGATACGCCTTCTGATAGTTGCGCTGCCACGGATAGTTGATGAACACGTAGTCAGGTGCCCAGTCACGCAGTTCACTCGCGTCCGCCGAGCCAATCACATGTTCGATTCCATGAGCGGCGAAGAAATCGGACACCGAAGAGGCGTCATCCCAGGCGGCATCGCCGGTTAGCTTGCGGGGGATCGCGACAACCAAAACCTCGAAGCGCGGGTCATCCAGCATGCGCGCGTGAATCTTGGCCAGGGCATCCCAGGCCTCGAAATAGAAAGTGACAAATGCCACGCGCTTTAGCATGTGACAAGGCTAGTCGGGTTAGCGGGGCGGCGAAACCCGCCGGGTTAAAAGGAAAAAGACCCGAGGCCCCGAATTCATGGGTCCCGAATCTTTTCCTGTGTAGACGGCTTGGTTAACATCTACCTGCCTATTCTCGCAGACGACCCTGTTAATATCCTTAAGTTTCCTAAGGTTAAGCCAGTCAATTAAGGTCTGTCCGGTCACCTACCCCGGATATTCACCGAATCCCAATAGATTTGCATTATGAACATCAAGCGCGTGGCCATCGCGGCCCTAACTTCTCTTGCTTTGCTAACCGGCGCGACCGCTGCCAACGCGGCCGTCTACTGGCCAACCGCTGCCGAGGGTCTATCCAAGACCACCTTCGCTGTCGACTCACAAGAGAACTTCGCGAGCAGCCCGGGCTACAGCACCCTGTTCAACGCAAAAGACCAGCTCTGCGAGACCCTAGGCGAGTCACCTTGCACCAACATCGCCGCAGACTCATTCACCGGCTCGTATGTTTTGCCAGTATGCGCCAACGCAGCCCAGCTTCTATGCCTCGAGGCAGTCAACATCTATAAGGGCGCCAAGGCGCCGGCAACCCTCATCCGTGCGATTAATGCGCCAAGCTCACCGGTCAGCGGTGCCGCCGCGAAGCTTCCTGCCGGAGGCACGACCACACTTTGGACTGGCGCCGACGGCAAGACCTATGCCGTGAGCGTTGAAGTTCAGATTCAGATTCAGAAGGGCAAGCTGACCGCAAACACCTTCGCGGCAGTGGTCAACCCATACACCCAAATTTCGGGCTCATACTCGGCAGCCAAGATCATCAAGTCTGGCGGCAACACCTTCATCGACGACAGCCGCGACCTCAACTGCGCTTGGGTCGAAGCGGGCCTCTGCGGTGAGCTTCAAGATTTCGACACTGCGACTCGGGTTGGCCTGACTTTCCGCATGGGCAAGCCGACCGAGCAGCTCTTGGGCGCGCGCCTAGCAACCCCGACCATCGCCGTCGGCAAGGCAGCCGGCACCAACCAGATTTCACTCAACATCGAAGGTGCGCCGGTTTCGGTTCAGCAGCTAAGCATCCAGCTCAGCACCGGCAAGGTTCCGGCCGGCCTAAACGTCGGTGGCGCTCCGAAGGGCCTCTTCGACTACTCGCTTGACACCACCAAAAACGTCACTGCGCTTCGCACTGTTGCGGGCAACAAGGCAAGCGGCATCCGCACCTTCTGGTCGGTCACCAACCAGGATGACTCACGCATCACCCAGTCATCCAAGTGCAAGGCTGCCTCGGGAATCGCCGGTGTGGTCGCCAGCGACGCAATGATTGCCGACAACTTCAACCCGGTGAAGACTGCCGGTTCGCTGAAGCAGACCATCAACGGCCTGCTGAACAACCCTGATGGCAAGGCCGACGCCGGCTCGTTCGACCTAGTTTTGGCTGACGACTTCGCTCGTTGCGTGTTCGGTTTGGCCAAGGGCGGCACCCTGAAGGCCAAGGCAACCGGTGGCACCGTCGCAACTAAGGCCAGCACCACCTGGGTTTCGGCAAGCGTCACCGGCATCAAATATGCGGCGCCAACCACTGCAACGGTGACAATTACCCGCTAACCGTAATAAATCCGCCTCTAGTCAGTTACTTATTAGGTCTGACACAATAAAGGTATGGATCAAATGGCCGAATGGGATGACGAGTCTTTAGACGACGTCGAGAACCCTGAGTTCCGCGCGCACGGCGCAGCGGTGCTGAAGGATTGGTCTGCCCAAGACTTCGCCAACATCTACACCCGCTTCCGCCCACACCTAGAGCGCCACGCTCGCCGCTTTTTGCGCAGCCAGCACCAGGTTGACGAGGTTGTTCAAGACGCATTCCTTTATCTAATGGTCACCCTCCCTGAGCTCGACTCAGAGATCGGCGTTCTCCGCTTCTTGAAGTGGAAGGTTCGCCTTCTCTGCCTAGACGTCATCCGCGCCTCTGGCCGCGCCATCATCAACAACATTGATGAAATCGCCGAGCCAGCCGCCAAGGATGCCGAAGTCGGCAGCGAGATGGAGCACATCGAGGATGCCGCGATTGTTCGCCTGGCCCTCAGCAAGCTAAACCCGCGTCACCGCGAAGTTCTTTTGGCATCTATGTATGAAGAGAAGTCAACCCGCGAGATCGCCTCACAGGTTGGCCTCAGCGAAAACGCAACCCTTCAGCTCATCTTCCGCGCCCGCGCAGCCTTCAAGAAGGCTCTGCTCGGTGCCGATGTCGACACCGCCGGTATGTCTGTTTCGGCAATCCTTTCGGTTGCCGCTCGCAAGGCAGCCCACGAGGCCAAGCAACTCGGCGCTCAGGCAATGGTCTTTGTTCTGTTCATGCTGTTGGCCGTTGGCGCATTCGTCAACATCGGCAACCGCAACCAGGATGCCGTCGTGGCCGAGGCAGACCGCAACCCGGCCGCATCGAGCACCACCCCAAGCCCTTCAGCGTCGGCAAGCGAGTCGGCTGCCGCCGCCTCAACCGAACAGGTTGTCGAAGTGGTTCCGGCAGCCAACGTGCCTGCACCAACGCCTACTTCTTCATCAAGCGCAGAGCCAGCGCCTTCAAGCAGCCCATTTTCGGCCGCTCAGGTTAGCCTGATCTTCTCGAACAACCCGAACTCGGCCGGCGCCATCCGCACCGCTTCGTTCAGCAACGACACCACCGCCGTTGACAAGTATGACGTCTATGACAACCTTGGCAACCACGCACTCGTGCAGATTGCCACCACCGCTGGTGTTTCTCGCCTAGAGGGCGCTTGCTTCGACTTCACCATCAATGGCTACAAGTATTTCGCTTACCTCCAGGATTCAACCACCAGCCTCACCGAGGTTGGCGGCAACAAGGTTCTGAACCTTTCTGGTGTTGTGAAGCTGCCATTTGATGAGAACAATGTCGTCTGGGATCGCTCACCTTTGGCCGGCACCCGCGTCTCGCTTCAGCTCATGTTCAACGCGTCATCACCACGTGTGACCGATGCGATCATGGCCATTTCAGCGCCAACCAAGTAAACGACACGGCCAATGGCCGTTTTAGCCTGATATTGGCTCGAAAACCCCCTGTTTCTGTGGGAATTCTGTTAATTGCAAAAAAGACCGGACAAATACCGTAATAGACCGGACATTTGTCCGTTACCTTTTAACGTGCAGCACATTTGTGCCCTCCTGCTTGGTTGCTGGGTCCAAAACGCTGACGCCTGATCTTCGTCTTGAAGGTCGGGATAACCAAGAAAGAAAGAGACATAATGTCTAAGAACCTAACTCGCAAGGGTCTAGCTCTTGGTGCAGTCGTTGCTCTTGGCGCAAGCGTATTTGCTGGTTCACCAGCATTCGCAGCCAACGAGCTAAACGTTGTTCCATCAGCAGGTACCTCGTACAACGCAGTTGCTGGCTCAGTATTCAACCTGGCCACCACCTTCGCACCTGGCTACACCCCATCTTCTTACGCACAGCTGAAGTACATCGTTAAGACCGATGCAAACTCAGC
>JBEDKF010000091.1:0-29430 GCA_041172305.1 Actinomycetota bacterium | reverse complement strand
ACTGGCTGCGGCCGGTGCCTGAACCAGTTGAGGTGTAAGTAAGGTCTACTCCGCCAACGTTGGTCTTGCAAGCCTGCATGATGCCGTTAGCGAATGATGAACCTGAAGACTTTAGGGTTGCAGCTGCTGATGCAGCGGTGCCGGTTAGGCCGATGGTGCCGACCAAAGCTACTGCGGCGATGATGCCGACTAGTGAGCGCTTCATGAATTTCTCCTTGTAAGAATTTTGATGTCTTGCGGACGTTTCTATTAGAAACTCCAGAAGTTAACCACGATGCTTTACCTAGTAAAGGGTGAGCGACGAAATGGTTAACTTCAGGTGTCTAAAGCAGCTGGACTAGCCGAAGTGGCCGTTGACGTAGTCGTTGGTGCGCGGGTCGATCGGCTGGCCGAAGACCTGCTCTGTTGAACCGAATTCGACAACGTGGCCAGGGTTGCCGTCTTCTGACAAGAAGAAGGCGGTCTGGTCTGCAACGCGCTGCGCCTGCTGCATGTTGTGAGTCACGATGACGATGGTCATCTCAGGAGCAAGTTCAAGGATGGTCTCCTCGACGCGGCGGGTTGAGCCTGGGTCAAGAGCTGAACATGGCTCATCCATCAACAAAACCTTTGGACCCATTGCGAGTGAGCGGGCGATGCATAGACGCTGCTGCTGGCCACCAGAAAGTGAAAGCGCTGGGTCGTTGAGGCGATCCTTAACTTCGTTCCAGATTGACGCGCGACGAAGCGAGGTCTCGACGAGCTCCTCATTGTTTGAGTTGCGGCGACCAGAAAGCTTCAGGCCAGACAGGACGTTCTCCTGGATGGTCATGGTCGGGAAAGGGTTTGGCTTCTGGAAAACCATTCCTACGTTTAGACGGACCTTTACCGGGTCAACGCCGTCGCCGTAGATGTCTTCGTCATCTAGAAGCACCTTGCCCGCGAAGCCGGCTGATGGAATCAGTTCGTGCATGCGGTTCAAGGTGCGAATGAAGGTCGACTTTCCGCAACCAGATGGGCCGATCAATGCGGTCACCTGGTTGGTTGGGAAAGCAAGGTTCACATCCTTGAGGACGTGACGCTCGCCGAACCAGACGTTTACGTCTTCAGAACGTAGGTGATAGGTGAGGTTTGACATGTTTTCCTTACTTTCTTGCCTTGGTGCGAGTGCGCGACGCGACTCGAGCCGAGATGAAAAGAATTGCAACGAGAATCAGGATGACGAGCGCGGCACCCCATGAGCGCTGGATCGCCTCATCGAAACCGAATGCGATGTAGTTGAAGAGGTAGGTCGGCAGCGAAGCCATCGAACCCTCGAAAATGTTGAGGTTGGTGCGATCTGCCGCAAAGGTGGTGAGCACTAGCGGGGCGGTTTCGCCGATAACGCGTGCAACACCAAGTAGGACTGCGGTGACAATTCCAGACTTGGCAGCCGGCAGAGTCACCTGCACGAATGCACGCCAGGCCGGTGCGCCTAGTGCAAGTGCGCCGTTGCGGAGTTCAACCGGAACGAGGCGAAGTGCCTCTTCGGTAACACGCGCGACGGTCGGAAGCATCAGTGGAATCAGAGCTAGAGAGCCTGTCCAACCGGCATAAGTCGTCAAACCTGATGCAATAAACATCGCGTAGATGAATAGTCCCGAAACCACTGAAGGTAGACCAGACATTGCCTGGAGCAGCGTGCGGATGATGCCCTTGCTCTTACCCTGAGTCTCGGTGAGGTAGACCGCCGTTGCAAGGCCTAGCGGAACTGTAACGAGTGTCGAAACACCGACGATCAACAAGCTGCCGATGATTGCGTGCCCTACACCACCGAACTCGAGCGAGGTCTTTGGCTGAATGTAGTAGTTGTTCTGGAAGATGAAGCTAGGGCTCAATGCAGCAAACCCGTTGCTGATAACCGACCAGATAACCGAACCAAGCAAAACGAACACGAACGAGCTAAGGAAAATGGTTGCGACAACCAGCAAGCCTTCAAGGATGCCGCGGCGACCGTAGACCGAAATACCCACAAGCGCAGCAGCCACGATCTGAATCGGCAAGAACACGATGAACAGGGCGGCCATAAAATCCATACCGGTCAGAGCGATGGTGGCCAGAGCGATTACTGCAGGAACAACCGACGCAAGCCCGCTGAACGCCAAGAACTTTGGCGACTTCTTTGACCAAGGTGCCGCTGTCTTTGGTCGAGCTACAGGGGTGATGTCGATTACTTTCTCCATGGCTGAGCCTTTGCAACGATGTAAGACGCGAGTGAGTTGATGATCAGCGTGAAGACGAACAGGACCAGACCGGCGGCCATAAGGGCGCTGATTTCATCCGGGTTAGCCTCGCCGAACTTCGAAATAATCATCGAGGCAACCGAACCACCCTTGGCTTGCAGCACGTTTGCCCAGTTGATGTCGAAGGTTAGGTTCAAGACGTAGAGCACGGCTACGGTTTCACCCAGGGCACGACCTAGACCGAGCAAGACTCCACCGATGACACCACTCGAAGCAGTTGGCAGGATCACCTTGCGGAAGGTCGACTCTAGGTTTCCGCCCAAAGCGAGCGATGCGTTGATGATGTCGCGGTCCATCTGGCTGAAGATCTCTCGCGTGATCGAGGCGATGATTGGAACGATCATCACGGCAACTACGATTCCGGCGATGAAAGGACTGCGAAGGAAGTTTTGCTCCGGGTTGTCAAAGATTGGAATCCAGCCGAATGACTGGTTGAGCATCTTTGCCCAGCCGGCCGCAATCGGAGAGAAAACGAAGGCACCCCAGAGACCAAGAACGATCGATGGAATCGCGGCTAGGAGGTCAACCACGGTAGTGACGATCTTTGCCAGGCGCTTTGGGGCCATGAATTCGATGAAGTAGGCGATCGAAATGGCCAACGGAACCGCAATGACCACACCGATGATCGAAATGAGAATCGAACCCCACAGCATCGGGCCGAGCTGGAACTTGGCAGGCGTTGCGGCCGCATTCCAGGTTGAGCCAAAAGCGAAGTCGATGATTCCCTGGGTTTGGAATGCTGGAATGGCGCGTCCGATGAGGAAGATCAGGATCAGCGCAATGATGACGAAGGACGAGTACGCCGCTGCGGTCGAAACAGCGAAGAAGATGCGGTCGGCTCGGGCAAATGGCTTTGTGGCCAGTTTGCGTCTTTCGATTGGCTCCGAAGGGGCGTTTGCACTCATGACTTCAATATTCAAAGCGCTATGTGTCTAAAACCTTTTTGAAAGGTTAACGGAAAGTGAATTGCACAATAGATTTCTGCGACACAGCGCCACTAAATGGAGGGTAATTCTGCCCTGGCGTCGTCTTCAGACATGCCACTGGCACACAACAAATCGACCAAGAGTGGTCTGAGCAGTAGCAGCACGCTCGCCTCTCGAATTTGATCAGCGATCCCGAATTTTTTCGGGTCTAGTTGGTGAATGATCTCAACAAATTGCTCTTGTGCCTCGCGCAGCCTTTGTGCGTTTTCGAGACCTTCGGTGAGCAGATTGGTGGCAATCGAAATCTGCTCAAATAGGTCTGCCAAGTATGGGCGCGCGACGCCGTCACGAACTAAGAAATCAACTCGGCGGACTACGACGCGAAGGTTTCTGGTGGCAAGGTCCATGCCGCGCATGAGTCGCACCTGACCGGAAAGCTCATCCCTGTATTTCCGCAGGAACGGCGAGATTCGCGAAATCGCAATGGCGCTATCTAGAGACATTCTCCAGTTGTCAACCAGGGGCTGAGATCGGCGAACCCGCGATAGCGCTTCATCGACAATCGCGACATCAACGTTCCGGACGGCTAGCTTCAGCGCTTCAAGGGAATCAAGGAAGATGTTGAAAAGTTTGTTTGCATCTTTGATTGCCATGCCGCGGGGGTCGCGCGGAATGATTGCGGTGAATAACAGAGCGGTTAATCCACCGATCACGCCGTCGAGACTGCGGATAAAGGCTCCGCCTTCGGGCGCCGGCATGATGTAGACAAGCATGGCCTGGATTCCCACGGTGAGAGCAAAAGCAGAAGAACCCGTGATGAATCTGGCAGCCGAAAGTGCTATCAGAAGCACGATTGACATCTGCCAAACTCCTTGCCCAACCAAGAGCAATAGCAATTCGCTGAGTGCAATTCCGGTGACCATTCCGATGGCTGTGGAGAGGATTCGACGCGGCCTTGCGTCTCGAGTGAACCCGAGTGCCGTTATGGCAACGGTTACGGCGAAAATCGGGTTTGAGTGGCCTAAAACCAAGTGAGTAAAGGCATACCCGGCGGTGGCTGCCAAAACAATTTGGATGATGGCGGGAGCAGATTCGATAACGCGACGAATTGACTCGTTGAAACTCCAGCGCACTAGTGTTTGCCGCCCATCAACAACTTAGGAATCTTAGGGATGTCGTTGGCCTTGCCCGCGCTTTGCGGGACGATGACTTCCTGACTCGCCGAGAGGTCACCCAGGTTGGTTCTCACAATCAAAGTCGCGTCTTCTGGAACCGAACGAAACAACAACGCCAAGGCAATCGGGCCCATTTCGTGGTGTTGGCCTACCGAGGTGATCCTTCCTCGGGCGCTGGGGTTTCCATCGATGAAGATTTCATCACCGGCTTCAGGCAAAGCATGGCCGGAGCCATCTAGGTGCAGAAAAGTTAGACGGCGCGGAGGGTGGCCCAAATTGTGAACTTTCGCGACGGTCTCCTGCCCGCGATAGCAACCCTTGCTCATGTGAACCGCCGTTGAAAGCCAATCGAATTCGTGTGGTAGAGCCTTGTCGTCAACCTCGCCGAACTGCCTCGGTCGATGTGCGGCGATTCGCAGTGCGTCGTAAGCCATCGTTCCGGCGGCTGCAAACTCTGCAAATACCGAAGCAACATCTTCATTGGCCACGAGGGTTTCTGTCCATGGCCACTTCGCTGGCCAAGCTCTTGAATATCGCACACCACCGGAAACAACTCCCGGCCAAGGGTCAACCCAGGTCAGGCTTACGCCATTCGACTCGGCTGCTTGGTTTAGTTCAGGCTTCGCATTTTCGCCGCGAACTAGTCTGCCAATCACCGTGAAGTCTTGCGAGCGGTCAGCGATCTCGACCTTCATTCGGAAAACCATTTTGTTCAAGAATTTGAGGAGCGACTCGCGGCCTTCGGCCTCAACAACCAGCCAAGACGTTTCGCCGTCATCCAAGAAGTGAATCACCTGTTCGATGTGCCCCTGCGGGTCCAACAGGAGAGCCTCAGCGCTCTGCCCAGGCTTGAGGTTTTTCAAATTTTGACTGAGTAGCGAATGCAACCAGTCGAGACGGTCAGGGCCGGACACGGTGATGATTCCGCGGGGGCCAAGATTTACTGCGGCTGTGCCCTCGGAAAGGTTGCGCTGTTCGATAAGTGGGTTAGCGAAACTGCCCTTAACCTCACCGGCCATGATTATTCGACTCGTTCGAGGCGTGCCGAAGCGTGCGGCTTTAGCTCGCCACCTGGAAGCGCAATTTCCCACACCCAAAGCAGAGCATTCTCAACCAAACCGTATAGACGAGTCGAGTGGCGATAGGTTTTGGCGGTCTCAAAAGCCGCACCAGACGCAGACGCGAGGTCAACGCGTGCACCCTTGATTTTGCCGTTATAAAGCTCAGCAACACCACCCGGGTGAAGCATCGACACCTGAATGTCGAACCCGCCTTCTTTATTGCGGAGGCCTTCCAGATCTTCGTGATTCTTGAGACTTGGCTCGCCGACTCCTGGGAGCAAACCAGGCCCGTGGTCTGCAGGCTCTGATTTGCGAGCAATGCGCCAGTAGCCAATTTCGCTAGGCAGCGCGATTGACGGTTCGCCGATTAGTTCGGCGGAAGCGATGTAAGTGATTGCATTGCTGCCATCGTGGGCGAACTCGACGCGCTGTCTGAATTCGTGGTCCGTCGGAGCTTCATCAGACTCATTGTCTTTGAAGCTAATGATGCCGGTGCCCTCCCACTTTCCGACTAGGAAAGCGAATGGAGTTAGCTCAAGCGGCAGACCCTCGGGGAAAACGAACAACTATTTCTGACCCTTGAATAGCTTGTAAAGGACTAGTGCCGAAACGCCTGCAATGGCAAGCCCTGCCAAGACCAATAGGCCGGTGAAGAAGATTTCTAGTGCTAGCAACATGGTTAAAGTTTAGCCCTTCAAGAAAACGAAAAGACTTGCCAAAGCAAGAATCAGGTAACTTCCGCCACCAGCATAAATCAGTTCGCGCACGAAGCCTGCTGGAGCCGCTTTGATGAGGTGCGCGATGGAGACCGAAGCAATCGAACCTGCAAGGATTGCGCCGAACCAAACGAAGGCTTGTTCGCTTTCCAAGTTCTGCATTGCGGCGAGCGCGAGTATCGCCACGATGATCCATATTGCGATTACACGCATCCAACTCTTAGTCACCCTTCAATCATGCCCCAAAGCCCCGATAATCAACGGTTAGACTTAGGTAAGCGGTTTGGAGGGAAGATGGCGCAACTACTTGTTCTGGCTGCATCTGCAGAACAGCAAGTTATGCCTGCGCTTAGCCTCCTGAGCCATCGCGTTCGCCAGATTCCGGCAGAACCCGCAAGCCTCGTCAATGCTCCCGCCGCCGACCTTATTTTCTTGGATGCCAGGCGCGATCTCGCCGGGGCTAAATCTCTAGCCAAAATCCTCCACACCACAGGCCTTTCTGTCCCTCTGATCATCATCGTCACCGAAGGTGGTCTCGCTGCGATTAACAGCGAATGGAAAGCTAGCGACATCATCCTTGAGAGCGCGGGTCCGGCGGAAATCGATGCTCGAATCCGCCTAGCGCTGACCCGCAATGTCGCACCAACCAGATCTGAGAAGATTCACGCCTCAGGCGTAGTGATCGATGAAGCGAGCTATTCGGCAAAGGTTGGCGGTCGCACGCTTGACCTGACATACAAGGAGTTCGAGCTTCTTCGATTCCTTGCCCAGCACCCCGGCCGCGTGTTCACCCGAGAGCAACTGCTCAGCGAGGTTTGGGGATATGACTACTTTGGTGGCACCCGAACGGTTGATGTTCACATTCGTCGCCTTCGCGCCAAGCTCGAAGAACTCGATTCATTGATCGGAACCGTTCGCAACGTTGGATACCGCTTCAACACCGAACCAGACCACGAATACAGCGAAGCGGCATACTAGGCACTTCGCCAAAGATTAACCTTTCGGCTACCTTGCCGTGCCAAGATTGCTTCTATGTCTTCAGAAGAAACAATGGCCATTGATCTGCCCGCATCGGTAGATAACTTCTCAGCCGACAGATTCTTGGATAGAGAACTCAGTTGGCTAGCTTTCAACCAGCGCGTTCTCGAAATGGCAGAGGACAAGAACCTTTACCTTCTTGAAAGACTCAACTTCCTCGCTATCTTTGCCTCCAACCTTGACGAGTTCTTCATGGTTCGCGTTGCCGGGCTAAAGCGCCGCATCGCAACCGGGTTGGCAGTTACTTCGGCCTCTGGCCTTTCGCCACAAGATGTCCTCACCCAAATCAGCCAAGAGGCCCACCGCCTTCAAGAGCGCCACGCCAAGACCTTCATCGACGACATCAAGCCACAGCTAAAAGAAAAAGGAATCAAGCTAGTTCGCTGGGCTGCCCTTGAAGACGCAGAGAAGTCTTCGCTAAGCGACTATTTTCAGAACCAGATCTTCCCTGTCTTAACCCCACTAGCGGTCGACCCAGCTCACCCGTTCCCATACATTTCAGGGCTCTCGCTCAACCTCGCGGTTGTGATTCGCAACAAGGCCACCGGCAAGGAGCACTTCGCTCGCGTCAAGGTTCCGCCGCTGCTTCCTAGATTCGTTCGCATCCCGGGCAACACCGGTGTTCAAGACGTCCGCTATGTCCCGCTTGAAGACATCATTGGCGAATTCCTTGGCCAGCTCTTCCCAGGCATGGAGGTGCTGCAGCAGCACACCTTCCGAGTCACTCGCAACGAAGACCTTGAAGTCGACGAGGATGAGGGCGAGAATCTGCTCGTCGCTCTTGAAAAGGAGCTTTTGCGCCGTCGATTCGGCCCGCCGGTTCGCCTCGAGGTGGCGAACGACATCAACCCTCAGGTTCTAGAACTCTTGATTCGTGAACTCGACATCAACGAAGAAGACGTTTATCACTTGCCTTCGCCGCTAGACCTAACCGGTCTATTTGAAATCTCTGGCATAAAGCGTCCTGAACTGCACTTCCCTCCGCACCAGGTCATTACAAATCGATTCTTGAAGCCGGTTGAAGACGACACCATCAGCATTTTCAATGCGATGCGTCAGCGCGACATTCTGCTGCATCACCCATACGAGTCATTTGCAACCAGCGTTCAGGCATTCGTCGAAGAGGCGGCTGCCGACCCTAAAGTTTTGGCTATCAAGCAGACCCTTTATCGCACCTCTGGTGACTCACCAATCGTGGATGCCTTGATTGCTGCCGCCGAGGCGGGCAAGCAGGTTCTGGCTCTGGTCGAGATCAAGGCTCGCTTCGATGAGCAGAACAACATTGCCTGGGCTCGAAAGCTTGAGCAGGCAGGTGTTCACGTTGTTTATGGCATTGTCGGCCTCAAGACCCACTGCAAGCTCGCACTGGTTATTCGCCAGGAAGGCAACCAACTTCGTCGCTATTGCCACATCGGCACCGGAAACTACAACCCTAAAACCGCTCGTTTCTACGAGGACTATGGAATTCTGACCTCCCGCGAAGCCGTCGGTGAAGACCTCACGAAGTTGTTCAACCAGCTTTCTGGCTATGCGCCAGAAGCGACTTTCAAGTCACTTCTGGTTTCACCAAACGGAGTCCGCGAGGGTCTTACCGAGCGCATCGAACGCGAAATTGAGTTCAAGAAGGCCGGCAAGGCGGCTCACATCAGTTTGAAGATGAACTCGCTTGTCGATGAGCAGATTATCGACTCGCTCTACCGCGCCTCAAATGCTGGCGTGACCGTAGATGTTCTAGTTCGCGGAATGTGTTCGCTTCGACCTGGGGTTGCTGGGCTGAGCGAAAACATCCGTGTTCGTTCCGTTCTCGGGCGCTACCTGGAACACTCTCGAATCTTCTCGTTCCTTGGCGGTGGCGACCCAGCGGTGTTTATCGGTTCGGCTGACATGATGCACCGAAACCTAGACCGACGAGTCGAGGCTTTGGTTCGCCTATCCCAGCCTGACCACATTCGTGAGATGAAGGCTCTCTTCGACTTGGCAATGTCCGATGAGGCCGCCACCTGGCACCTCGGCTCTGATGGAACCTGGACAAGACACCAGTATGACGCTGAAGGCAAACCACTGATTGACGTGCAAGACAAGACGATGATCGACGTTTATGCCAAGCGAAACTCGCGCACCGCATGACAATTTTTGCAGCAGGCGCGGTTCTGTGGCGCGAAGTTGAAGGCAAGCTCCTAGTTGCCGTGATCCATCGCGCCCGTTATGACGACTGGAGTTTCCCGAAGGGAAAGCAAGACCCGGGAGAGAACCTGCCGCAGACCGCCGTTCGCGAAATTCGCGAAGAAACCGGTTTGAGCATTCGCCTGGGCGTTCGCCTAAAGGTTGTTCACTACACAGTGGGCAACAACATTCCAAAGGAAGTTCACTACTGGGCTGCCCGTGTCACCGACGCGGCCCTAGCAAATTCGAAGTTCGAACCGAGCGAAGAAGTTGCCAGCGTCGAGTGGAAAACCCCTGCAGAGGTTCGCGCACTCTTGACCTATGACTTCGACCGAGAGGTTCTAGATCGCGCCCTCGACCTCCACGCACTGGGGCACCTTCGAACCAAGCCGGTAATCGTCCTGCGCCACGCCACCGCAACACCTCGCGCTGATTGGAAGGGCGGCAAGGGCCTCGATGATGGCCACCGCCCACTTTTAGACATCGGTCACGTTGAAGCGAAACAACTCGTGCCTTTATTGAGTGCCTTTGCGCCTAAACGACTTGTCACCAGCTCGTGGGTGCGCTGTCGCACCACCTTGGAACCCTTTGCTAAGGCCAAGAAAGCGAAGCTAATCGAACGACACCAGCTCAGTGAATTCGGAAACAAGAGTGGGCCTCGTCGCACCAAGAAGGTTGTGCATGACTTGGTGGCGGATGGAACTCCAGCGGTGATTTGTTCGCACCGACCTGCCCTGCCAACCATCCTTGAGGCTCTCGCCGAATACGGTTCGCCACACCATTTGCCGGTTTTGTCGGAGTCGGCAGCGTTGCAACCAGGGCACATGACCGTGGTGCATCTGACGCCGATGTCTGCGGGCAAAAAGCGCAGAATAGTCGCGATCGAAACCTATGCCCCGGCAGCGCCCCTGCCTCCAAAGGAAAAAGCGAAAGCCGCTCCTAAGGTCAGCGCAAAGCCGGCTCCGAAGGCTTCCAAAGGGAACAAAAATTCGAAGTAAGACCTTGAGAATCTCATGAGCGAAATCCTCAGCGTTGGCCTCCCCGTCCTAAAGTCTCGTGCGGGACTTCCCGCGCTGTGCTTGGTCACGGGGGCAACCGGCTACATAGGCGGGCGCCTGGTGGTCGAACTACTAAATCACGGATACCGGGTTCGCGTCCTAGCTCGAAACCCGGAACGCCTCAAAGACCATCCTTGGATTAACAAGGTCGAGGTTGCCTCTGGTGACGCAAACGACGAATACGCCCTAACTCAAGCGATGCAGGGCGTCGACGTCGCTTATTACCTACTTCACGCGCTGATGTCTAAGAATGACTTCGAGGTCAAAGAGCGAAAGCTCGCTGAACACTTTGTTAAGTGCTCGAAGGCAGCTGGGGTTTCGAGAATCGTTTACCTTGGCGGCATCATTGCTCCCACCGAAGAGCTGTCACCTCACATGCAGTCACGAGCCGACACCGGTGAGATTCTTCGTGCGTCCGGCATCCCGACCATCGAGCTTCGGGCTGCGGTAGTTATTGGTTCAGGCTCGGCATCATTCGAAATGCTTCGCTATCTAACCGAACGCTTGCCAATCATGACGGTTCCAAAGTGGGTAAATGTGCGAATTCAACCCATCGCCGTTCGAGATGTCTTGCGTTACCTGGTGGGTGCGGCAGCCATCGATCCGAAAATCACCGGCGCATTCGATATCGGCGGCCCCGAGATTTACACTTACAAACAGATGATGGAGAAGTATGCCGAGGCGGCTGGCCTCCGCAAGCGAATCATCATCCCAATTCCTGTTCTCACTCCTCGACTATCGAGTGGTTGGGTTGGCCTTGTAACTCCGGTTCCGTACACCCTGGCTAGACGCCTGGTTGCCAGCTTGAAAAACGAGGTTGTGGCTCGTGACGACTCAATCAAATCGCTGATTCCTGACCCGCCCGGAGGGCTCACCTACTTCACCAAGGCAGTTCAATTGGCCTTGACCAAAATCAAAGATGCGCGCGTCGAAACTCGTTGGACGAACGCGTCTTTCCCGGGTTCGCCATCCGAGCCACTACCGACTGATCCAAACTGGGCCGGCGGTTCGCTCTATACCGACGTGCGTGTAGTCGAATCAACCGACTCGATCGAGACTGTTTGGAGGCGCATCGAGTCGATCGGCGGCGACAACGGTTATTCGACAGCCACCTGGGCTTGGCGCCTTCGCGGCCTGATGGACAAGTTAATCGGTGGTGCGGGTCTTCGCCGTGGCCGTCGCGACCCAAACACTTTGCTTGTAGGTGACGCTCTCGATTTCTGGCGAGTGGAGGCACTCGAGCGCCCGACGCTCCTGCGTTTACGTGCAGAGATGATCATGCCTGGCCTCGCATGGCTCGAATTCAGCGTCACACCTAAGCCCGACGGCGGTTGCACGGTCACCCAGCGTGCGATTTATGCGCCCAAGGGTTTGCTCGGCCACGCATACTGGTGGTCGGTTTGGCCGATGCACGGATTGGTTTTCCCATCCATGGCCAAGTCGGTAGCAACCGGTAACCGCTAGTTAGACTGGCGGGATGAAGCGCAACTATTGGGCCGCCATTGCCCTGATTTCGGTGGCCGTAGTTTGGGGCGCAGCCTTTGTGCTGATGAAAGACGCGATCGAACGTCAACCTCTCTATGACTTCTTGGCCGTGCGCTTCACTCTTGCAACGCTGATTATGATCGCGGTTCGCCCTCAAGTTTTGAAGGCCATCGACAAGGAGCTGCTCAAAAAGGGCGTCATCCTCGGCCTGCTATTGAGCGGCGGATACATCACTCAAACCATCGGCCTTTCGATGACCACCGCGGCAATCACCGGCTTCATTACCGGTCTCTACGTTGTGCTGACCCCTATTCTCGGTTGGTTGCTGCTTGGCCAAAAGGCAGGTGCCAAGGTCATCTGGGGAGTCGTGTTGGCCACGGTGGGTCTCGCCTTTATTTCCATCACCGGCGTCACCATTGAACTTGGCCAAATTTGGGTCATGCTTTGCGCGCTGCTATTCGCGGCTCACATCATCGGGCTTGGTGCGTGGAGCAAAGGCTTGAACACCTACGCTTTGACCGTCGTGCAACTGGGCGTGACTGCTGTCGTTAGCTGGATTGGCGCTCTTGGTGACGGCGTTCAGATGCCTGGCGACTTCGATGGATGGTTTGCGATTATCTTCACCGCGGTGTTCTCAACAGCAATCGCATTCTTCGTTCAGACCTGGGCCCAAAGCCACATGGATGCCTCCCGAGTCGCAATCATCCTTACCAGCGAGGTGGTTTTCGCTGCCGCGATTGCGGTGGCAGTCGGGCAAGAAGTGCTTGAGTTGCGAACCATCCTTGGTGGGCTCATCATGATTGCCGCGATGCTGCTGGTCGAATGGCCGACCAGAAAAGCGCGCGCTGCCGATATAATCAAGTAATGACCAAGAGAACTCGCCCATGGGGATACTCAGATTCAGTTGAGGCACAGCTTCCTGACTGGGATCTGCACTCTGACACCGTTGCCGTTCGCGGCGGTTTGGCGCGCAGTGGTTTCGGCGAGACCGGCGAAGCTCTCTACCTAAACTCAGGTTTCACCTACGACTCTGCCGAACAGGCGGAGTCATCATTCAAGGAAGAAACCGAACACCACCTTTACAGCCGCTTCTCAAACCCAACCGTGGCGATGTTTGAAGACCGTCTGGCCGCCGTCGAGGGCGCTGAAGCATGCTTCGCAACCAGCTCAGGAATGTCAGCCATGTTTGCGTCTGTCGCTTGCTTGGTGAAGCAGGGTGACCACGTCGTTGCCTCGGCGTCGATGTTCAGCTCTTGCTATGTAGTGCTGACCGAAATTTTGCCTTCTTGGGGTGTCACCATCGAGCTTGTAGAAGGAACCGAAGAAAAGGATTGGGCGGCTGCGCTAAGCAAGCCAACCCAGGTTGTCTTCATCGAGTCTCCTTCGAACCCTTTGATGGAGATCGTCGACATCGCAATGGTCAGCAAGCTTGCCCACAAGGTTGGGGCCACCGTGATCGTCGACAACGTTATGGCTTCACCGGTCATGCAGAAGCCTTTGGCCCTCGGTGCCGATGTCGTCATGTATTCGGCCACCAAACACATCGACGGTCAGGGTCGAGTGCTCGGCGGAGCCATCCTTGGTTCGCGTGAATACATCAAAACCAAGGTCATGCCGTTTGCGCGTCACACCGGCCCATCAATGAGCGCTTTCAATGCGTGGGTGCTTTTGAAGTCACTTGAGACCATGACCATGCGTGTAGAGCGCATGAATGAAAACGCTCTAAAGATTGCTGAGTTCCTTGCCACTCAAAAGGGCATCAAGGCCGTTTCTTATCCTCACCTTAAGTCACACAAGGGCTATGAGCTTGCCATGAAGCAGATGGGTGGCGGCGGATCCACCGTGGCTTTCGCAATCGATGGCGACAAGGCTGCAGCATTCAAGTTCATGAACGCTCTCAAGGTAATCGACATTTCGAATAACCTCGGTGACAGCAAGTCACTCATTACGCACCCTGCTTCAACCACGCACCGCCGTTTGGGTCCTGAAATTCAGGAAGCGATGGGTATCACCGAGAACCTAATGCGCCTTTCGGTGGGCCTAGAACACGCGGATGACTTGATCCACGACCTCAAGCAGGCACTAGCCAGCTAGAAGCTCAAAGAAAAAACCCACCGACTTATCGGTGGGTTTTTTGTTGAACCTACTTGCGCGCAGCTTTTGCAGCTTGGTTGGCAATCTTGTCGATTGCGGCACGGATGCTGGCCGGGCGGCAGGCGAAGTTAATGCGTACGAACTGGCCAAAGGCCTCGCCGTGCTCGTCTCCGGGAACAAATGCAACTTTTTCCTTGGCAAGCAGTAGCGCTGCCGGCTTGTCTCCGAGGTTAAGCGAGCTTAGGTCTAGCCAAGCCAAGTAGCCGTTTTCAGGCAAGTGGAAATCAACGGTTGGCAGCTTCTCAGCAATCTCGGCTGCGAGCAACTTTCGTGAGTCGGCGAGAGTCATCATGGTTCCCTTGAGCCAGGCATCACCGTTTTCATAAGCCTCGGCCATGGCAAATGCGCCAATCAGTGAAGAACGCCAATGCATTGCCTCAGGCAGCTTTGTAAGCTTGGCGCGAACTTCGTCACTCTGCGAGACGACAATCGACGCCTTAAGGCCAGCCAAGTTGAAGGTTTTGCTGGCGGAGGTTACAACCACGCCGGTCTGCTTCGCTTCGTCAGAGACAGCCAGGTATGGGGTAAAAGTCTCCCCCGGGTAAGCCATCGGGGCATGAATTTCATCACTGATCACGAGCACGTCATACTTGGCAGCGAGTGCAGCCACTTGGCGGAGTTCGCTGTGAGTGTGCATGCGGCCAACCGGGTTCTGCGGGTTGCACATGAGGAAGAACTTGGCACCGGCCTTGAACGCTGCTTCGATGGCGTCGATGTCGAGGCGCCAAAGGGTTACCGGCTTCTCGAATGAGTCTGGTTCTTCGGCGGTTGGGCCTCCAACCTTTTCACGGATGAGGGGTGCATCGACAACCTGCATGCCGGCCTCTTTGATCCACTCATAGAACGAGTGGTAAACCGGCGAGTTGATAACAACCTTGTCGCCTGGCTTGCCGGCGGCGCGAAGAATCTCTACCGAGCCAACGCCGACATCGGTGGCTAAGCGCACATCGGTCGGCTCGACCGACCAGTTCCAGTGACGCTTAGCGAAACCGGCGAACGCGTCACCCAGCTCAGGAATCGGGCCGGTGTAGCCGAGGTCCGATCGAGTGACGAAGTCGATAATCAAAGACTTGATGCCTGGCGCGATCTCGTAGTCCATCTCGGCGACGTGCATTGGCAAAACGTCGCGGTTGAAACGGCGCCACTTTGAGCTGTGGCGTTCGCGCAACTCTTCGAGCGGGCGGAGTTCGGTAGGCAGATTAGGCATTCTTCGATTATGCCAGCCCAAACTCGTTGTGAGTTCTTCCGAACTCGGTCGACGCAGGTAAACTAGTGGTTCGTGCTTTCGCACGTATGGGCCTCTAGCTCAGTTGGTTAGAGCAACGGACTTTTAATCCGTGGGTCGTCGGTTCGATCCCGACGGGGCCTACCAATGAAAATGCACCTCCTATTTGGGGGTGCATTTTTGTTTCTCCCTGGCATGCCAACTCCGGGGAATATACTTCTCACATGGCTTACCCACTCTTGACGGAACGCTTAAGCATCGAGCCTTTAGCAACCCGCGACTTGCAGGCATTCGTTCGATATCGACAGGACCCGGCAATCGCAAGGTTTCAAAGTTGGGAAACCTCGTACTCAGAGTCGCAGGCACGAGACTTGATTGGTTCTCAAGCCGGACTCTCTGCCCCTGACCCAGGTGATTGGCTGCAACTAGCGATTCACGAAGTTCGAACTGGCGAACTTCTTGGAGATCTGGCTCTTCATGCCATCGAAGACGAATTCAACGCCTTCGAAATTGGTTTCACCATCGCCGGCAATCATCAAGGCAAGGGAGTTGCCCGCGAAGCGGCTGGCCGACTCATAGATTTTTTGCTGCAAGAGCAGAAGGCCACCTTGATTAGAGCGTGCACCGACAGAAGGAACACCCCTTCTATCGAGCTGCTTCTGTCGCTTGGGTTCGAAGTTCAACCAGCCAAGAGTTGGGACGAATTCTTCAAGAATGAAAATGTTACCGTGGATCAATACGAACTGAAGGGGCTTGCTAATGCCTAGATTCATCATCTCTTTCAACGACGGTGACATGCGGGTTGCCGATGACGAGTGGCAACAGGTCGCAGACGATTCTCACGCTGTCGTCCGGGAGGCCAAGGCCGCGGGCGTTTGGATTTTCGGCGGCGGATTTCACACCTACGAGCCGGTCGTAGTGACCGAGGATGGCCTCGTCACACCGGGCCCAATCACCAAGAGCGACGTTGTCCTCGGTGGATTCTCGGTGCTAGAGGTGAAGGATGCCGCCGAGGCTTACGCCTGGGCGGCAAAAATCGCCAAGGGATGTCGTTGCCCGCAAGAGGTTCGCGAGTTCATCGATGACCCAGAGTCGGTCAACTAACTAAGCAACACCCAAAAGGTCGATTACGAAGACCAAGGTGCGGCCTGATAGACGGTGACCGCCACCGACCGGACCATAGGCATACTCCGGTGGGCAGATCAGGGTGCGACGACCGCCGACCTTCATACCCGGAATGCCCTCTTGCCAACCCTTAATCAGGCGGTTTAGCGGGAACTCAATTGCCTCGCCACGGCTCCATGAGGAGTCAAACTCTTCGCCGGTTTCATAGTCAACACCAAGGTAGTGCACCTTCACGGTGGAGTTTGCTGGCGCTTCGACGCCCTCGCCCTCGATAACTTCTTGGATGGTTAGAACGCTAGGCGCTGGCTCGAGCATTGGCTCGAGAACTGGAGGCTGAAGATTTGTCATGCTGATACCCTACCCGTTTCATCGCTCGGATATTAGGCTTTGGGTAACTTCAGATCCTCAGGAGAATAATTGAAGAAATTACGCGTTGGCATTATTGGCGGCGGACAGTTCTCGTCGTCGTTTATTCCTCTTTTTCAAGCCCATCCTTTCGTCGAAGAAGTTGCACTTGTTGAACTTGACGCTGAGCGAAGAAGTCGAGTCGCCGGACAATTTTCTATCACTCAAAACTTTGCCAGCCTGTCGGAGTTTTGGAAAAGTGATTTCGATTCGGTAGCAATCTTTACCCCGCGCTGGACTCATGCCCAGATTGCCCTCGAAGCCCTAGCAAATGGTCGTCATGTTTACACAGCGGTTCCAATGGGGCTAACAGCCCGGGAGATTACTGATTTGGTTGCCGCAGCAACTGCAACCCATCTCACTTACTTCATGGCTGAAACCAGCTACTACTACCCGGCTGTGGTTTTTGCCCGCCGAAAGTTCGAATCTGGTGAACTTGGGCGTTTTGTTTATGGCGAAGGCGAATATCTTCACGACATGTCCCACGGGTTCAGCGAGGCCTATGCAGCAAACGGAGGCGACAATTGGAAGGCGACGGCAAGTTTCCCTCCAATGCTCTACTCCACCCACTCGGTCAGCGCAGTTCTCTCAATTACTGGCGCTCACGCAAGATCGGTGACTTGTCTCGGGCTGGAGGACACAGCTAACGACGGAATATTCGATGCAAATGTGAGTCTTTGGAAAAATAATCTAAGCAACCAAATTGCGCTTTTCGAAACAAGCGACGGCGGCGTTATGAGAATCGCGGAACTTCGACGCGTGGGCACTGCATCGCTCGAACCGACGGTCCGAATGAGTATTTTTGGCACCGAAGGCTCTTTCGAACAACAGGTTGGCTATTCCTCGTGGGCTACTAAACATGATTTTGACGTTGTCACCGATCTGATCTCGACCTTCTCGGATGTTGAGAACCCTCGCTCAATCAAGCCAGATTTTGTATCCGAGGGTCTCTGGGATGGAGGTTTTGCCGCTATTCACGACCGGAGTAACTTGCCCAAAGAGTTCCAAGGCCTCTCCAATGGCCATGGTGGGTCTCACCAATTTATGGTCGATGATTTCGTCATGGATGCTGTTGGGCAACGCAAAGCACCGATGGACGTCCATGACGCCGCCCGGTTTACCGCCCCTGGAATTTGGGCACACGAGTCGGCTCTTTCCGGTGGAGTCAAACTCGAAATACCATCTTTCAACCCACTTTTCTGAACTAACTGAAACCCTGTTTAAAAAATAAAGCCCCCACTCAAACGGTGGGGTTTATCTCCGCCCACCGAGTTTCTCGGGAGACGAATAGAAGAAAGGGTTGGACGCGCTATCGTTCTAAATCAATTCTTCAGCTCTGAGAATCTCCTGAAGTTTGTCATTCGCAGCAATGTCATCTTCCGAACGCAACATCGCCAGAGGAAGTCTTCTCCTGAGGACATCGTCTGCTTTGAACACCATCTCCGTGTGTATAACGTGCGATACCTCGGCGTAGGTGATTCCTGTGCCGTCAAAAACCTCTTCGAGGAGCTGGCTCGTTGAATCAATCATGGCCTGCGCCTGCAGTCCATGGCGTCGCCAAAGGCCGGTAGCCACTCTTTCGGCACTCTCCCGACTCACACAAAGACTTCGCACTCGATCTTCGAACGCAGAAGGCATTTGCCCAACTCCTTCGCCGAACCACTTTTTTGGCATTCCGACTTGAAAACCCATTTTTTTGAAATGGGCAACGACCTCTTCACCAACGTTTAGGCAATCGGTCAGCTTGCCTCCGAAGATGCTGAGTATCTTCTTCTGCTTATCTACCTCGATGACGTGTTTTCTGGAAAGTTTGTGCCAATCTTCAGAGTCCCCAGATTGGTTTTGGTCGACCACTAGAGACCGAACTCCGCATCGCTCAGAAATAATCGAATCCATCGTCAACGGGGTTTCAAGATTCATGCTCCGGTTGATTTGGCGCAAGACAAACTTCCTGTCCTCATCTGTTACCTGCGAAAACGGGTCTTTGACTCTGGTGTCAGTTGTGCCGATGACGCTTCTGTCGCCCATCGGAATCACATAGAAGAGGCGGTTTTGTTCATCCCAAAAAGCCAAGACTCGATCATCGTGGGTCAACTTAGGAACCACTAGGTGTATCCCCTTTGAAAGCACCAATCCGGTCTTGGCCGTGGCTTTTACTGAATTGAGCACACTTTCAACCAGCGGGCCGGCAGCATTTACTACTGACCGCGATTTCAGGGTTTGAGTCGCACCGGTTAACTGGTCGGTAACTTGCAACGACCAGATCCCATCGTTGTTGTAAGCAGAGTCCAGGCGCATGTAGTTGCCAACCTGAGCTCCAAAAGACTTCGCCTTGCTCACGAATTCCCAAACAAACCGAGAGTCGTTGTCTGGAAGCATTCCGTCGAAATAGCGCACGGCACCCCTGAGCGCTTCGGTAGCAAACCTTGGCTCCAGATTGAGCGTTGCTTTCAGGCTGAAGGTGCGCGGCGCCGGTGTGGTAAATAGGCCTATTGCCCAGTAGGCGAGTGTGCCAAACCTTGCCAACAGCGGGCCAAATGGAGCGTCAGGGCCCAGGGCCGCCAAAAAACCAATCTTGCGGATTCGGTTTGGGTACTCCTTCATCAATCGCGCTCTTGCGAGGCAGAGCTTGAAGACCAACCAGAACTCGTAGGACTGAAGGTATTTGATGCCACCCCAGACCAGATTGCTGGATTGTTGACTGGTTAGCGATGCAAAGTCACCTTGATCAATGATCAAAACCTTGAGCCCCCGGGAGCTTAGAGCTGCGGCAGACACAGCACCATTTATTCCAGCACCGACGATCACTGCATCATAGGTAACGTCGGTAAACGCTGATGCCCTGGAATCGTCACGTCTCACTTTTTGCCTCCACTTCTAAACCGTATTCGCGCAAGATAACGAATCCTCCAAAGCGACATAACGGTTGATAACAGATGGGATAACGAAACGGTAACGGGTCCGCAGCCTTTGATAATCTCGAGAGAAGCAATTGGTTTACGTTCGACCAACACACCTCTTCTGAAGGAAAATCAAGTGGCAGTTTTATCGATTGATGCCGGCACAACCGGAGTTACAGCACTGGTTGTGGATATTGACGGTCGCATAATTTCCAAGAGCCATAATGAGTTTCCGCAGCATTTTCCGCGCTCAGGATGGGTCGAACACGATCCTGAAGAAATTTGGCAAGCAACCCTGAAATCGGCAAAGGAAGCGGTAGGTGCTTCTGGTACGAGGCCGACGGCCCTCGGCATAACGAACCAACGCGAAACCGTTGTGCTCTGGGATAAAGAAACTCTCCGATCACCGCGAAATGCAATCGTCTGGCAAGATCGACGCTCTGCAAACCTAGTTCTCGATATCCGAAATTCAGGCGCAGAGGATGAAGTGAGAAGGAAAACAGGCCTCGGCTTGGACCCCTACTTCTCATCATCCAAGTTGCTCTGGATATCCAAAAATGAACCCGAAATATGGGCTGGAGTTACTTCCGGTCAGGTTCTTTTTGGCACGGTAGATTCTTATCTCGTCGCCCGACTTACCAACGGCAGGAGACACGTAACAGACGCTTCAAATGCTTCCAGGACCCAGTTGATGGATATCAACTCAGGAACCTGGGATCCCGGGTTGCTGGACTTGTTCAAAGTGCCAAAAGCACACCTACCTGAAATTGTTCCAACCTATGGAACGGTCGACAACACTTCACCCGAGGTGTTTCTTGGACTTCAAATTCCAATCGCTGGGATCGCTGGCGATCAGCAAGCCGCACTGTTTGGGCAAGCCGCGTTCGAAGTCGGAGACAACAAGTGCACTTACGGCACAGGCGCTTTCATCCTTAGCAACACCGGCAGAAACAGAGTCGAAAGTTCACACGGTCTTTTGTCAACAATTGCCTGGCAAAGCCCCGCCGGCGACATAACCTACGCGTTGGAGGGTTCCGTATTCATTGCCGGAGCTGCTGTTCAATGGCTGCGCGACGGCTTGAAGATAATCAAGACTGCTGCCGACGTTGAAGCGCTTGCAAGGTCAGTTCCCGACACGGCAGGACTCGCCTTTGTTCCCGCACTGTCAGGCCTCGGAGCGCCCCACTGGGACCCATACGCTCGCGGGACAATGTTTGGAATTACCAGAGGCACCACGGATGCCCACTTGGCGCGCGCAACGCTTCAGGCAATCGCTTTCCAGGTTCGCGCTGTAGTCGACGCAATGTCTCAAGACACAAAAGTGAAGCTCAAATCTATTCGAGCCGACGGTGGAGCAGCGGCCAACAACCTTCTCATGGAGATGCAGGCCGACAGTTTGAAAATTCCTGTGATCAGAGGCAAGAATCTGGAATCTACAGGCCTTGGAGCTGCGTTTCTAGCCGGCATAGGAACAGGTATTTGGTCTTCAAAAAAGGAACTCCGCGAAGTTTTCCAGGTTGACCGAGTCTTCGAAAACAAACAATTCGATGAATGGAATTACATCACCTGGCAGCGAGCGGTAAAGATTTCACGCGGTTGGGCTCACCAGGGCGAGAACTAAGAAAAAAGGGAAGGTCCGATTTCTCGGCCCTTCCCTTTTTTCTTTACTAACCTTTGAGCCCAGAGCTCTGGGCGTTTTCAACAAATGCTCGTTGAGCAAAGATGAACACCGCGATGGGTGCTGCGATTGCTAGGACAATTCCGGCAAGAATCAGGTTTGGCGAGTCAGCTCCGCGACCACCTAGCACCGAGAGGGCAGGAGCCAGGACAGACGCCGCTTGGTTTCCGGAGTCAATAACGATTAGTGGCCACAAGAACGAGTTCCAGGCATACAAGAATGCGAAGGTGGTTAGTGTGGCGATGGCAGGAATTGAAAGTGGAACGAAAATCTTCCAGAGTATTGTCCAGCGACTAGCTCCATCAATTAGTGCAGCCTCCTCCAGTTCCTTTGGAATCGTCACAAAGAACTGACGCATTAGGAACGTTCCATAGGCGCTAAAGACAAATGGGAGAACCAGCGAACCTAAGTTGTTGACCCAGTTGATGCCGACCATCAGTTGGAAAAGCGGAATGATCACGACGACGAATGGAATCATGATCGAACCAAGCCACACGAGGAAAATACTGTCTCGACCCTTGAACTTCAAGCGAGCAAACGCGTAACCACCCAAAATACTCGTGAACAGCTGGCCAATAACGACCAGGATGGTGACCAAAACAGTATTAGTAATCGAGCGGTCAAAGCCATTCAGGCCCAGAACTTCGCCGAAGTTTCCCAGTTCAGCCGAGATAGACTCAACTGGCTTTAGGTCGGCACTAGGCATGTAAACCAGGGGATCGGAAGGGCTTTTAGGGTTCTGATATGCACCGACGATGGCTGAACCAACGTTTGCGAAGGATGCTCCGGATGAATCCGTAAATACTTCAGCAGTCTTGCCGCCTATCTCCACGCTCTTACCCGAGTCAAGTAGCTGCTCCTCAGGCGCAAGGAACGTAACCGTCGGGTCATTGATACCCACCCACTGACGAACTGTGATGCCTTGCTTTACACGAGCCAGCTCTACAATCGAGCCATCGGCGGTTGGAACTTCAAATAGTGGAACTTCCTTACCGGCAATCTCTGCGGAGGTCGCAGCGTAGGGCAGGAAACGTGGCGGGTATGTGAACACGTCGTCAACCGTCTTTAGCGAACCACTTAATGCCAGTAGGAACGGGATGAGGACAATAATTCCGGTAGTGCCCAGGATCAGGTAAGTAAGGATCTTGCTAGACAAATTGCGCACTTGGCTGGCTGGTTTTGCCATTAGTTAGCCTCAGCTTCCTTTTTCTGGCGGTTGAACTGGATGAGTGTGAACGTAAAGATCACCGCGAAGAGAATCCAAGCAACGGCGCTTGCCCGACCGAATTGGCCTTGCTGGAATCCAAGTTGATACAGGTATACCACCGGAGTTAGTGTCGCATTGTTCGGGAAACCCACCACATTTGGCTGATTCAGCGCGAATACGACGTCAAACAACTGAAGAGCGAGAATGACTGTGGTCGCCGTCACGAAGAAGGTAGTTGGCTTCAGGGCTGGAAGGGTGACATTAATAAACCGCTGGAACGCATTCGCGCCGTCAAGTTCAGCAGCCTCGTAAAGCTCCTTCGAAATCGACTGCAGGCCAGCAATAAAAAGTACAGTGTTGAAACCGAATTGTGACCAAGCAAACACTACGACAACCGCTGCTAGAGCCCACTGTTCCGTGGATAGCCAACCAATCTCAACGCGTGTTGGCAACGGGTCGCCTGGCAAGACGAAGTTCAGCAGGATGAATATTTCCTGAATTGCGTAGTTAAAGAAGCCCACGGATGAATTCAGCATTTGCTTCCAAATGAGAGTCACTCCAATAACACCTGCGACGCTCGGAATGAAGAATACAGCGCGAAAAACCTTTGACCCTGGCAAACGCAACTCGATCAAAGTTGCCAAAATCAGCGCCGGCAAAACAGCTAACGGCACGGCAGTAACCAAGAAGATAGCGATGTTGTACATCGACCGCCAGAACAAGGGATCAAGGGCTCCGATAGTCAAACCGAAAAAATCCGCAACCCTAGTAAAACCGGTTGCAAAACTCGAGCCACTCTGTACGACTTGAAGACCCAACGTATTGAAATAGTTGTCCAAGCCGACGAACACCATACGGTTGGACCCGTTCCAGTCGAAGAATGACATCACTAGCGAATACACCAACGGCCCCGCCAAGAAAGCCATAAAACCTAGCAAACTTGGCGCGACAAACAACCAGCCAGCTAACTTCTCCTCTTCGACCTGATTTGCCTTGACGTGGCGGCTCATCGTTTCGCTAAGGAGCGCCCTCATCATCATGATGCTCAAAATGGAGAGCACAACAAACACCGCGGCCAAGGGATTTGGCACGAACAGCGCGCCAGAAGCTAGAAAGACAAGGGTGAAGGGATTGAACTGTATAGCCCAGATGAGAAGACCGATAACCGAGATGCTCTGCCCGACTCGCTTAAGGTAGGTGCTTAGTCGAAGTCGGCTTAGCTGAGCCTTGGTTGCAGCAAGTTCTGAGGTTTCATCGTAAATGCGCTTTGCGATTCTGACCGAGACAACCCACCATGCGATGCCGATGAGAAGGATAGCCAAGCCACCGAATGCAGCGTAGAAGGCATCTGCCATCAAATTGAACAGAAGAATCCACTGGGCGATTTGAAACGCCAGGAAAGATGAAACAGCAATTGAGAGAATGTTGGTGATGATGGCTGCGCGTCGCGCCCAAGCCGATGCTTTGCGCAACCTGATCGCTATGGCGATCTGAAGGACAGCGGCACCAAAGATGAGAAACGTCAAGATTGGGCGGAAAAAGCCAAGGTTTCCAAGAACGCTAGGGTTCAACGTTGAAAGCACACCGCCCACGAACAGCAAAACCGACAGCACAATGTGCCATGTGGTGGCAAGAACCAGAGCTTTGCTGTCCACAAACCGCATCAAGCGACTCGATTGCTTGCGGCGTTCGCGCCATTTTTCTATGAAACCCATTTTGACCTCTGATTGATTGCTGAGAGAACACGAGCCCAAGCTCACGCTTGGGCTCGTGTCTATTTCAATTGTTGCGACTAACCGCCAAATGCTCCGGAGGCTTCGGTACATACCTTGGCCTTGAAGTCATCGATGGTTCTGGTTCCATTGAACAGGGCGGAAACTGCGTCTCCTGATGCCTTGTCGAATGCTGGCCAGTTGCCCTTCCATAGCGGACCTTCAGCAACAGGGTCGTTCGAGATTGCGTCTACGAAAGCCTGGTTGTTCTCTGGAGGAGTGAAGCCAAGGAACTTGTCGATAGCTTCCTGTGACTTGCGTGAAGGGATGTTTGCGCCTAGCTCAGAGATCTTTCCCTGAACGTCAACGCTGGTTAGCTGCTGAACCAGCTTGAAAGCTGCCGCTGGGTTCTTGGTCTTAGCGTTTACGACGTAAGCACCCCAGAACTGCCAGTTCTTTCCTGCGGCTGGACCGGTAGGAAGGTTGACAACGTCCCAAGCGAAGCTCTTGATCTCACGTGCACCAGGGGTTGCCCAGCGACCGTTGATGAACATACCAACTTGGCCTGCCTTGAATGGAGGCTCTGCGTCTTCACCGTACTTGACGCCGTAACCCTTGTCGTACATGCCCTTCATGAATGAAAGACCTGCAACTGAAGCGTCTGAGTCAAGCGCACATGCGGTGCGGTCTGCGTTGAAGAAGCTGCCGCCACCAGAGTTCACGAAGTAACCCCAGTTAGCCCACCAGCCGCCAGCGCCGAAGCCCTTGACACCGGTGCCGCCAGCCTTGGTGATCGCAGCAGCGGTTGCTTCGAATGCAGCCCAGTCCCACTTGCCAGCCTTAGCTAGCTCACGAGGGTCAGCAACGCCAGCCTTCTGGATTAGGTCTAGGTTCAGGTAGAGCGCAAAGGTAGACACGTCGCGAGGAATTCCCCAGAGATGGGTGTCTGCATTTGGCTGACCAGTTGCAGGGTCAACTGTCAACGAAGCCATTGGGCCATCGTAGAAGTCGGCATCCTTGTGGTCTGTCTTCTTGGCTTCGTCACGAACGTTCAGGATCAAGCCGGCTTTTGCAAAGTCTGCAATGTCCGTTCCAGGGATCCAAAATACGTCGGGGGCAGTGCCGGCCGCGATGTCGGTCTTTAGCTTGTCCTGGTATGAAGAGCCTTCAGAGTTTCCAGCCTTGTAAGTCAGGTTTAGACCAATGTTCTGTGCGGTGATTTCGTCTGAGATGCCGGCGTATACGTCAGCCTCTGCTTGATTGTCTGGTCGGGTCATCCAGGTCAACGCAACTGGTTCAGCTGTGTTTAGACCTGTGCATCCGCTTAGTAGCAGAGCTGACCCGAGGGCAACTGCGATCGCTTTTTTGTTCAAGCGCATTTCGTTCCTCCTATTTTTGGTCCCGAGAATCCTTTGATTCTCGGGTTACTTCGACTCGGCCGCCTGCCTAGATTGTTACACCTACTCTTCTATGAGGGCTTGAAACGAAACTAAACAGCCTGAGAGTTACTCTCATCACACCAGACACGCAACCCAATCAGAACCAACCTGCGCTAGTCGGTCTGGAATCGTTAGAAATTGTGTATTCAATCGTTACATTTCCGTTTATCAAACTGTTACCAAAGCTCGAATGCGCCAAGAGTCAATACTTTTCGAGTCGAACTTGAACTTTGCAAGATCTCGCTTGCTCCAAAATCTCATTTTGCTGACCCTTTTTCGATGAAACCATAGGTAGGAACCCATTTTTCCTGTAGCAAACTTGAAACTACCAAGATCACTTCGAGCCGATAGTTGAAATCAGATGAATGAATTAGCCATTCCTGGACTGCCAGAATATGCCTTTGGTGGCGACTACAACCCAGAACAGTGGCCCGAGTCTGTTTGGGCAGAAGACATGGCTCTCATGCGAGAGGCTGGTGTCAACCTCGTCACCATCGGAGTCTTTTCTTGGGCCAAGTTGCAACCCACCGAAACCACCTGGTCTTTTGAATGGCTAGACAGAGTTCTAGATCTTTGTCACGCAAATGGAATCAAAGTCGACTTGGCAACCGCCACCGCATCTCCTCCACCATGGCTGGGTTTTCTTTACCCGAGTACTTTGGCGGTAGACGAAACTGGCGTGAGAATGGCCTGGGGCGCAAGACAACACTTCTCCCCTTCATCTTCGATTTTCAAAAGTTTTTCACTTGCACTCGTTGAGAAGATGGTCGAGCGTTATTCGGCACACCCGGCTGTGGTGATGTGGCACGTAGGAAACGAGTACGGCGCTCACACCCATCGGTGCTTCTCTGAAGAAAGCGCGGATGCATTCCGCAATTGGTTGATCAAAAAATATGGCGATGTTGACACACTCAACGAACGATGGGGGACAGCCTTTTGGTCACAGTGGTATTCCAGCTGGGATGAGGTAATGCCGCCTCGCAAAACGGTCTACTTTCCTAACCCGGCTCAACAACTAGATTTCAAGCGATTCTCAAGCGACGCAATGCTCGAACTATATAAGGGGGAGGTAGACGCAATTCGTCGCCGAGTCGGCCGAGAGGTTCCAATCACAACCAACTTCATGCGATTCTTTCCGCATGCCGACTATTGGAAGTGGTCAGAACAAATCGATGTAATCTCCGATGACTGGTACCCAGACCTAGCGAATGCAGAGTCGCACATTGAGGGAGCCATGGGTGCTGACCTCATGAGGTCTCTGGGCGCTGGTCGTCCATGGTTCCTAATGGAACAGGCTACTTCGGCAATCAACTGGCGAGAGGTTAACCCCGCTAAACCAAAAAACGCTTACCGTCGGTGGTCATTGCAGCAGGCTGCTCACGGAGCCGATGGAATTTTGCACTTCCAATGGAGAGCCTCTGTCCGAGGAGCTGAAAAGTGGCACTCGGGCATGTTGCCCCACTCTGGAACCGACACCGCCGTTTGGCGGGAAGTCTCGAGGCTGGGTCAGGACCTGAAAAAGTTGACACCCCTGCTAGGTGCGAAGACCGACTCTCAGATAGCCGTCCTTTTGGACTGGAGCAGTTGGTGGGCATTGGAGCTGGATTCCCGGCCTTCGACACGCCTTACCCAGATGGAAGCGCTCCTCGACTACTATCGACCACTCGCACAGGCGGGTTATTCGATTGACTTCGCCCACCCAGAGCAAGACCTTTCACGATACAAACTCATCATCGCTCCATCGCTTTACCTAATCTCTGATTTAGGCATCGAGCGTATTCGTGCAGCGGCCAAATTGGGAACTAACGTCGTGTTCGGAAAATTCAGCGGGGCTGTCGATGCTGAAGAAGGCGTGCGGATTGGCGGACACCTCATCGGCCTCCGAGATGTGTTTGGTTGCTATACCGAAGAGTGGCATCCACTTCTTTCCGATAATTCGGTAGAAATTCTGATCGGGTCGAATCGGGGTTCGATCTGCGGCTGGACGGAGCACATTCGACTTCTGCCAGGCTCTGAGATAGAAGCTACTTTCGCAAGTGGTGATCTTGCCGGCCTGCCAGCGATTGTGAGCAACAGCACCGAGAAGTCCAAGGCTTGGTATCTGGGTTGCACCCCGAACCGAGAGATGATGGCGAATCTCCTCGAGGCGATTTGCATCCAGTCAGGTGTCGCCCCAATTCTGTTCGATGTGCCACAAGGTATCGAAGTTACCAAGCGCTCCAACGAACACGGGGCTTTCTTGTTCTTGCTAAACCACACTGCCTCTGAGCAACTTATAGAGGTCGGCCAGTCAAGCTTGGACATGATCAGCTCAGAGTCATTTGAAGGAGCCGTTCCGGTCGATGCCGGCGAAGTTAGAGTGCTCCGCTTGCTGTAGCAGAACTACTTCTTGTCGGCTGCCTTGGCCTGCTTGTCGGCACGCTTCTCTTTAAGCGACTTTGCTGGTGCCTTTTTGGTGTTCTTCTGTGACTGCTGTTCTTTTTGAGCCATGATTTCCCTTTCAAGAGCCAACTTAGCCCTTAAGTGAACTCTAACCTCTAGTCGGTGCTTTGAGAGAGTCTGCGGCGCTGTTGCGCGGCTGCACCAGCATCCTCGGTACTATTGCGCGCCACTAGCTTTTCAATTATCTGCTCGCGAAACTCCACCGATTTGTGGTCGTCATACTTGAATTTGGCTTCTACCTTGTTGATTTGAAGCTCAACTCCCGTGATTACTGGGATGTAGTGACCGTATGGCTCGCTGTCCGGGCTGATGTCGGCGTAACCGCCATCGGGCTGGAAATAAAGCATCGTTTGCTTCAAGATTTCGACTTTTCCATCCGCATCATCGATCACCGTAGGGCTGCATTCGAAGTTGACAGCCGCGTAATAACTAGTTGGCACGCCATCTTGGGGGTTCGCCGGATCCTTTGCGCGCCACTGGCTCGGAATGTAGGCGTAGTCTCCAATGACTGAAAATGTCACCTTAGAACCACTCCGAAGCGATGGAATCACGTCATTTGCCTTGTGCAGATGCAACACAATTTTGTCATTCGCCAGCACGAAGTGAGTCGGAACAACGATTGGCGCTTCGCCGTCTCCGCCACCGACCACGAGCGTTCCAAATTTGCCGCCCTGAGCTATCCAGTCGCGCCACTCGGTTTCTGATTTGCCCGAGTCAAATGAGTGAATAAGCATTAGCTTGGGTTGTTTGGTGACAGGTGTTCGTGCACAGCTAGCCAACTGTTTCCGACATTGGCGAACACGATTGTTTCGCGCTCTTCAACGGTTGAAACCTCACCGGCAAACTCGATGTCACTCGAAACTAAGTGAGTGAAAACGGCGGCATCCTCGCCCAATATCTGAACCAGCTGATGGCTCGACCGGCAGGCATGCACCTTGAAGCCATCCTCGGTTTCCCACTTTGCCCAAAGGGCTTCATAGGCTTGACGCGATCCCAACCGCTCTGAATGCGTGTAGAACATGAATGAGGCATCGGCAGCAAACCCTGAGAAGTAATCGGCGGTGCGGTGATTGCCGAAGTCGTCGACAATCTTCGCTGCGGCTGCTAGAACTTCATCTTTGGAGCTCATTTGAGACCCTTCGCCATGACCGTGATCAGCTCGTATGCCATGTGTGCGGCAGCGAAACCCGTAATCTGGGCAGAATCGTACTGTGGCGAAACTTCGACGATGTCTGCGCCAATCAAGTTGACTTCACCGAG
>JBEDKF010000090.1:0-5238 GCA_041172305.1 Actinomycetota bacterium | reverse complement strand
AAAATCCGATTGGAAATATTCTTATGAACACTGCTGCAAAGCTAGATGCAACCACCCGCACCGCGTTCGGCAAGGGCGCGTCACGTCGCGACCGCGCTGCTGGCCGCACCCCAGCCGTAATCTACGGTCACGGCGCAGAAGCACGTCACATCACTGTTGACGCAAAGGAAGCTGCACGCATCCTTCGCCACAAGAACGCTGTAATCGACCTAAACCTTGACGGCAAGGTTGAGTCAGTTCTAGTGAAGAGCGCAAGCAAGGATGCAGTAACCCAGATCATCGAGAACATCGACCTAGTTGGCCTAGTTGCCGGCGAGCGCGTTCACGTTGAGGTTCCTGTTCACGTTGTTGGCGAGTCACTTTCAGGCACCGTTATCGACCTAGAGCACAAGACCGTGAAGCTAGAAGTTGCTGCAACCAGCATCCCTGACTTCGTAGAGGCAATCTTCGACAAGCAGGGCGCGGGCTTCCACGTTCTTGCAAAGGACCTAATTGTTCCTGCAGGTGCAAAGCTTGAGCTTCCTGCTGACGAGCTAATCGCTTCGGTTGTTGCAACCGCAGCTGGCCACGCAGCAGACCTAGCAGCAGCAGAGTAATCAGCTGTCTAACTCGGCTTATCTAATAGTCGGGCTCGGTAACCCCGGGCCCGACTATTCTGCTAACCGGCACAATGTTGGCCAGATGGCGCTTTCGGTTCTCGCCGATCGCCTGGGTGCAACATTCAAGAGTCACAAGTCGAACGCCTCGGTTGCCGAAGCTCGACTCGGAGCTGGCGGGCCAAAGGTCATTCTGGCCAAACCCGGCTCTTACATGAACACCAGCGGTGGCCCGGTCACCTCGCTGATGAAGTTCTTCGATCTTGACATCGCTCACGTCATCGTTCTGCACGACGAGCTGGACATTCCGGCCGAAGATGTGCGGATCAAGTCTGGTGGCGGTCACGGCGGTCATAACGGGCTTCGCGACATCATCGCGGCATCGGGCTCGAATGAGTTCGCTCGCGTGCGTATTGGCATCGGTCGCCCTCCTGGTCGCATGGACACCGCGGACTTCGTTTTGAAAGACTTCTCATCAACCGAACGCAAGGGCCTTCCGGTCACCCTCGAAATCGCTGCCGACGCCGTCGAAGCCATTGTCTTGGATGGCGTGCTAGCCGCCCAAAATAAGTTCAACACCAACGCTTAGTCTGCGGCTTCAGCGGAATACCTGGCCCGCTTTCCAACTTAGACTTACCTTGTGAGTGAAGAAAATCTCAAGGCCCTGTCGCGCCTTGGCGCACTCATTTCTGAGGGGTATCCATTCGCCGCCTTACAGGCGAAAATTTCGGCAAGACGCGTAGATCTAATTGCTCCGCAGGGGGCAATGGCCGCTGTAGTTGACGCAGTTTCACGATTCCGAGCCTCGGCAAAACTCTCTCCGGTTCAACTCTTGGTCGTCTCAACGGGGCGCGAAGCCGAAGACGTTGCGGCCACCCTGCGATCTCTTGACCCGAATGCAGAAATTCTTGAGTTTCCATCCTGGGAGACGCTGCCTCACGAGCGCCTCAGCCCGAGCCCGGAGACGGTCGGTCGTCGACTCAAGGTGCTGCACCGTCTAAACGAATTGTCCAAGACAGATGCTGCTGCTGACCACACGGTTTACGTGCTGGCTTCGGTCCGTGCCGTTCTACAGCCAGTTGTCGCCGGTTTGGCAAACCACCCACCGCTAACCCTCGAGCAGGGCAAGGATTACCTGCTTTTCGAACTCTCGCTGAAGCTCATCGAGATGGCCTATCACCGGGTTGACATGGTCACCAAGCGAGGCGAGTTTGCGGTTCGTGGTGGAATCCTCGACATCTTCCCGACCACCGCCGAGCACGCGCTTCGACTCGAATTCTTTGGCGATGAGTTAGAGGACATCCGTGAGTTCTCTGTTGGCGACCAACGGTCGATTCATAACCCGGATGGCACGATCGCCAACATCAAATCGATCGAGATTTATCCGGCTCGCGAAATCATCATCACGCCAAACGTGGCCAGCCGTGCTCGAGAGATGCTTCACGAGTTTCCGAACATCTCGACTATGCTCGCCAAGATCGCCGAAGGCATCCCGGTCGATGGCATGGAATCGCTAGCTCCGGTGTTGGTTGACGCAATGATTCCGTTCACCGACTATTTGCCCAAGGATGCGCTGGCGATGTTGCTGTCACCAGAGAAGTCTGCGGCTCGTGCTCACAGCTTGGTTGAAACCAATGACGAGTTCCTGCATGCCGCTTGGGATGCCGCCACCGAGGGCGCTCAGGCTCCGATCGACCTAAGTTCCGGCGGCTTCGTCGAGATGTCGCAATTCAAGGATGCCCTCGATGGTCGCCAACTCTTCACGATTTCTCAGTTTGGTGCCGATGACGACACCTTGATCAACCTCGGCCTGTTTGAAGTGCCTAACTTCAAGGGGCTCGAAACCACCTCAATCGAGTGGCTCGAAGATCAGGCCAAAAATGGCCAACAAATCATCCTGGTGGCAGAGGGGCACGGAACCGTTGAGCGCCTGAATGAGCAGTTGAATGCGGCCGGCATTAAGGCTCAAATCGCGCAGGGAAGCATGCGCAAGGGCTTCACCGCCCCGGATGCAAAGCTCATCGTGCTCACCGAGGGCGAGTTCTATGGGAAGAGCACGGCATATGTGAGCCCGCAGGTTCGCAAGCTCGCCGCCAAGCGCGGCCAAGCCGTTGACCCGCTGAGCCTAAAGGCCGGCGACTATGTGGTTCATGAGACTCACGGAATCGGCCGCTTCGTCGAGCTCGTTCAGCGCGCTAGCGGCGTCGGCCGTCAGCAGCATCAGCGCGAATACCTCTTGATCGAGTACGCGCCATCCAAACGCGGCTATCCGGGCGACACCCTGTTCGTGCCGACAGATCAGCTCGATCTGTTGACTCGTTATGTGGGCGGCGAAGCGCCGGTGCTCTCAAAGATGGGTGGTGGCGACTGGGCTCGCGCCAAGGGCAACGCACGCAAGGCTATTCGCAAGATCGCCATCGACCTGGTCAAGCTATATTCGGCTCGCATGAAGTCTCGCGGCCACGCATTTGGGCCTGACACTCCTTGGCAGCACGAGCTCGAAGAGGCCTTCGCGTTTGTTGAAACCCCGGACCAGCTGACCACCATCGATGAGGTCAAGCGCGACATGGAGCGCGAGATTCCGATGGACCGTCTGCTCGCCGGCGATGTTGGCTACGGCAAGACCGAGGTTGCCGTTCGTGCGGCCTTCAAAGCCATCCAGGATGGCAAGCAGGTTGCCATGCTCGTTCCAACCACGCTTTTGGCCCGTCAGCACACCGACACAATCGAGGCGAGATTCGCCGGCTTCCCGGTTGTGGTTCGCTCGCTTTCTCGTTTCCAGACCGCCAAAGAGGTCAAGGAGACCCTTGCCGGTCTAGCCGATGGGTCCGTGGACATGGTCATCGGAACCCACCGATTGCTGGCCGAGTCGGTCAAATTCCGCCAACTAGGGCTAATCATCATCGATGAGGAACAGCGATTCGGTGTTGAGCACAAAGAGAAACTCAAGGAGATGAAGACCAACGTCGACATCCTTTCGATGTCGGCTACCCCGATTCCGCGCACCCTAGAAATGGCTATCACCGGCATCCGTGAAATGTCGACTCTTGCGACGCCGCCGGAGGAGCGCCACCCGATTCTGACCTACATCGGTGCTTACAGCGAGAAGCAGGTTGCTGCGGCTATTCGCCGTGAACTAATCCGCGAGGGTCAGGTTTTCTTTGTTCACAACCGAGTGAGTTCGATCGAAGCCGTCGCTCATCAACTGGCGGAGCTCGTGCCCGAGGCGCGCATCGCCGTGGCCCACGGTCAGATGTCTGAAGCGGCGCTCGAGCAGGTGGTAGTCGACTTCTGGGAGAAGAAGTTTGATGTTCTGGTTTCGACCACAATCATCGAGACCGGCATCGACATTCCGAATGCCAACACTCTAATCATTGACCGTGCGGAAAACTTCGGTTTGAGCCAGCTTCACCAGATTCGTGGTCGCGTCGGCCGAAGCCGCGAACGTGCCTATGCCTACTTCTTCTATGCCCCGGATAAGCCGCTGACCGAGACGGCACATGACCGTTTGGCCACCATCGCTCAAAACAACGAACTGGGCGGTGGAATGCAGATTGCCATGAAGGACCTCGAAATTCGCGGCGCCGGAAACCTCTTGGGTGGCGAGCAGTCGGGCCACATCGCCGGCGTCGGGTTTGATCTTTATCTCCGCATGATCGGTGAAGCGGTCGCCGATTTCAAGGGCGAGAAAATCGAGGCTCCGGCCGAACTCAAACTCGAACTTCCGGTCGACGCCCACATTCCAAGCACGTATGTCGACTCAGAGCGTTTGCGCCTTGAGGCCTACCACAAGCTTTCGGCAGCCTCGGGGGAGAAGGGCTCGCGGGCTCAGCTCGACGCCATCCTTGCCGAACTAGATGACCGATACGGCACCGCCCCGGAAGCCGTCCGCAACCTCATCGAGGTCACAGAACTTCGCCAACAGGCAAACCGCCTCGGGCTAAAAGATTTCAATGTGCTCGGCCTTCAGGTCAAACTTCAACCGGTAGACCTATCCGAGGCCCAGCAGGTTCAGTTGACTCACCTGTTCCCAGGAACTCGCTATTTGCAATCGGCTCAAACCTTGATGGTTCCTGCCCCGCGAGATGCTAACTTCGAACCGTTGCGAGATAAACCAATCATCGATTGGGCCTGGGCCTTCTTGGCCAGGGTTTTCCCGCCGACGCCACCGACCACCGATAACGACAAGGCAGCAAAATGACCCAGCTAGATGATCTGATTGCCGTTGCTCACCAGCTGCGTGCCCCGGGCGGTTGCCCTTGGGATGCCGAGCAGACTCACAACTCGCTGACCAAGTACCTGCTTGAAGAGACCTACGAGTTGATCGATGCGATCGAGTCTGGCGACCGCGACGAGGTCATCGAAGAACTCGGCGACGTGCTTTATCAAGTCATCTTCCACAGCGACCTTGGCTCAACTGGAACCCTTGGCGAGAAGTTCGACATCGAGGATGTGGCACGAGTTTCAGCGGCCAAAATGAAGGGTCGCCACCCACATGTTTTCGGCAACGCCGAAGAGCTGGAAAAGTACGCCGCGAAGACCGGCGACGACGTGATGGTGAACTGGGATGACCACAAGAAGAAGGAAAAGCCTCACCGCCAATCCATCTTGGATGGCATTCCACAGGCGATGCCGGCTCTTG
>JBEDKF010000089.1:0-6797 GCA_041172305.1 Actinomycetota bacterium | reverse complement strand
GTTGATGAGAATCCGGTCATCCAGGTGTGAACACCGGAGTCTGTGGTTCCGGTCTTTCCGGCCAGTGCGACGCCATCTCCGGTGCTAGATGCTCCACCGGTTCCGCCGCTGATCACCGCGCGCATTGCGTGAGTCATGCCCGCTGCAACCTCCGGTGTGACTGCCTGTGAACACTGAGTGGTTGGCACCTTCAGTTCTTGTTTGGTTGATCGAACGACAACGCGGTCGATGGCCACCGGGCTGCAGTAGACGCCGTGGTTGCTCACTGCAGCAACAGCGCCAGCCATGCTCAGCGGTGAAATTTCGTTTACACCGATTACCGATGAAGGGATGTACTGAAGCTCGGTTCCATCCGCACGACGAACGCCGAATCGCATTGCAGTGTCACGGATGTCACAGAGGTCAAGTTTCGAAGCCATGTAGACGAACGCGGTGTTCTCTGAGATTGCGGTAGCGCGGGTGACGGTTACGTCATCTGGCTCTTTGGTGATGTTCTTAGGGGTCCAGGTGCCTCCGATTGCACCGCAGCGTGCAGAGAAGTCTGAACCGTTCCAGGTGCGAACTCGGCCATCCACGTGATCATTCAAGTGGTAACCCTTGGTCAGCCATTCTGCCAACGTGAAAATCTTGTATGTCGAGCCAGACTGGAAGCCAGAGGAGCCTCCGTAAGCCTTGTCGGTTGCGTAGTTTACCGAGGTGTGTCCGAGCGCATCTGTCTCGGTTTGGTCGAACACGCGGTTCTCGGTCATCGCGAGGATTCGACCTGTTCCGGTCTGAACAGAAACGCTCGCGGTTCCAACCTGGCTAGGGTCATCTGATGGAACCCAGGTGAGGCTGGCGTTGTGCGCAACCGCCTGAAGATTAAGGTCAAGCGTGCTGTAAATCTCTAGGCCACCGCGACGAAGCAGGTTCTCGCGGTCTTCCGGTGTCGGCCCAAATTCAACGTTGTTACGAACGGTCCAAACCACGTAGTCACAGAAGAAAGCCGCTGTCTGGTTCGCTTCACAGCCAGATGGCATGTGGGTGATCTTGGTGATGATTGGGGTGTCTTTAGCTGTGCGCGCCTGGTCGGCAGTGATGTAACCAGAGTCACGCATATTGTCGATCACGTAGTCGCGGCGGCTCTTCGCGCGAGTCAGGTTCGAGTCTTCATCCGGACGATAGTCGTTTGGTGACTTGAGCATTCCAGCAAGCAACGCAGCCTGTGGAATATCTAGCTGGGATGCCGGGATGCCGAAGTAATAGTTCGCCGCAGCTTCGACTCCGTTGATTTGGTGACCGAAGAAGGCGAGGTTTAGGTAACCCGCAAGGATGTCTTGTTTGCTCGCGACCTGCTCCAGGGCAACGGCCAAACGCATCTCGCGAAGTTTGCGGTCGATGCTTCGGGCTGTCGCCTCAGCAATTGCCTCCTCGTTACCCGAGAGCTGTGCCGCTTCGACAAGAGAGTTTTTGACGTACTGCATCGTGATGGTCGAACCACCGGCGCCGCCACCGGCGGTAACGACGTTGCCGAAAGCGGCACGAACGAACGAAACGATGTCAACACCGGCGTGCTGGAAGAATCTCGGGTCCTCGGTCGAAACCACGGCATTGCGAATATTCGGCGACATCTGGTCATAGTTCACCGAGATGCGGTTTTGGTGATAAAACTTGGCAACCTCAACAGGTTTGCCATCCTGGGTTGCATAAAGAGTCGAAGCTTGGGATGCGTTCACCGGCTTGATGTAGTCGGGAAGATTTTCGAACACCGAAATGCCCGCAGATGCGGCGAAACCACCGATGATTACTGACGGAGCCAAGAGGGCGATGCCCAAGACGCCTGCGATAACAGAGAGTCCTACAAATTTGAAAAGACCGCGGCCTAGCGATTCGGGCTGGTTACGAGACATAGAATCAAGGTTACCCGACAACCCTGAGAGGATGCCCATAATGATTACTTGGGAGTACATCACAACCCCATTGCTACTGCACAAAGAGACCGCCATTTTGAACACTTGGGGTTCTGAAGGCTGGGAGCTCGTGCAGATAGTTGACAACAAAATGGGCGGAAACGTCGCATTTTTCAAGCGTCCGGTCGCGGCTAAGGCATAACTCGCATGGGCGTTATTGAAACTCGACTTATTGAGCTCGGTCACCCGCTTCCTGAGGTTGCGAAGCCGGTTGCCGCTTACATTCCGTCTGTTGTGACGGGAAACCTAGTCTTCACCAGTGGTCAGCTTCCTTTCGTAGCCGGCGCGCTGCCCGCTGCAGGCAAGGTAGGAACCACGGATGGTCTCGTCGACCCTGCGGTCGCAAAGGACCTAGCCAAACTCTGTGCGCTGAACGCGCTCGCCGCAGTCAAGCTTGCAATCGGAGATCTCGACCGAGTAACCCGCGTGGTCAAGGTTGTTGGCTTCGTCGCTTCGGTTCCGGAATTCACCGGCCAGCCAGGTGTGATCAATGGCGCTAGCGAGTTCTTGGTCGAAGTTTTCGGAGACAAGGGTGTTCACGCACGCTCCGCGGTAGGCGTGCCGGTTCTTCCGCTTGACTCGGCCGTTGAGGTCGAGATTGTGGTTGAGTTCGAATAAACCAATCTTTCTGCCACTATTCGGCAATTGAAAAACCCCAGTCAATTGACTGGGGTTTTTCAATACTTGTCAGCGATTAGTCGTTTGCGCCTGCGGCGACCTTGCCCGAAATGATGTCCATCACGGCTGTGTCGGCCAACGTGGTTACGTCACCAATCGGACGGTCTTCGGCAACATCGCGAAGCAAACGGCGCATGATCTTGCCCGAACGGGTCTTTGGCAACTCGGCTACGACCATAATCGTGCGAGGTCGCGCGATCGGGCCGATTTCCTTGCTGACGTGATCGCGCAGAATCTTGCTTACGTCTGCGTCTGAACCCGCTGCAGAAAGCTGGTTCTGGCGCAGGATCACGAATGCAACCACGGCCTGACCGGTGGTCTCATCCTTGGCGCCGACCACGGCCGCTTCAGCCACAAACTCGTGAGAAACAAGTGCCGATTCGATTTCGGCGGTCGAGAGACGGTGTCCTGAAACGTTCATGACATCGTCAACGCGGCCGAGCAACCAGAGGTCGCCCTCCTCATCCCACTTGGCGCCGTCGCCGGCGAAGTAGATGCCGTCGAACTTAGACCAGTAGGTTTCTACGAAACGCTCTGGGTCGCCCCAGATTCCGCGCAACATCGATGGCCAAGGTTCGCTGATGGTCAATAGGCCAGCGTGACCGCGATCTAGTTCGACACCTTCATCGTCGAGAATCTTGACTTCAATTCCAGGAAGTGGAATCTGAGCCGAACCCGGCTTCAGAGTCGTGATGCCAGGAAGAGGCGAAATCATGATTGCGCCGGTCTCTGTCTGCCACCAGGTGTCAACAATCGGGGCTTGACCGCCACCGATTACCTTGCGGTACCACATCCATGCCTCTGGGTTGATTGGTTCACCAACCGAGCCGAGAACACGGATGGTCGACAGGTTGTATTGGCTCGGAACCTGGCTTCCCATCTTCATGAAGCTGCGGATTGCGGTTGGAGCGGTGTAAAGAATGCTTACGCCATACTTCTGAACGATGCTCCACCAGCGGCCCCAGTCAGGGGTCTCGGGGGTGCCTTCATAGATCACCTGGGATGCGCCGTTTGCTAGCGGGCCGTATGCCACATAGCTGTGACCGGTGATCCAGCCGATGTCCGCGGTGCACCAGTAAACGTCGGACTCTGGGTGCAGGTCGAACACGTTCTTGTGGGTGTAAGCGGCTTGGGTCAAGTAACCGCCCGAGGTGTGCAGAATACCCTTCGGCTTGCCGGTGGTTCCTGAGGTGTAAAGGATGAAGAGAGGCTGTTCAGCTGGGAATGGCTGCGCTTCGTGCTCTTCGCTAGCTTCGCCCATGGCAAGACCCCAGTCGATGTCTCGACCTTCGACCCAGCCGACATCCTGGTTGGTTCGCTTCACGACGAGCACATTTTCGACCGATGCGCAACGGCCACCCGAAAGCGCCTCGTCGACAGCAGGCTTTAGTGCGCTTGCGCGGCCCTTGCGGTATCCGCCATCGGCGGTGATCACTAGCTTTGCCGCAGCATCTTCGATGCGGCTGCTAAGTGACTCGGCCGAGAATCCGCCGAAGATCACCGAGTGAACCGCACCGATTCGGGCAACGGCCTGCATCGCTACAACGGCTTCGGGAATCATCGGCATGTAGATGGCAACTCGGTCGCCGGCCTTAATGCCGAGTGAGGTGAGAACGTTCGCTGCCTTCTTTACCTGAGCGGTGAGCTCTGCATACGTGATTTCGCGGCTGTCTCCAGGCTCACCTTCGAAGAAGATGGCGACTCGGTCGCCGTTGCCCGCAACCACGTGGCGGTCGAGGCAGTTGTAGGAAACGTTTAGTTCACCGTCGGCAAACCACTTTGCAAATGGAGGGTTGCTCCAGTCAAGGATTTGGGTGAAAGGTTTAGCCCAGTCAAGGTAGCGAGCTTGGTTTGCCCAAAACTCAAGGCGGTTAGCCTTGGCTTCTTGATAAAGGGCTGGCTGGGCAATCGCCTGCGCTGCAAACTCTCGGGTTGGCGCAAAGTGACGATTTTCTTGAAGCAGGTTATCGATCTCGTGACCGTCAGACATCATTGTCCTCCTATGTGTTACTAACCAATCGCTATCCTGCCAGATAAAAACGAATGATTTTTGCAATGTCGGGAATGTATTCCGAATCGCAACACTTATTATTTAACTGTTGGTCCTCGTGGCCAACCCGCGATACCGATTCCCCCAATCTGGTATCGCCAGGCCCCAGTCTCTCCCCCCAGAGGCTGGGGCCCCCTAATTTCTCCACATTTTGTGTGTTTTGAGCCAATCTTCTTGCCATTAGACGCGAACCTTCTCTGGTGATTCCAGAAATTCTCGGTGCAAAATTGTCGGGGCTGATCGTTAGCCCCGGTGTCACCGACGTGCTGATCAATGGTTTTGATCAGGTATGGCTCCAACGCAGTTCGGGTGCCTTAGAGCCAAGTCCGAGTCCATTTGAATCTGAGGATGAGATCTCCCGGCTGGCCCAGGACCTAATCGCCTCTGGCGGGCGCCATCTCGATCAAGCCAATCCGTTTGCCGATGTTTCTATTGGCGGCACAATACGAGTTCATGCTTGCTTGGCTTCGGTTTGCCACCCAAAAACCCTTATTTCGGTGCGCGTGCACCTAAACCGAAAATACGGCCTCGAAGAGCTAGCCAGAGCCGGAATGTTCGGTGAAGTTGAGCTTCATCTGTTGCGCACCATTCTGGCCGACCGTCAGAATTTCTTGATTGCTGGCGGGGCCGGGGCCGGGAAAACCACGTTGTTGCGAGCGATGCTTGCAGAGTGTCGAGGCGAGCGAGTGATCGCGATTGAAGATGTTGCCGAGATTGGCCTTGAAACGAGCCATTTCATCTCGCTTCAAACACGACAGCCGAACATCGAGGGTGCCGGCGAAATCTCGCTCGAACGATTGGTGCGCGAAGCGCTTCGCATGCGACCCGACCGGCTGGCGATTGGCGAGGTTCGCGGGGCCGAGCTTTTGGTCATGGTTCAAGCCCTGAACACTGGGCATTCGGGCGGTGGTGCAACTATCCACGCGAATAGTTTCGTTTCTGTCAGTGAACGCATTAGCGCAATCGCCTGGCAATCGGGGTTGCCGTCTAGTGGCATTTTGGAACAGGCGAAGTCAGCGATCGATTGGTTGATTTTTGTTGGGCGTGATGGCGCACGGAGACGCGTGCTTCAAATCGGGCGATTCGCATGAACGCCGAAAGCACTCTCTTCGATCTTGCGGGTCTGTTGAAATCCGGGATGCCAGCGGCTCGAGCTCGAGCAGCTGTCGCAGAGAAACTCGCTGCATTGAAAGCCATGCAACTCAATCAGTTCGAGGCGATCTGGTCATTGTCGGCTAAAAACGGTGGGTCGATAAGCCAGGCGATGGATGCACTTGGTGAATCGTTTCAGGCAGCGGCGAAGCAAACCCGCGAAATCGAGTTGGCATTTGCAGCACCTAAAGCAACCGCCAAGTTGGTTTCGCTCTTGCCGGCCGCTTGTTTAGCTCTGGCGCAAGTCTTTGGCTTGAACCCGATTGGAGCAGTATTTCGAAACCGGCTTGCTCTACTTTCAGTTCTTATCGGAATCGCACTTCTTGTCGCTGGTCGAATTTGGACCAAATCGATAATCGTCAAGGCTGCTCCCGATGAGGCAGACCCGGGCTTGGTCTTCGATGCAGTTCGAACAGGTTTGATGGCAGGGCTTCCACTCTCAAAGGCCATTGAGGAAGTCGCTTTGGCTTTCGGCCAAAACTCGCTCGGAGCACTTGACCGGGCTTCCCTCGAGCGATTGGAAGTGCTTGGTGACCTGAACCGAAATAGCGGAGCCTCACTCGATAGCCTCCTTTTATCCGCGGCTAGGTCCTCCCGTGAGCTCAAATTTTTTGCGGAAGCCGATTCGGTGGCGAAGCTTTCGGTGAAACTCATGCTTCCTCTGGGGCTCGTAACCCTACCCGCCTTCGTGCTGACCTCGGTGGTCCCAATCGCAATCGGTCTTCTGTCCGACGGGCAGAACTAATAAGAGGAGAAATACATGAATGACAAGAAATCGCTCTGGGATGAAACCGGGGCGGCCACCGCCGAGTATGCGATCGCGACCATGGCAGCTGTCGGCTTCGCTGGTCTGCTGGTGATCATTATGCGGAGTGATGAGGTTCGAGCCATCTTGTTCGATCTCGTTAAGAGTGCACTTACCTTCACCAATCCGAATGCTGCTCCGACCCAATAGCGAGAAGGGCTCG
>JBEDKF010000088.1:0-8171 GCA_041172305.1 Actinomycetota bacterium | reverse complement strand
CCTAAAGAAAACTATTGCCGCCAACGGCTCGATTGCCACCGCTTCAGGCAACACATTCGACTACTCCTGGGCGATCCTCGGTCTCTCGACAAACAACCAAACCAAGTTGGCAAGTGCCGTTGCAGCCAGTCTCGTTGCACTCCAGCGCCCGGATGGTGGGTTTGGAATGGATCAAACCGGAAACACCTCCGCGAGTTCGGCCGACGCGACCGGCATTGCCCTGCAAGCTCTTGTCCTTGCCAAACGAGCGGCAACAAAGAGTCAAGCGGCAGCGTTGCAGAAGTCGATCATTTCAGCCTCTCAATACCTACGGGCGACTCAGGTTACAGGTAGCCACTGGGATGCCTGGGGTGATGTCGATGTAAACGGCACAGCATATGCTGCGATGGGGTTGAAGGCCGCGGGTGCAAACATTGTGGCTATCCAGGCCTGGCTGAAATCTCGACTCGGACCCACTGGTGGATTAACAACCCCATGGTCTAACGGAGTCGGAGACGTTTTCGCAACTGCTCAGGGATACGTGCCGCTAATTGGCTTGAGCTACCTGAACCTCATCCCGGTGAAAAAGTAGCCATGCGCATCAGCCTCCGGGTTGCCTTGTGGTTGCTCATCGCACTAGTCGCCGTTGGAGGCTTTTGGAAAGCCGCCGAATCAAGCGCTGGCGACGTTGATGCATCTGCGACGAAGAAGGTGACGCTGGTTATCGATTTCGGTGTTGCGTCAAAACGTCCGACTGTTGTTGCGGCGTTGGATGACGTCAAGCAGACAGCAACCGGGTGGAGTTTGTTCAAGACTGCCGGCATTGACGCCCGAGGCACCGATGAATTCCCAAGCGGATTTGTCTGCAGAATACAGGGTTGGCCGAGCGAACAAGAACAAGATTGCGCGGACACACCTACTTATTCAGAGGGCCACTGGGCCTACTACGTAACCAACTCTGAATTGGGCTCGGGATGGCTACTTAGCGGGCAGGGTGCCGCCGCACATGTTCCTGAATGCGGCGGGTATGAGGGCTGGAAGTGGGTTGCGCCCGGCGAAGAAGCGTCGCCGCCGAGTGAGAACCCAGTCATCCAAAAGTGCAAGCCTTGAGAACTTTCAAAGCGAGTCAAGTTCACCCCGCCGCGTGGTGGATTCTTGGCTTGAGCCTCGCGATTAGCTCGGCCCTGGTGACCCGAATTGAACTGCTAGTTCTAATCGTCGCGTTTACCCTGACGATCACACTCTGCGCGAGAGAGCGAGCACCATGGTCAAAATCTTTGGGCTTCTATCTAGTCACCGCCGGCGCGGTTATCGTCATCCGAGTGGTTTTCAGGATCGTCTTCAACTTCGACAACGCTGAGAACGTCGCAATTGACCTGCCCGTCATCTCCCTGTCGCTAGGTGGGTTTGGTGACGTCACCCTATTCGGAAGGGTGAGTGGGATCGCTTTAGTCTCTGGGCTTAGTGACGGACTGAAAATGGCTGCGATCATCTTGAGCGTCGGGCTTGCCAATACGTTGGCGAACCCACGACGGCTGTTGAAAAACACTCCAGGTGCGCTCTACGAGGTGGCCAGCGCTTGGGTTATCGCGATCAACATGGCGCCGCAGCTGATTCAAAGCGTTCAACGAGTGCGGCGAGCCAGAATGCTTAGAGGCAAGATCGGGCGCCGTCATCTCACCAGCAGCCTGCTCATTCCCGTCCTAGAAGACACCATAGATAGATCGCTGGCTCTGGCAGCCTCAATGTCTTCTCGCGGATTCGGCCGAATGGGGGAACTCTCGAAACGCCAGATTCTCGCTTCGAGGTTGTTCTCATTCATTGGGTTGATAGCCCTCGCGATTGGCTCGTACCTGCTGCTTACTTCAAAGGATTCCGGTTTCGCTCTCGGTTTGATTGTCTCGGGATGCCTCGGCGTTTTCACCACGACCATGATCGCTGGCCGAAGACAAATTCACACGCGCTATAAGCCAGATCGCTGGCGCTCTCGCGATTTTTCGGTGCTCATGGCTTCGGCGTTCATTGTGGCCCTATCCGCGTTGGTGGGCCGCTAATGCTGAAACTTACGAACCTAACCTTTACCTACAAACACAACGATGAACCAGCCCTTAAGAACTTGAATTTTGAAATACGCCCTGGGGAGTTTGTCTTGCTTCAGGGCTCTACGGGGTCTGGCAAGTCGACGCTCCTTAAAACAATCAACGGCCTTGCACCCCACTTCACCGGCGGCAAGCTCAGTGGATCGGTCCAGATAAATGGCGTCGACACCACGCGTCGACAGCCGCATGAGATTGCAGAACTAGTAGCCTTCGTAAACCAACAGCCAGAGTCAGCGTTTGCCACCGACACCGTCGAAGAGGAGCTCGCTTTCGGGCTAGAGCAATTGGGTTGGCCAGTCGCAGCCATCGCTGAGAGACTCGCCGAGCTGACTCATCAATTCGCTTTCGATGCCATTCTTACGAAGCCGCTGACAGAACTCTCAGGTGGTCAGCAACAGCGCGTCGCCATCGCTTCGGCGATCGCGGCTAGGCAAAAACTCCTCTTGATGGACGAACCAACCTCGGCACTGGATTCACAAGCTTCGGCCTCGCTGATTGAAACTCTGAGACGAATCGCCAAGGATGAGGGCATTTCGGTGCTCGTAGCTGAACACCGGGTCGAACGGTTACTTCCGTTTGTGGATCGTTCGGTCCTCCTTGATGATTACGGCTCACTATCTAGCCAAACGCCATCTTCTGCGGAACCTTCACCAAGTCGGCCAAAAGTTGGTTCCAGCATTCAAGGGTCGGTGGTCCTTGAATGCCTAAACCTGAATGACGCGCCTGGGCCTGGGTTTACGCTCGAAAATATTGACGTCTGCCTTCGAGGAGGGGAAATTCTCGGTGTGCTTGGCGAAAACGGCTCGGGCAAGAGCACGCTGCTGAATGCCGTTTTCGATGACGCCCGGCGTCAAGGAGTTGCGGCCGCGATGGTCCCTCAGAACGCCGCCGACCTCCTTTTTCTGAGCAGCGTCTCCGATGAGCTCGCAGAAGCCGACGCCGCGGCTGGGCAGCCGAAGGCTGGGGCTCAACTCGAGAGATTGGTCGGACGCATTGACCCGAACAAACACCCTCGCGACCTATCCTCAGGCCAACAACTAGCTCTCGTGCTCGCCATTCAACTCTCCAAAGACGCGAGGGTTCTCATCCTGGATGAGCCAACTCGTGGCCTAGATTCAAAGTCGAAAGAAAGACTAAAACTTGCTCTCGCTGAGCTTCGTGATCTTGGTCACGCGATTCTAATTGCCACCCACGATGAAGCGTTTCTATCCGACCTGGCCGCAGTAGTTCTTGAAATCGACAATGGTCGCATCGCAGGTGACTCACTATGAAAATCAAGTTCTCGGCACTGCTGGTAGCCATTGGCGCAGCGGCAGCGCTTTTGATGTTCACCTGGCCGCTGTTCCTATCGGCCGATGGCATCAATCAATCGGGGCTGGCCCAAGGCGTATTCCTTGCCTTGATGCCGGCTTTGGTTTGGCTGATGCTTTTGGAATTTAGTTCGGGAAAGTTGGACTCCCGACGGCTAGCGGTTTTAGGCTTACTCATCGCTTTAAACGCTCTTATCCGACTGCTTGGCGCTGGCGTCTCGGGCATCGAAACGGTCTTCTTTTTGATCGTGATCGGAGCGTATGTGTTTGGAAGCGGCTTCGGCTTCATGCTTGGCGCGGGTTCCCTGTTGATCTCGGCGCTTCTTGGGGCAGGCGTAGGCCCATGGCTCCCATTTCAAATGATGGCTGCCGGGCTGGTCGGCATAGGTGCGGCGTTGGTCGCCAAATTCAGAACCCCGAAGCCTTTGGAACTCTTCGTTCTAGGCTTCTATGCGGTCTTGGCGAGCTTTGCCTATGGCGGGCTAATGACCATGTGGAACTGGCCATTCCTTGCCGGGGTCGGTTCGACGGTTTCTTACATACCTGGCGCACCAATCACCGAAAACCTGCTCGCATTCATTCGGTTCGAACTATTCACCGGTGGATTGATTTGGGACCTGGGTCGCGCTCTCACGACGGTTGTATTGATTGCGTTAACTGGCAAAACCTTGTTGGCCACCCTTCGCAGGGCAGCCAACAAGGTCGAATTTGCTTAGTTCGCTTTAGAAAATCGGCAGAGTTACTAGCGACTGAAGAACAGTCGCGATCAATGCCATGGCAATAATGCCGAAGTTCATCTTCCAGGTGTACTTAGCCTCGCCACGAACGACGTGCATGATGAACGCAACGATCATGGTCAGGGTTAGACCGGCTGCAGCCGCAACACCCACCCACTTTGACCATTCAAAGTTGGTAACCCATGCACCGATTGGGCCTGCGATGATGCCGACGGCACCAAGGATTTCAAGCCAAGCAACAGTGCGGGTGAAGCCCATGCGGCCCTTGACCCAACCCATGCCAGCACCGAGAAGTGTTTCTTCCGACGCCTTAGCCTTCATGGTTCCGGCCTTCCAGAAAGTGAAGGCGGTTAGTGCTGAGAATACGAGTGCGGCGACTGCCAAAAAGATGTTCATGTTTACCTTTGAAATGTCTTGAATTTCCCGTGTTTCGGGCTTACAGTCGTTTAGTAAAGCACACCTTTACTAGAATAGTCAAGTAGCCCTAGACAAAATGGCGCGCTAAGATTGAAACGAAGCAATCGAGAAGGAGGTAGATCATGAAAATCACTGCGACCGCAGAACGTCAAGCTGACGGATGGTTGATTGCCTGCCCTGAACTTGATAACTTCACCACCGTTTCGAAGCGTCTTGATAAGGCCACAGAGCAGCTCAAGGCCCTAGCCGAAAAGTCTTCCGGTGAATCGCAGTGCGAAATTGTTGTGAAGGTTGAAGCTGTGATGCCTGGCATCATTTGCGACATTGAGGCTGCTCAAGCGAAGATGCGCGATGCGAACCGCCTTCAAGAAGAAGCCTCTAACGAGATTCGCGACGTAGTCGGTCGCATGCGCGATGAAGGTCTTACCATGCGCGATATCGCAGTTTTGCTTGGAGTTACGCCACAGCGCGTGGCCCAACTGTCACCGTGCTCGGACGACCTAGCCTAAAAATTTGTTCGACGCTTAAACGCGCCAGGTTGGCAAACGCCAACCAAACACAACCGCCATCAATCGCAACACCGTGATTACAAGTGCGCCGGCTGCAATTGCCCAGAATGATGGCCAACCGAGAAGGTTTAGGGCCACCACCAACCATCCCCCAGCAAAGGCGATAACCGCGTATGGCTGGTGATCGTTGAATGCTCTTGGGATTTCGTTGACCACAACGTCACGCAGAACTCCACCAAAGACAGGGGTGATAACGCCCATGACTACGGCGATGATGGGGGTCATACCTGCCGTAATCGCAATTTGAGTGCCGCTTGCTGCGAAGATGCCAAGACCAAGGGCATCTGGCCACTGCATGGTGCGCTCGGTTAGTTCGATGTGACGTGCGCGCATGAACAGCAGCGCCAAAGCGCACATTATTAGGATTACCCATATCCAGATTTCATTTTGAACCCAGAAAAATGGACGTCGGTCGAGCAGGATGTCTCGGAGGGTTCCACCGCCAAAGGCTGCCAGCGAAGTAACAATTGCCATGCCGACAATGTCTAACTTCTTGCGAGCCGCTTCAATCAAACCCGATAAAGCGAAAGCTAGAGTGCCAATGATTTCGAAAGCTTGGGTTCCATAGCTCACTAGCCATTCGCCGAGGGTGTGATTCATAGGCTCAATTGTGCCAGTGGAATCGCGCGGCCGCCGCGGCCTGGTAACTGTTCGTTGAAGTTACCGTTCTGCTCCTCGACCACAGCCTGTGCGCTGACGACATGGCCGCCCCACTCGTATCCGGTGGTCGTGTGTGCGTCAGCTATTAGCGTGACGTTGTAACCCTTGGCTAGTGCATCGTGAGAGGTGTGGCGAATGCAGTTGTTGGTCTGAGCGCCGCACACGATTAGATGCCCGGCATTGAGGCTTACTAGAACTTCTTCAAGGTTCGTTCCCTCGAACGAGCTGCGGAAGGTCTTGCGAACCATCGCCTCACCGTTCAGCGGAATCAGCTCTGAAACGAGCTGCCACTCGTTGGAGTCGATAACTAGTTCTTCATCAGAGTGCTGAACCCAAACCACAGGCACTCCGGCAGCGCGAGCCTTTGCAACCGCAGATTCGATGTTTGCGATCACTTCATCGCGCTTGTATGCGCCTTCGACGACGCCGTTCTGGACATCGATGACTAGGAGTGCTGAATTTGGGCGGTCTGCTGCAATAGCCACTATTCCTTCGCCGCCTTCACTGGAGAACCGTATTGGTTTTCACCAGGCTGGCTGTCACGAGTTAGCTCGATTAGCAACATGATGACACCTGCGATTGGAATCAGAATGAAGAAGAAGTATTTGCCCGAGCGACCTGTGTCGTGCAAACGGCGCCAGGTCACCGCCAACGAAGGAACGATAGTTGCGAGCGACCATAGGTTTGACAGCGCCGAACTCTGGTCGATTTCTAAATCGCCCATCACCTCACGGTGCCCTGGGGTAATGATTGAGATTGCCGAACTGACGAGAACGGTGAAGAGAACCGTGAACCAGAATTCGCTGCGACGAGCGCGGCCTGTGAATGTGGCGTAGTTCTTGAAATAGCTCTTTATCGCATCAAAAAATGACATGTTTCGTTCCTCTTGGCGCTAGATGCGCCCAGCTTTCTTGAGACGCTCAATTTCCGCGTCGATTTGAGATTCTGAGATTTGAGACCTGAAAGTTGGCAGGTAGGCGTCAGCAAAAGAAAGCACAACACCGATTCCCATTCCAAAGATGACCCAGGCTGGCCAAAAGTAACCCCCGCCTGACATTCCCCAGATCACAGACAGGCCGGAATTAACAACGACTGTCACGATCAAGAACTGCCAAGCATCTCGCTTCTTCTTAATCGACTTCTTGGCAAGTGCGCGCAGGTCTGTCTCGCTGCTGTTTGCTTTTTCACTCATGATTTGATGCTACTCCTAAACCCGAAAGGCCTGCTAAAGCCAACCATTTCTAGTGGTCGGCTAGTCGTGGGATGACTCCTTGGCTTTTGGCTTCCGCCGCTGCCCTAGCCGTCAACAGGGTCACCAGTAGTTGGCAGCGTCAATTGATACATGGCTGCATCTAACCAACGCCCAAATTTGTAGCCAACCTGTGGCAGCGTGCCGACCAATTGAAAGCCCAATGACTCGTGCAGGCTGATGCTGGCTTGGTTTTGGGCATCGATTACCCCAATAAGCGCATGCCGCTGATCCGCTTTGGCTGAAACGATGATGGCATCAAGCAACGCTCGCCCCAACCCCCGACCTCGGTGGGAAGCGTGCACATAAATAGAATGCTCAACCGTGTATTTGTAGGCAGGCTGAGGCCTGAAAGCGCCGTAACTGGCGAAGCCAAGGAGTTTGCCATCGGAATCAAGCAAACCTAAGACTGGAAAACCACCGGCAACCTTGGTCGCGAACCAAGTTTCGATAGTTTGCATTGTGCGCGGCTGGTATTCATATAGCGCCGTCGAGTTGAGGATGGCGTCATTGAAAATATCTAGGATTTGTTGACCGTGCTGCCCTAGGCTGCACTCGATCAGCTGATAGTCGGACATAGGTCTAAGCCTAAGACCCAGAAACGACAAGAGCCCCGCGGTTACGGGGCTCTTGCGTATGGGATGACTCGTTGGCTTGTTCCTTGCGGAACCGCCCTGAGTGGAGATGGGGGGAATTGAACCCCCGTCCAATACAGAGTTTCTAGCTCTTCTACGGGTGTAGCTTCAATAAGGTTCTACTCGGCCCCGGTGCTAGCTTGAAGCGACATAACCGACGGGCCCAGTCTTAGTTAAAGTCCCAAGAAGCCCTAAGGCATAACTTCTCAGCAAGATTTCTAAATGACGCTAGGGTCCAGGACGAAATCAAACCTGGTCTAACGGACTTCGGGGCTAGGGGCTATTAAGCAGCTAGGGCGAAGTCAGTGCGTGATGATTTAGCACTTATAGTTTGCAGCGGACATTTACGAGTTGACGCTACATTCTCGACCCGCTTCATCCAGTTACACATGCACTGTCGAAACCGATCATCCCCATATTTAGTTACCATCTCCCCGCAGACCTGACCTAAACGTTTGGGCTATGGTCTTTTGGGGTTGCTATAAGGATACGTGATTACACAGACATTAGGCTGTG
>JBEDKF010000087.1:0-7800 GCA_041172305.1 Actinomycetota bacterium | reverse complement strand
TCCTGGCCGGTGGCAATCGGGAAGGTCAGGGTGTCAACGGTGATGTCGACAAGGTTCATGCCCCAGTTCTCGGTCAGATCCTTGATCAGACGGTCGGCGATCGCAAACTTCGTGTCGGCGGTTCGAGCCTGGCCTTCTTCGTCAATGGTTAGGGCCACAACTGCGGCTCCGTGCTCCATGACCAACGGCATGATGCGAGCAAAGCGTGATGCCGGGCCGTCGCCATCCTCGTAGTTCACCGAGTTGATCATGGCGCGGCCACCCATGCACTCGAGGCCTGCTTCAAGAACCGCGGGTTCCGTTGAATCGAGCACCAGCGGCAACGTGGTTGCGGTAGCCAGGCGACTGACTAGTTCGCGAGCGTCGCGCACGCCATCGCGGCCGACATAGTCAACACATACGTCGAGAAGGTGGGCGCCCTCACGAGTCTGAGAGCGGGCGATTTCAAGACATTCTTCCCAGTTCTCGTCCAGCATTGCCTCGCGGAAAGCCTTCGATCCGTTGGCGTTGGTTCGCTCGCCAATCGAAAGGTAGGTCATGGTCTGGTCGAACGGCTGGTGCTGGTAGAGGCTGGCCAAACCAGGCTCAATGATTAGGGTCGGTCTTGCCGGCTTCTTGCCGGCCACCGCTTCTGCGACGGCCTGGATGTGTGCGGGGGTAGTTCCGCAGCAACCACCCACCAATCCGGCACCGTAGTCGTTTACAAACTGAAGTTGGGCGGTAGCCAACTCAACCGGGCTCAACGGGTAGTGTGCGCCGTGAGGGCCCAGGATTGGCAAACCCGCGTTTGGCATCACGGTTACCGGGAGGTTCGAATATTTCGAGAGATAGCGAAGGTGCTCGCTCATTTCGGTTGGACCTGTCGCGCAGTTCAAACCGATCGAGTCGATGCCAAGGGCACTCAGGGCGGTTAGTGCCGCGCCAATCTCAGAGCCGAGGAGCATCGTGCCAGTTGTTTCAATGGTGACCGAAACAATGATCGGCACGAAAGTGTTCAGAGATTTCATCGCGCGCTTCGCGCCAATCACTGCGCTCTTCGCTTGCAGCAAGTCCTGTGCAGTCTCGATCAAGATTGCGTCGACTCCGCCGTTCAAGAGCCCAACGGTTTGCTTCTGATAGGCGTCGCGCAGGACAGAGAACTTCTCGTGACCAAGGCTTGGCAATTTGGTGCCCGGACCAACCGAACCTAAAACGAAGCGCGGCATATCTTCGGTGCTGAAGTCGTCGGCAACCTTACGGGCAACCTGTGCGCCGGCAAGAGCGAGTTCTTCGATGCGATCTTCGATGCCGTATTCGGCCAAATTCGCAAAGTTGGCGCCGAAGGTATTGGTCTCAATGGCTTCCGAGCCGGCCTTCAAATACTGGGCGTGAATGCCAGTGATGATGTCGGGTCGAGTAACGTTCAGGATCTCGTTACAGCCCTCATAGTTTTGAAAGTCATCCATGCTCGGATTTGCATCTTGAATCATCGTGCCCATGGCGCCATCGGCCACGACTACACGGGATTTGATTGCGTCAAGAAGCTGCTGCGAGCGAGGGGTAAACATAGGCTTCAAGTCTACCCGAGGCGTTATCTGGCTGAGGCTTGGAATATACTTATCAAATGCCCGACTCTCCCCTGCTCAGAAAATCTTCGGTTGGTCCGTTCGAGACCGTAACTGAAGCGCTCGGTGCGCGTTCGGGTAAGCAAGAGCCAGCGCTTTCGTTTGAATTTTTTCCACCACGCAACGAAGCTGAAGCGGCAGATCAGCTGTGGAAATCATTCGACGCGCTGATGGAGGTCTCCCCTGACTTCGTCTCGGTGACCTACGGCGCCGGCGGATCAAACCGTGAAACATCGCTTGCCGTGGTCGAGCGCATGGCAAAAGAAATCATGACAATCGGTCACCTCACGTGCGTGGGTGGCTCTCGGGCGAGCACTGCCGAGACCATCAGACGTTTCGAGGATGCCGGTGTTCACTCAATCCTCGCCCTGCGCGGAGATGCGCCCAAAGACAACCCGGATGCCCTGTTCAATGGTGAGCTGAAAAGCGCTCTTGAATTGGTTCACCTAGTACGCCAGACATCCGACCTAGAAGTTGGCGTCGCAGCTTTTCCCGAGGTTCACCCTGAGTCACCGCACATGGAACACGACTCGATGGTTCTAGAAATGAAGCAATCGGCTGGTGCCACATACGCGATGACTCAGCTCTTCTTTACCGTTGAGGCTTACACCGACTTGGTTTCCAGCGCCAAGGTGGCCGGTGCGACTATGCCGATCATCCCCGGGCTGATGCCTGTCGGAAACGCGGCAAAAGTCCTTCGAATGGCCGAGATGAGTGGCGCAGCAATCCCAGAAGAGCTCTTGAAGAAGCTTGAAGGTGCCGGTTCCGAGGCAGAAGCGCGTGTGATTGGCATGGATTACTCAATCAACCTTGCTCGAGACTTAATCGACGCCGGAGCGCCGGGCCTTCACATCTTCAGCATGAACCTTTCCAAGGCTGCACTCGAGGTCGCCCGTGGCGCAGGCCTTTGTCGCTAGTTATCGCTAGCCTTTAAGAATGACAGATCAGCAACTGAGTTTCGATTTCACCCCCGACCTGCCCAGCTGGGCGCAGAACATAGCTGTTTTCGACTTGGAAACGACGGGGCTTGACCTAACCGATGCTCGAATCGTCACTGCGTGCGCGGTAGAACTGGATGCTAACGGTGAAATCATCGGAAATGACATCGAGTGGTTGGCCGACCCAGTAATTGACATTCCAACTCAAGCCAGCGATGTTCACGGCGTCACCACGGAGATAGCGCGACGCGACGGCCGACCAGCCAATGAAGTCGTGTCGGAAGTTCTAGAGACCATTCGCGGTTTCTTCGAACGCGGGATTCCGGTTGTCGCCTACAACGCGCCATACGACTTCACGATTTTGCACTACGAGGCCCTGCGACACGGATTGACACCGCTTTCTGACCCTGGGCCGATCATCGATCCATTGGTCATCGACAAATTCAAAGACAAGTTTCGCAAGGGCAAGCGCCGCCTAGAAAACGCGGCTGAGTTCTATAACGTGAGCCTGGATGATGCGCACAACGCGACCGCTGATGCCGTGGCAGCCGGGCGGGTTGCTCAGGCTATTGCCCGCCGCTGGTCGGCCGAGTTGCCATCAACAGCGGCCGAGTTGCATGACCTACAGGTCGGCTGGAGTGATTATCTAGACGCCGACTTCGAGTCGTTCATGAGGCGAAACAACCCCGACTTCACCAGCAAGCGCGGCTGGCCGCTAAAGCTTTAACTTCCGAAGCAATCTAAACCAAAGGTTTAGTTAAAAGAAAAACCTCGCCGAAGCGAGGTTTTTCTATCTCAACCTGAGGATGTGTGGACATCCCTGGTCCCGCGATATGTATTAGATACCGAAGTCTTTGCCAGTCGCCGAAGCGACTTGCGGTAAGGGTTTGACCTTTAGGCGCCAAATCCTAAGTGACTAAGCCTTGGCTTAGGCGCCAAATCCCTTGTAGCGGGCGTTGAAGCGTTCGACACGACCTGCGGTGTCCATGATGCGCTGCTTACCGGTGTAGAACGGGTGTGATGCTGAAGAGATTTCAACGTCGAAAACTGGGTAGCTGTTGCCGTCTTCCCACTCAATGGTCTTGCTGCTTGACACGGTTGAGCGAGTAAGGAACGCTACACCCGAGGCCAAGTCGCGGAATACAACGGTCTCGTACTTTGGGTGAATGTCTGCCTTCATGGGTAACTTCCTAGTTGTTCTAACGGATTTCTTTAAAAACTTTGGGGTGGTTGCTTCAATAGCAACAAGGGACAAGCATAACAGAACGAATGTGCTAGGGAAAGCACTAAATCTGAACTTTTTTAGTGCTTGGCGCGGGCGCGGTAGCGGCCATCCGAGTAGTCGACCTCGACGTTGAAGCCGAATGCTTCGGAAATTTTGGTAGAGGTTAAAGTGTGACCGATCTCCCCCGCGGCATAGACCTGACCTTCGCGGAGAATCAGCGCGTGGGTGAACCCGGCTGGGATTTCTTCCAGGTGGTGGGTGACCATGACCATCGCTGGTGCGGTTGGAGCCGACGCATACTGGCCAATGATGCTGATGGTTTGCTCGCGGGCGGCTAGATCCAGGCTTGCAACCGGTTCATCCAAGAGAAGAAGTTCTGGGTCTGGCATGACTGCACGTGCAATCTGGGTGCGCTTGCGCTCTCCGTCACTGAGGGTGCCGAATGCGCGGTCTGCAAAGTTATCGAGCGCCCATTCATTCAAAACGCGGCGTGCGCGACGCTCATCGATATCGTCGTATTTCTCATTCCATCGACCGGTTACCGCGTAGCTGGCAGTCATCACGGCGTTTAGAACTGTTTCTGAATTCGGAATGTGTGAAGCAAGTGCGCTTGATGCAAAACCGATGCGGGTGCGAAGTTCGAAGACGTTGATTTCACCTAGGCGCTCGTCAAGGATGGTGGCCTGACCGCTTGATGGGTGAATTTGTGCCCCGGCAACGCGAAGCAACGTGGTTTTGCCTGCGCCGTTTGGGCCGACAATGACCCAGCGCTGGTCAGATTCAACCTGCCAGTCGACATTGTTGAGAATCGGGCGCTGATCGCGCACCACAGTGACATTGTTTAGATCAATAACGCGGGACATGCATTCAGCCTAGAGGTTTCCGGCGATGGCTCTCTGATAGACACCAATAGTTTGTTCAGCAATACTGTCCCAACTGAAATGTTCTTCAACACGCTTGCGCCCGGCAGCGCCGAATTCGGCGAGTCTCGGGTGGGCAAGCATTTGGTTTAAGGCGGCGGCAAAGTCGGCAACGAATTTTCCTTCGTCCAGCGGTTTTCCGCTTCCGTCTTGCAGTTGCTCGATTTCAACCAGCAAGCCGGTTTCTCCATGTGCGACTACCTCAGGGATACCTCCGGTAGCAGTAGCAACCACCGGGGTGCCACAGGCCATGGCTTCGAGGTTCACGATTCCAAGCGGTTCGTAGATCGAAGGGCAGGCAAACACGGTTGCCGCAGACAAGATTGCGATCAATTCGGCGCGGTTTACATGCTTCTCGACCCACACCACATTGTCGCGATGCTTTCGAAGTTCATTGACGAGCTCGGTGACTTCGGCCAGAATCTCCGGGGTGTCTGGTGCTCCGGCGCACAGCACTAGCTGAACGTCACTTGGCAATTCGCGAGCCGCCTTGATTAGGTATGGCAAGCCCTTCTGCATCGTGATGCGTCCGACGAAAACCACGCTGCGCTTGTCAGGGTCGATTCCGTTTGCTCGCACGAGATCAGGGTTATCGGCCGCCTGGAAGGCATCCAAGTCGATTCCGTTATGAACCACGGTGACTTTGTTCGGGTCAAGTTGCGGGTAGGCGCGAAGAATGTCTTTACGCATTCCGTCTGAAACCGCGATGATTCCGGTCGCGCCTTCGTATGCGGTGCGTTCCACCCAGGATGAAAGGCGGTATCCGCCGCCGAGCTGCTGCTCTTTCCACGGACGAAGCGGTTCGAGGCTGTGGGCGGTGATTAGGTGTGGAATTCCGTGCAGGCTGCCGGCAACCTGACCAGCGAAGTTGGCGTACCAGGTGTGAGAGTGAACCAGGTCGGCACCAGCAATATCGGAAACCATGCTCAAATCGACGGCCATGGTCTGCAAAGCGCCATTCGCGCCGTCAAACTCGCTGTTGTGACGGTATGCGAATGTATCTTTTTCATTACGTTCTTCACCGAAGCAACGCACCTGAACATCAATCTGTCGACGAAGAACTCTCACTAGTTCCGCGACATGCACGCCCGCTCCGCCGTAGATGGCAGGTGGATATTCTTTGCTGATCAGGTCGATTCTCATGTCGCCATGTTACTCCGCCGACACATTTGCCGAATAACATTTGAATCATGAGTGCTCTACGCGTTTTTGGAATGGTTCTCGCCGGCGGCGAGGGCAAGCGTCTAATGCCTCTGACCGCGGATCGCGCTAAGCCTGCGGTTCCTTTCGGAGGCAGCTACCGTCTAATCGACTTTGCGTTGTCTAACCTGATCAATTCGGGTTTGCGTCGCATCGTGGTCTTGACTCAATACAAGTCACATAGCCTCGACCGCCACATCTCACAGACCTGGCGCATGTCGCCTCTACTTGGCGCATACGTGGCTTCTGTGCCTGCACAGCAGCGTTTGGGCAAGCGTTGGTTCTCAGGTTCGGCAGACGCCATCCTGCAAAGCATGAACCTTCTGAGCGACGAACGCCCAGACATCGTTGTCGTGGTCGGTGCTGACCACGTCTACCGCATGGACTTCGACCAAATGATCAAAGACCATGTGAAGTCGGGCCGCGGCGTGACAGTTGCCGCAATCCGCCAGCCTCTCAGCTTGGCTAACCAGTTTGGCGTCATCGAGGTAGATGACAAAGACCACACCAAAATTGCACAGTTCAAGGAAAAGCCTGCCGACCCTAAGGGCCTCCCAGACTCCCCTGGCGAAGTTCTGGCTTCAATGGGAAACTACGTCTTTACGGCCCAAGCTCTGATCGACGCGATCGAGCACGACGGCACGCTTGAGACTTCATCGCACGACATGGGTGGCGACATCGTTCCATACATGGTTAGTCGCGAAGATGCGGGCGTCTACGACTTCACCTATAACGAGATTCCAGGTTCAACCGAACGTGACCACTCATACTGGCGCGATGTTGGAACGATGGACTCGTATTACGAGGCCCACATGGACTTGATCTCGGTTATGCCGGTCTTCAACCTTTACAACAGCGAATGGCCAGTTCACACTCAGCAGATCAACCTGCCGCCGGCCAAGTTTGTTCACGACGGTGAAGGCAACCAGGGGCGCACAACCGATTCGATTGTGTCTCTTGGAACCGTGGTTTCGGGCGGCATTGTGGAACGCAGCGTGCTTTCTCCGAATGTTCGCGTGCACTCGCGGGCTTTGGTTACCGACTCTATTTTGCTTGACGGCGTTCAAATTGGCCGCGATTGCACCGTTCGAAAGGCTATCCTCGACAAGAGCGTCGTAGTAGCCGACGGCGCATCGATCGGTGTCGACAAACAACGTGATCTTGACCGTGGATTCTTCGTCACCGACTCGGGTATTACCGTGGTTGGAAAGGGCGTCCTGGTTACTCCGTGACCCAGTATTTAGTTGTCTTTGATGTCGACTCAACTCTCATCGAGGATGAAGTCATCGAATTATTGGCCGATGTCGCCGGCAAACGCGCAGAAGTAGCAGCCGTAACCGAGCGCGCAATGGCTGGTGAACTGGATTTCGCTGAAAGCCTCATCGAACGAGTCAAAGCTCTGGCTGGATTGCCCGAAAGCGTCTTCGCCGATGTTCAGCAGCGCATCACCGTCACAACCGGCGCTAAGGCCCTAATCGATGCGGTTCACGCGGCCGGTGGAAAGGTTGGAGCGGTTTCTGGTGGCTTCAATCAGCTTCTCGCTCCCCTAGCCGAAATCCTCGAATTGGATTTTGCACGCGCAAATCAACTCGAAGTAGTTGATGGTTTTCTAACCGGCAAGGTTTTGGGAGCAATCGTCGATCGTCAGGCTAAAGCCGATGCGCTGCTTGAATGGGCTTCGGTTACTGAAACCCCGATCGAGAACACGGTTGCTGTTGGCGATGGGGCGAACGACCTGTCGATGATGGCAGCCGCCGGGCTAGGCGTCGGCTTCAACTGCAAGCCAATTGTGCGCGAACATGCCGACTACGTTCTTGAAGGCAACGATCTCTCTCGACTAACCGAAAAACTCGGTCTCTAAGAAAAACGTTTCTAAGAATTGGGTCTTAGTGACCCATGCCTAGGCCGCCATC
>JBEDKF010000086.1:0-29357 GCA_041172305.1 Actinomycetota bacterium | reverse complement strand
CGAGCACCGACTTGATCGCAACCAACTTCCTGATGTCTCTGAACCAGGTTTTGACCTCGATTCAGATCATCTTGATCGTTGGCCCAATCATCGCGTTCATCGTCACCAAGCGAGTTTGTCTCTCGCTTCAGCGCAAGGACCGCGAAATCGCCCTACACGGCCGCGAATCTGGTCGAATCATTCGTATGCCTCACGGCGAGTACATCGAGGTTCACGAGCCGCTGGACGCGTTTGAGCAGTACAAGCTGGTTGACTTCAAGGATTACCAGCCAACCCTTGCTCGCCCGAACGCCCAGGGCAAGATCACTCTAGGTGCACGTGTTCGTGCCGGCCTATCTCGTTTCTACTTCGAGGACCGCATTGCGCCGGTCACTCAGGGTGAACTCGATGCGGCACACCACGATCACGCACCGGCAGTTACAGAGGCTCCAAAGAAGAAGGCCGTGGCACCTGCCAAGACCTCTTCTGCGAAGAAGCCTGCAGCCAAAAAGCCAGCTGCGAAGAAGTAACAACCCAAGCATCAGGGTCGGAATCCGAAAGGGTTCCGGCCCATTGCTTTAACCGGAAGCCTCGCACTTCTGATAGATACTTGACTCATGATCTCAGCCACATTTCTATTCAAGCCAGGCACCTACGACGAAGAGTTCCACCGACTCGATGCAATCATCATGGATGTCGCTATCGCGACTCCTGGCTACATTGGCGCTGAGCGTTGGTGGAGCGAGGACCGCTCCGAACGCTCAGTTGTCTACTATTTCGAGTCGCAGGAGGCGCTGAGAGCCTTTAGTAGAGACGAGACTCACCTACAAGCCAAGCGTCAGGCTAAACGCTGGTATGACGCATATCGGGTCGTCATCTCAGAGGTTCTAAGTTCGCATTCAGAGGGCGAAATGGAGCACCCGCTGAACAAGTGACGCGAGAGACAATAGGACTCCCCTAGACACAGAGAAAACCCCTCCCGTAGGAGGGGTTTTCTATTTTTGAAACTTAGTGTGCGTACTGGCCGCGGTGGAACTCGAATACGAATCCGATCAGTGCTACAAGGGCTAGTGGGAATCCGATGAAGAACAACCACCATCCGATTGCAAGTGAAGCGAACACGATCGAACCGAAGAGGCCGAGGAAGAATGGCCACCAGCTCCAAGGAGCAAAGAAACCAATCTCGGTGTCGCCATCCTCGATGTTTGCGTCTAGACGGTCTTCAGGAACGCTTCCCTGAACCTTGTCGGTCTTCTGTAGGTAGAAGGCCAAGAACGCTGACATGATGCCCAGCATCGCAATCGCTGCGGTTCCGATTGGTTCGAAGCCACCGTTGTAAGAGTTGGCATACCAAATCGCGTAGCCAGCCGCGTCAACGATGTAGAACGCGGTTAGAAACCAGAAGAGTCTTCCGTTGAATTTCATGGTCGATTAGCCCTTCTTGCTTGCCGAAGCCTGCGCTTCTGGAGCTGCGAACTCTGGGTGGTTCAAGTCGAATGCAGGCGATTCTGATCGAACGCGAGGAATCGAAGTGAAGTTGTGGCGTGGGAACGGAGATGCGGTAGCCCACTCAAGTGAGCGTCCGTAACCCCATGGGTCGTTCAGCGTGGTCACGGTGCCCTTGCGAGCGGTGATGTAAACGTTCCAAAGGAATGGCAAGAATGACAGTGCTAGCAATACCGAACCGGCGGTTGACAACTGGTTCATCCAGGTGAAGCCGTCTTCAGGTAGGTAGGTTGCATAACGACGTGGCATACCGATGACGCCCAACCAGTGCTGAATCAAGAAGGTTGCGTGGAAGCCGACGAACAGCATCCAGAATTGAATCTTGCCCAGACGCTCGTTCAGCATCTTTCCGGTCATCTTTGGATACCAGAAGAAGATACCTGCGAACATCGCGAACACAACGGTTCCGAACACAACGTAGTGGAAGTGGGCGACGACGAAGTAGCTGTCTGATAGGTGGTAGTCAAGCACTGGCGAGGCCAGGATGACACCGGTCAAACCACCGAAAATGAAGGTGGTCAAGAAGCCAAGTGACCAAAGCATCGGAGTCTCGAAGGTAACCGATCCGCGCCACATTGTGCCGATCCAGTTGAACACCTTCACGCCGGTCGGAACCGCGATCAACATAGTGGTGAACGCGAAGAACGGTAGCAAAACGGTTCCGGTTACGTACATGTGGTGAGCCCACACGGTCATCGAAAGCGCAGCAATCGCGATGGTTGCGTAGACCAGGGTCTTGTAACCAAAGATTGGCTTGCGGCTGAATACCGGGAAGATCTCAGAAACGATACCGAAGAATGGCAACGCCAAGATGTAAACCTCTGGGTGACCAAAGAACCAGAACAGGTGCTCCCAAAGCATTGGGCCACCGTTGGCTGGGTCAAAGATGTGAGCTCCGAAGCGGCGGTCTGCACCAAGTGCGAACAGTGCTGCTGCTAGAGGGGGGAAACACATGATGACCAAGATTGAGGTAACTAGGGTGTTCCAGGTGAAGATCGGCAAGCGCCACATGGTCATACCAGGTGCACGCATGGTCAAGATTGTGGTGATGAAGTTGACACCACCCATGATGGTTCCGAAACCACCGAGGGCAAGACCGAAGACCCAGAGGTCTCCACCCAAGCCAGGTGAGAAGGTCGTGTTCGAAAGCGGTGCGTAAGCAAACCAACCGAAGCTCGCTGCACCCTGTGGGGTGAAGAAGCCTGCGACCGCAACGAACGAACCGAAGAAGTAGAACCAGTAAGCGATGGCGTTCAAACGTGGGAAAGCCACATCCGGGGCACCGATCTGAACCGGCATCAGGATGTTGGCGAATGCCGCGAACAAAGGAGTCGCAAACATCAGCAACATGATGGTGCCGTGCATGGTGAAGAGCTGGTTGTACTGCTCCTTTGTTGCGACAACCTCAAGACCCGGCGCTGCCAGCTGAGCACGGATGACGAGAGCCATCACACCGCCAACTAGGAAGTACAGGAACGAGGTAATCAGGTATAGGTAACCGATCTTCTTGTGATCGGTAGTAGTAATCCAGTCGACCAGGATTTGCCCCTTGGTCTTCTTGGCGGTGCCCACGTTTGACTTAGTTGCGGTAGCCATTCTTCGTTAGCCTCGGATTTCTGGGTTGTCTGCAGGTAGGTTCTGGTTGCGAGAGAACTTCGCGTCTAGCTGACCAACGTTGCCGGCAGCAGCTAGCTGAGCCATGTGAGCGTCATACTCGGCCTGAGGAACCACCTTGACGTTGAACAACATCATTGAGTGGTACTCACCACAGAGTTCGGCACACTTGCCCTTGTAGGTTCCAACCTTTTCAGGCGTGAAATACATGTGGTTGGTGCGTGCTGGGAACATGTCCTTCTTGTAAAGGAAGTCGATAACCCAGAATGAGTGGATTACGTCGCGTGAGGTCAAGTCAATCTGGACGGTCTTACCAACTGGCAAGTACAAAACTGGAAGTGAGGCTTCGCTGCCCTCTTGGCCCTTGAACTGCGACTGAATGCCAGCCTCGTAAACGTTGGCGTTCACATAGTTGAAGTCCCAGCTCCACTGCTTGCCAATGACCTGGATCTTGACGTCAGGGTTGGCGGTAGGAGCCTCGATCGCCTGGATGTCACGTGCCGTGAAGGCGAAGAAGCCAACGACAAGGATCAATGGGACTACGGTGAACAACACTTCGATTGGGTTGTTGTATCGCAGCTGAACCGGAAGGCCGGTCTCGCCCTTGCGACGGCGGTAAACAACGATCGCCCAGGCCATGAGGCCCCACGCGATGATGCCGACGGCCCACAGGACGATCCAGCTGGTAGTCCATAGGCCGACGATGCGGTCGGTGTGGTTAGTGATGCCTGGAGTACCTGGCAAATAACCTCGAGCAAACTCATCTGACGCACACCCAGTTAGGAGTAGAGACAGAGAAGCAATTGCGGGCACTGCGGCCCACTTCAATCCACGCTTAGAAAGCACAATCGACCCTTCGAATATCGAATCGTTACCTTGTAAGTCTACGCCTCGGGCTGGGGCTAATCCCCCAAAAACACGTCAAATCGCGACCTAATTTAAACAAAAAACCCGGCTCGCCTCGATGGCGTCCGGGTCTTTGTTGAAAATCTCTAGTTGAACGAGTCGCCGCAGGCGCATGAGCCCTCGGCGTTTGGGTTGTCGATTGTGAAACCCTGCTTCTGAATGGTGTCTTCGAAGTCAATTGATGCGCCATCTAGGTAAGGAACGCTCATCTTGTCTACTACCACCTCGACGCCGTCGAAGTCCTTGACAGAGTCTGACTCTTCGAGCAGTTCATCGAAGTAAAGCTGGTAGATAAGACCCGAGCAGCCACCAGGCTGGACGGCGACGCGAAGGCGAAGGTCATCGCGGCCCTCAGCCGAGATAAGCGCGCGAACCTTGCTCTTGGCTTGCTCGGTAAGTTCTACACCGTGAGTAAGAGTGTCAGTCATTTTGGCTCCATTCGCTGAAAGATTGCGTTAGCTAAGTCTAAAACAGGTCAGATTGAAAAAGCATTCCCGCCGAGCAACATTAGGGCCTCGGCCAACATAGTTTTTCTAAGGGAATCTAGGTGAACTGACTCATTCGGGCTGTGCGCTCGCGAATCCGGGTCCTCAACGCCGGTAACCAAGATTTGAGCACCCGGGAATACCTCGATCAGGTCGGCAATGAAAGGGATTGAGCCACCTACACCGATGTCGACAGCGGTCTCATCCCAGGCGGCCTTGAGCGAAACGCGGGCAAGCTCCGAGGCCCAACCGGTGTCGTCTACTGCAAACGGCTTACCTAGTTCAACCTCGCCGTACTTGAGCTGAGCACCAAACGGAACATGAGCCTCTAGGTGCGCTCGAAGAGCCGCGAGGGCATCCTCGGGCTTCTGCCCTGGGGCGATGCGCATAGAGATTTTGGAACTGACCGCTGGCAACATCGTGTTTGATGACAGCGCGACGGTTTGACCATCGATGCCGATTACGGTGATTGAAGGCTTGTTCCAGATTCGATCCAAAATTGTGCCGGAGCCAATCTGACTGACGCCATCAAGGAGCCCAGAGTCGCGTCGCAAATCTGCGTCGCTATAAGGTAAATCGGCGGCTTTGCCCTCATGCAGACCGGCTACGGCAACGTTTCCCTCTGCATCATGAAGTGAGGCCAACAGGCGGATGGTTGCCGTCATGGCGTCAGGAACCGCTCCCCCATACATGCCCGAGTGCAGCGCGTGGTCAAGGGTTTTGACTTCGATCACCTGCGAAACCAAGCCGCGAAGGGTCGCGGTAAGAGCCGGGATGGTCTCCGACCAGTTGCCCGAGTCGGCAACCACGATGCAGTCAGCCTTCAAGATGTCTTGGTTTTGCTCTAGGAATGGGCGGAAGGTAGGTGAACCGGCCTCCTCTTCCCCCTCGATGAAGACGCTGATGCCCACTTCGAAGTCTGGCCCACAGATGTCCACCAAAGTGCGAATCGCGGCCAGGTGAGAAACGATGCCAGCTTTGTCGTCGGCGGCGCCTCGACCATACATGCGGCCGTTTTTTGTCACGGGCTCAAATGGCGATGTCTCCCACGCGGTCTCGTCGCCAGGAGGCTGCACATCGTGGTGTGCGTAAAGCAAGATCTGAGGCTTTCCGTTTCGGGCGGCGCGGCGAGCCACCACAGCCGGTGAACCCGGTTTTCCGTCGATTGAGGCGCGACGCACCTCGACAACTTCAAACACACCGGTCTCGCGGAACAGCTCGGCGATGGTTTCGGCGCTTAGCTCGAGATTCTTAGGCTCGAATGCTTCCCAAGCGATGCCAGGGATGCGAACCAGATTCTCAAGTTCACGAGTTGCGTTGTCGAAGCCCGCATCGATCAGCTTCTTTGCTTGTTCGAGCTGGTTGGTGTCGATTGAAATCTCAGGAGGTGTCATGAGAGTAATCTTAAAGTCCAACTTGGATATTTGAGGAACATCAATGAGCGAAAACACTCCAGCCGGCGGAAAAGGTCGACCAACCCCTGCCCGCAAGCAGCAAGAAGCGGCCAACTTCAAACCAATCGTTGGCAATAAGTCTCCTGAAGCGGTCAAGGCAGCGAAGGCCAAGGCGGCCGAAGAGCGTCGCAAGGCTCGCGAGGGCATGATGCGCGGCGAAGAGCGCTACCTGACCGTGAGAGACAAGGGCCCTCAGAAGCGTTTGGCACGAGACCTCGTCGATTCTCGATTCACCGCTGGCCAGCTTGTGATGCCAGCCTTGTTCGTGATGATCATCATTTCTTATGCGGGAAGCATGACCGTTCAGGTCTACACCTTGCTTGGAATGTGGGCGCTATTCCTAATCATCGGTGTCGATGCATTCATCATCGGTCGTCGCGTCAGCAACGCAATCGAGAAGAAGTTCGGCAAGGGCAAGGTCGAGAAGGGTGTTCGCTGGTATGCGGCAATGCGTTCGATTCAGATGCGCCCGATGCGTCTTCCAAAACCTCAGGTTAAGCGCGGCGACAAGGTCGAATAAGTCTCAAGATTTGAAAAGGGTGACCACCGACGTGGTCACCCTTTTTTTGTAAAACTCGACGGCTATTTCGTGAGCAGTTTGTTGATTGTGCGAGCCCAGAAAGGCCCCGCATAGACGAAGCCGCTGTATCCCTGAACCAATGTCGCGCCTGCCTCTAGGCGAGCCTTAGCTTCTTCACCGGTTTCTATGCCTCCAACCGAAATGATCGATGCTCTGCCTTCAATACGTTTGGCAAGAATCTCGAGCACCTCGATGGCACGCTTTTTCAGCGGCGCGCCGGATAGCCCTCCTGCTCCGATTGCAGCAATCTTTGCCGCTTCGGTCTTGAGACCATCACGCGAAATTGTGGTGTTGGTGGCAATCACACCGGCCAACCCAAGTTCGAGTGCCAAATCGGCAACGGCCACTACATCCTCGTCAGCCAAGTCGGGGGCGATCTTAACCAGGATGGGCTTTCCGGCGGCCTCTGCTTGAACGGCGAGAAGAATCGGGCGAAGCGACTCAACAGACTGAAGCGAACGAAGACCTGGAGTGTTTGGCGACGAGACGTTAACGGCTACGTAGTCAGCATGCTTGGACAGCAAGCGAGCGCTCGTGCGGTAGTCATCAACCGCATTCTCAACTTCGACCACTCGTGACTTACCGATATTGACGCCGATAATCGGCAGGTTGGTGCCATGTCTGCGGCGAAGTTTCTCGAGCCTGGCCGCGATCACATCGGCTCCCTGGTTATTGAAACCCATGCGGTTCACAAGCGCGCGATCGGCGATCAAGCGAAATAGGCGGGGTTTTTCGTTACCACTCTGAGCAATTGCCGTGACGGTGCCGATCTCAATGTGAGAAAAACCCAAGTCACCAAGGGCTCGTATGGCCACTGCGTTTTTGTCGAAGCCAGCGGCAAGACCAAATGGAGCGTCGAAGTGCAGACCAAACGCCTGAACCTCTCCCCTGCCGGTTCGGCGCACTCGAGCCAACTTGGTGAGGCCGATTGCACCTGAAACTCGAATTGCAAACATCACAAGGTGGTGTGCGCGCTCGGGATCCATCTTGGCGAAGACGTTATTGAAGATGAAACGATAGAACATTCTTGACTAGTTGCTCTCGTCGGATTGGCTGCCGCGGTTTTGCTTTAGAACACCGATTGCGGCCTCAAAATCTTCCAGGGTTTCCCATCCTTGGTAAACGCTCGCGAAACGCATGAAGGCAACTTCGTCTAGCTTGCGAAGTGGTTCAAGAGTGGCAAGGCCGACATCGAAGGCGTCTATCTGAGCGACGCCGCTGGAACGCACGCTCTCCTCAACCTCCTGCGCAAGAAGTGCGAGGTCAGCGTCTGAAACCGGGCGCCCCTGGCAGGCTTTACGAACACCGTTCACGATCTTGTCACGACGGAAAGGTTCGGTGACTCCGCTGCGCTTCACAACCAGCAAACTGGCGGTTTCGGTGGTGCTGAATCGCATGTTGCACTCCGGGCACTGGCGGCGACGACGAATCGATGAACCATCATCCGAGGTGCGTGAATCGGTTACACGTGAGTCTGGGTATCTACAAAATGGGCAATGCATTTGGTGGCCCCTTCCTAATCCTTGAATCTAGCGGTGATGGCTTCGCCGTGTGCGGGCAAGCCTTCCGATTGAGCAAAGTCATTCACCATGGATGCAATTGCGTGCAAACCGTTGAAGTCATAGTCGATTACCTGCTGGGCACGAAGAAAGCTCAGGACACCCAGGCCGGCGCCGAACTTTGCCTGTTGCCCGGTTGGCAAGACGTGGTTTGAACCCGCCATGTAATCGCCGAGGCTGACCGGAGAGTAACTACCCATGAAAATCGCGCCGGCATTGGTGATTTTTGAGAGCGTGTCATTGTTGTCACGGGTGTGAAGTTCCAGGTGCTCTGTGGCATAGGCATTGGCAAATGAGATGCCCGATGACAAATCATCGACCAGGACAATCGCTGACTGTTGACCTTCCAACGCCGTTCGCACACGCGCTGAGTGCCTGGTGTGATCAGCGATTGCAGAGATCTCGGCAAGGACGTCGGTGGCAAGCTCTTGCGAATCGGTAACGAGCACAGCAGCAGCAGCCTCATCGTGCTCCGCCTGGCTAACCAGGTCGTAAGCGATGAATCTGGCGTCTGCCGATGAATCAGCAAGAACCAGGATTTCGGTGGTTCCCGCTTCCGAATCGATACCGATGGTTCCGCGCAGTGCGCGCTTGGCTGCGGCCACATAAATGTTGCCTGGGCCGGTCACGAGGTTTACCGATTCGAAGCCGATCTGAGGAAGCCCGTAAGCGAAGGCGGCTATTGCTGCCGGGCCTCCGACACACAAGACTTCATCAACACCCAGCAGTGCGCAGGTTGCCAAAACCGTAGGGTGCGGCCGGCCACCAAAGTCTTTTTGCGCCGGTGTTGCGACAACCAAACGCGGTACCCCGGCGATCTGGGCTGGCACCACATTCATGACTACTGATGATGGGTAAACGGCCTTACCGCCCGGAACGTATAACCCCACCGAGTCAACCGGCTGGTATCGCTGTTGCACTGTGGCTCCGGTCGCAAGCTCGACTGTGACCGGCGTTGGCATGGTTGCCTCTGAAACCTTGCGAACTCGCAGGATGGATTCTTCAATTGCTCGACGAAGCTCTGGTTCGAGTTCACTTAACGCTCGAGCAAGCTCCGTTTTATCGACCTTGATTGGTCGGGGGTCTACCCCATCACGTTCGAGGGTAACCTCAACGACTGCATCGACTCCGCGGGTTTTAACATCCTGGAGAAGCCCTGAAATCTGGCTGATCGCGAGATCAATGTCGATTGAGGCGCGAGGAACGGCGGTGTTTACCAAACGCGAATCGAGTGACTGGCCGCGCAGATCTACGACGCGCAAGTTAACCTTTGGCGATTCGATCAATGTTCCTCCGTCTGAGTTCTATGTAATTCTAGGCGTTGAAATGGAAACAAAGCCCGGTTGACTATTGTTGAAGCGGTTGAGACAAAGGTAGAAGATGCAAAATTTGACCCCAGAAAAAGATCCGACTGAAGCGCTGCGCTCCAGTTTCAGAAGGCATGCCTCTGGTGTATCAGTGATTACCCTCCTCGATTCCGAAAAGAAACCGATCGGTTTCACTGCCACCTCGATGACTTCGCTAGGCGCCAACCCACCGCTTGCCAGCTTCAATGTGTCGCAGGGCGCGAGCACCTACCCGAGCCTCGCCGTGGGCAAGTATGTTGCGATTCACACGCTAGGAGCCGGAACAGTGGCGCTGGCGCAACGAATGGCAGCTGACAACACGCAGCGTTTTGTTCCGGCCGATTGGCACGAGGGGCCTTACGGAGTGCCGGTTTTCCCTGCGGCAACCTCGATTTTGATTGCCAAAATCCGTGACATTCACAGCATTGAAAACAATGCAGTAGTCATCGTGGATATTGTCGAAGGGCTGTCAGGGACAGAAGACGAAGCGCTGCTTTACTACCAGCGCAGTTACATGAAACCCGGAGATAAGCTCTAGGCGCTTAGGCAGGATGCGCCGAGCAAAACCTTGAGTTCACCAATCAGTTCGCTGGTGATTTTTACCTTTGGCTGAAGCTTGAAGAGTCGCTCTTGTTCCGAGCTAATCAGGCGAACCTGAACTTCATCCGGGCCGGTATTGCCTCTCAGAATGCGGTCGAGGTCTTCTAGAAGCTCGCGAGTTGCTTCGGCCTCCTGAATTTTCAGAATCAGCGGCCCGGCAGGCCCATCGCCGCCACCTTCAATGGTTTCAATAGAGTAGGCGTTAAGGCTCTTTCCGTCATCGCGCTGGCTCACTCGCCCACGAACCACCACGATCTGGTCGGCTTCAAGGTTTCTTCCGAACTCTTGGTAGGTCTTGCCCATGAGCATGACATTGAGCTCACCTTCGAAGTCTTCTACGGTTACGGCTCCATAGGGGTTGCCCGAAGCGCGAGCCACCTTGTGCTGCACCGAGGTAACCAAGCCTGCGATTGTGACGGTTTCGCCATCGGCAATCGTCTCACTCGCGTGCAAATCGGTAATTGACATCTGGCTGTGGCGGGCAATTTGGGCCTCGCGCCCAGCTAGTGGGTGGTCGCTGACATAAAGCCCGAGCATGTCTCGCTCGTAGGCGAGCTTTTCCTTTTTGGCCCACTCTGGGCGGTCGGGAACGCTGCCGCCAAAGCTATCTTCAACTGCTGGGTCTGAATCGAATAGTGAACCAAAGAGGTCGACCTGGCCCACGGCTTCGTTCTTCTTCAACGACGCCTGGGCATCGACGGCTTCTTCGTGAATTTCGACGAGCGCACGACGGGTGTTACCTAAAGTATCGAAGGCCCCCGCCTTGATCAAAGATTCGATGACTCGCTTGCTGCAGACAACGGCCGGAACCTTGCGCAGGAAGTCGTGGAAAGTCGTAAATCGGCCCTTTTCACCTCGTGCGGTAGCGATTCCATCAACGACGTTTAGGCCGACGTTTCGAACGGCACCCAGGCCGAAGCGGATGTCTTTGCCAACCGCGGAGAAAGCCGCGATTGATTCGTTTACGTCCGGCGCGAGCACGTTAATTCCCATGCGACGACACTCGCTTAGGTAGAGCCCGAGCTTATCTTTTGAGTCACCCACCGAAGTCAGTAGTGCTGCCATGTATTCGGCCGGGTAGTTCGCCTTGAGATAGGCGGTCCAGTATGAAAGGACGCCGTATGCGGCCGAGTGGGCGCGGTTGAAGGCGTAGTCGGCGAATGGCAGCAGCGTGTCCCAGAGAGCCTTGATGGCCTCCTCTGAGTAACCGTTGGCCTTCATGCCGTCGGAGAAACCTTCGTATTGCTTGTCTAGTTCTTCCTTGTTCTTCTTACCCATGGCTCGACGCAGCAAGTCTGCTTTACCAAGCGTGAATCCCGCAGCCTTTTGTGCCGCAGCCATTACCTGTTCCTGGTAAACAATCAAGCCGTAGGTCGGGTCGAGAACCTCAGAAAGCGATTCGGAGAGCTCCGGGTGAACCGAATCGACCTCTTGCAGCCCGTTCTTGCGCAACGCATAGTTGGTGTGCGAGTTCATGCCCATAGGCCCAGGGCGATAAAGCGCAATTACCGCTGAGATATGCTCGAAAAGGCTTGGTTTTAGCAAACGCAGCAATGAGCGCATCGCGTTTCCATCGAGCTGGAATACGCCAAGGGTGTCGCCGCGTGAAAGCAGTTCGAAAGTTGCCGGATCGGAATCCAAATCCAGATCTTCAAGGATGACGGTTTCGCCGCGGTTGGATTTGATGTTGGCCAGAGTGTCGTCAAGGACGGTCAGGTTGCGAAGACCGAGGAAGTCCATTTTGAGCAGGCCGAGCTTTTCACAAGGCGGCTGGTCGAACTGAGTGATGATTGCGCCGTCATCCTCGCGCTTCATGATTGGAATGACGTCAATCAATGGCTCGGCCGACATGATCACACCCGCTGCGTGCACACCCCACTGACGCTTGAGGTTCTCTAGGCCCTGTGCCAACTCGAACACCTTGGCCGAGTCGTCATCGCCTTCTATTAGGTCGCGGAAGTCTTGTGCTTCCTTGTATCGCTCGGAGGTTTTTTCGATCAGGTCATTTAGCGAAATATCACGGCCGAGCACCATCGGCGGCATTGCCTTGGTTAGCTTCTCGCCGACCGAATATGGCATCGCCAGAACTCGTCCGGCATCCTTGAGAGCCTGCTTCGCCTTGATAGTTCCAAAGGTCACAATCTGAGCCACACGGTCGTCGCCATACTTGTCTGAAACATAGCGAATTACTTCACCGCGGCGACGGTCATCGAAGTCGACATCGATGTCGGGCATCGAAACGCGCTCGGGGTTCAGGAATCGCTCAAAGATCAGGCCGTGCTTCACAGGGTCAAGTTCGGTGATGCCAAGCGCATAGGCGACGATCGAACCGGCAGCCGAACCACGACCAGGACCAACACGGATGCCCTGCGCGCGAGCCCAAGCGATGAAGTCGGCGACAACGAGGAAGTAACCCGGGAAACCCATCTGCTTGATGACTTCAACCTCGTAAGAAACCTGCTTGGCCTGCGCCTCAGGGATTTGCCCCTTGTAGCGGCGATCCATGCCTGCGGCGACCTCTTGCTCGAACCAGGATGCCTCCGTGTGCCCTTCTGGAACCGGGAACCTAGGCATGAGTTCACGCTCGACGAACTCCACGTTGCAACGCTCGGCGATCAGAAGAGTGTTGTCGCAGGCCTCTGGGTAGTCGGCGAACAATTCACGCATTTGTTTGGCTGATTTTAGGTAAAACTCTTGGGCATCAAACTTGAAGCGATTTGGATCCATCAGGGTTGAACCCGACTGAACACACAACAAGGCCTCGTGAGCTTCGGCATCGCCGGCATGGGTGTAGTGCAAATCGTTGGTGGCCAGCAGCGGCATGTCTAGGTCTTTGGCGAGGCGAATCAAATCGCTCATCGTGCGACGCTCGATGTCGAGACCGTGATCCATGATCTCGGCGAAAAAGTTCTCTTTGCCAAAAATGTCTTGGAATTCTGCAGCGGCCTTGCGCGCTTCGTCATACTGGCCCAGGCGGAGACGCGTTTGAATCTCACCGGAAACACAACCGGTGGTCGCGATGATGCCCTTGCCGTAGGTGTTCAGCAGTTCGCGGTCCATGCGCGGCTTGAAGTAATAGCCATCGAGCCAAGCCTTTGAAGACATGCGGAACAGGTTGTACATGCCCGGTGTGTCCTCAGCGAACATCGTCATGTGGGTATACGCGCCGCCACCAGAGACATCGCCGTCGACGTCTCCCCCGTTGCCCCAACGAACGCGTGTGCGATCTTGGCGGGCGGTGCCAGGTGAAAGGTAGGCTTCGATGCCGATGATTGGCTTAACGCCGGCCGACTTGGCTGTTTTGTAGAAATCGAATGCACCGTGATTGTTGCCGTGGTCGCTGATGCCGATTGCCGGCATGCCTTGAGCTGCAACCTCTTGGATGAGCGGCTTGATTCTCGCTGCGCCGTCAAGCATCGAGAATTCGGTGTGCACGTGAAGGTGAACGAATGAGTCTTTATCGGTGCTCATTTTTCTCCCTTCTTTGCGCTGCCGGATGGCAACTGTATCCCAATAATTGGGGTGAACTTAGTAGCCTCGCAGGGTGTCGAGAGCCTTTGCCAAATCGGCAGGATATTCGCTCTCAAATTCAACGGTTTCACCCTTGGTAGGGTGCACAAAACTGAGCTTTTTCGCATGCAACCACTGGCGGTCGAGGTTCAACTTGGCCGCCAATTTTGGGTCTGCTCCATACATAGTGTCGCCGACTAGCGGGTGTTTGAAAGCCGAAAAGTGCACTCGAATCTGGTGGGTGCGGCCGGTTTCAAGGACTACCTCGACCAGCGAGGCTGACGGAAACGCCTCGAGCGTTTCGTAATGAGTTATCGAGTGCTTGCCATCGTTCATGACAGCGAATTTGAATTCGGCCTTAGGGTGCCGACCGATTGGTGCATCGAATGTGCCGGCCAAAGGGTCGGCCAGCCCTTGGATGATCGCGTGATAAACCTTGTGGACAGTTCGATCTCTGAACGCTTGCTTGAGCCTCGAGTAGGCAATTTCAGATTTGGCCAGTGTCATCAAACCGCTGGTTCCAACATCTAGGCGCTGCACGATTCCCTGGCGTTCCTGTGCACCGGAAGTGGCAATCTGGATGCCAAGCGCGAGCAATGCTCCCGGGACGGTTGGGCCATCCCAGCCGACAGAGGGGTGCGATGCGACCCCGGCCGGCTTGTCAATCACAATGATGTCTTCATCTTGGTAAATGACCTTGAATCCCTCGACTTCCACCGGCACGATCTCAAGTCGATTTTTCGGCTCGGGCATGGTCACTTCGAGGTATGCGTCATGCATTAGGCGGTCAGATTTGGATACGGGTTTTCCGTTTTGAGATACCAAACCCTCAGTGATCATGTCGGCGCAAACCGAACGCGATAACCCGAGGAGTTTTGCTAAACCGGCGTCGACACGCTCGCCCGCTAGGCCTTCAGGAACAGGAAGAAGCTTAGATTCACTCATGAGCGCTTAGGCGCTGCTTTGCCGAGCGGAACACCCTGCATGATTCGGATCACAACGATGAATGCGACGGCCACGATCGCCATGTCTGCAATGTTAAAAATCGGAAAGTTGAATGGAATCGAAATGAAATCGACCACATGACCCTGGCCGAACCCGGGTTCGCGGGTCAATCTATCGATTAGGTTGCCGACAACACCGCCGAGTGCCAGCCCGCCGGTTAGAGACCAAGAGACTGTCTCGAGCTTTGGAGCAAACCAAAGAATCACCAAGGTAGCAATCGAAGAAATGATCGCGAAAATCCAGGTTGCGCCGAACCCCAGTGAAAAGGCAGCGGAGTCGTTGTAAACCAGAACAAATTTCAAGAGTTCGCCGAGCACCGGCACGTGCTGCCCTGGCTTCAGGTTTTCGATAACCAGAAACTTGGCGAGCTGATCGACCGCAATAACGAGCCAGGCGACGAGCAAAAAGCTCAGCAGCCGACTTTGTTTCGAGTTTTTCACAGACTAGTTGCTGAAGCCGAAGTCGCCATTGAATGGGTTCTTCGGTGCCTCTGGCTCAGCGTTGAATCCAGGGTTGTAGAAGTTTTGCTCGATAGCTGGAGTTGAACCGGTGCTGGTGGTCGGCCCTTCAGACTGCTCGAGCTCTTCCAACTGGCTCTCGATGTAGCTCTTGAGCTTGATTCGGTATTCGCGCTCGAAGCTTCGGAGCTCTTGGATGCTGTGCTCGATCAGTGCCTTCTCTTGCTCAAGGCGGCTCATGTCGGCACGCTGCTGAGCTTCTGCCTCGCGCACCACTCGGGCGGCGGTTGCGTGACCTTCAGCGATCAAGGCGTCGCGCTTGGCCAAACCGTCACGCACGTGCTCTTCGTGGAGCTTGCGGGCAAGCTGGAGAAGGTTGTTGGTGTTGTTTGAATCCAAAGTAGATGGGTCCTGAGTGGCCTCAGGGAACGCGCTTGGCGCGTTTGCCGTCACGGCGGTTAGAGCTGACTCTGCAGTTGGGTTGTTCAACTGGTCAGCAAGACCAGCACCACTGCGCTGAAGCTCGGCGATGCGAGACTCAGAGGCGAGCAAACGCTGGCGAAGGTCTTCGTTTTCCTGACCTAGACGGCGAAGTTCGACGACGATTTCGTCGAGGAAGTCATCGACTTCATCCTGGTCATAGCCCTCGCGAAACTTAGTTGGCTGAAACCGCTTATTTACTACATCTTCAGGTGTTAAAGGCATGCCACAAGGTTACCCTAGGCGCGTCTCGCTTGCTAACTGCCTAACGAAACGTGTTTATAGGTCAGGCTAAAGATCTGACGATATTCTGCGCAAAGAGAACCGCGACAAACAGCAGAGTCCAACCGAAATCGAACTGAATCGCGCCCATTCGCACGGGCGGAATGACCTTTCGAATTGCCTTCAACGGAGGGTCTGTAATGGTGTAAACCGACTCGACAATGACCACAAGCAGCCCCTTCGGGCGCCAACCTCGGTTGAACGACAAGACCAGGTCGATGATGAATCGGCCAATCAAGACAAAGAAAAAGACCTCAAGAAGCCAGTACAAAACCAGCGAGATGAGGCCCATTTCCTAAATGTCGTTTCTGTTACGGACGAACTAGAAGATCGTCGGCGGCTTCGCCGTCCTCATCGTCTTCATTGTTGACCGCAACGTGGTTCGGGGTAAGCAAGTAAACCTTTAGGGTTACACGCTTCATGTGACCCTCGAGGCCCTCCTTGAGGCCGAGCATGAAGTCGAGCATGCGGCGCGAGTCAACCTCTGACATGTCGCCCATGTTGACGATCACAGGGATGCCTAGACGGTAGTTGGCGGCAACTTCCTTGGCGTCTTCATAGCTCTTAGGCTCGATGGTGTAAATCTCGTTTACGTCTGAAACTCCGCGACGTGGGCGCATCTGAGTGACGCGCGCTGCAGGGCGCTGCTCGCCGACGGTTGAGCTCGCCGGGCGTGAAGGCACTGCTTCAACTTCGTCGGAAAGGCCTAGCCATCCGGTAACCTGCGAAATAATTCCAGCCATGATTTATCCTCCTGAGGATGTTTACAACCCCAGAATATGGCTAGTACTGGCGTTTTCCCGTGATTGCGCTGCCAATGCGCAAGTGTGTCGCGCCGAATGCGATTGCTGTTTCAAAGTCTTCCGACATGCCGGCCGAAATGAGATTGGCATCGGGCTTGATAGATTTCAGGCTCTCGCTTGCACTTCTTATGGCACCGAAGTCGCGATCCAGGTTGTTATCCAGCGCCGCAACGCCCATCACGCCGACGAGATTTAGACCGCGATGTTTCAACACTTTTTCGGCAAAACCCAAAAGGTTTTGTGGTTGAATTCCGCCGCGGGCAGGGTCATCAGTCAGATTTAACTGGATGAACACATCCAGGGGCACGTGTCTTTCGATCGTTGCCTTACCTAAGGCATCGAGCAAAGATTGGCGATCCAACGAGTGAATGGAATCCGCGTACGAAACGACTGACTTGACTTTGTTGCTCTGCAGCTGGCCGATGAAGTGCCAACGATGCTCTAAGGCCGAATGCTCGCGCACTTCCAAAGCCTTGGGTGCGGCCTCCTGGTCTCGGTTTTCACCGAAGTCGCGAACGCCGAGGTCGAGCAAATCAAAGACAAGCTGAGTCGGGTGATTCTTGGTTACGACAATCAGCTTGATCTCTTCAGCCGCCCGACCGCAGTTTGAAGCAGCAGCAGCGATTCTCTGCTGCGCCTCACCAAGGCGATCGGCTAGTGACACTCGCGATTACTTTAGGAAATCAGGGATGTCTAGGTCGTCGCCAAAGGTTCCATCCTCGGTCTGAGGCTTTGGATTCGATGGCGAGAACAGGCTGCTGATCGCTGATTCAGTGACCGGTGCTGCGGTTTCAACCTCTTCATCTGCCGCTACCACTGGCACCGACGCAGTGTTGGTGTCGGTAGGAGTGGAGAACCAGCCGTTCGAAGCTGCAGCAGCGGCAGCCGGAGCGGCCACAGGAGCAGTTGTCGCGGCAGGTGCCGCAAATGAGCTTGAGTAGGCGGTGCGCTCGACCTTGCGAGGCTGTGGGGTTCCACCATCGAAACCAGCTGCAATAACGGTGATGCGAACCTCATCGCCAAGGGTGTCATCGATGGTCGTACCGTAGATGATGTTGGCTTCTGGGCTGACCGCTTCTTGGACAAGGCGTGCTGCCTCATCAATTTCGTGAAGACCTAGGTCAGATGCACCCTGGATGAGTAGCAAGACGCCGTGCGCGCCATCGATGCTGGCCTCTAGAAGCGGGCTTGAGACGGCGATTTCCGCTGCACGAACGGCGCGGTCCTCACCCTTGGCAGTACCGATACCCATTAGGGCTGAGCCTGCGCCCTTCATAACCGACTTGACGTCGGCGAAGTCAAGGTTGATAAGGCCCGGTGTGGTGATTAGGTCGGTGATGCCCTGAACACCGGCGCGAAGCACGTCATCGGCTGTTGCGAACGCTTCAACCACTGAAACAGACTTGTTGACGAGTTCTAAGAGGCGCTGGTTCGGGACAACGATCAAGGTGTCTACCTCGCCACGAAGCACATCGATGCCCTGGTCGGCCTGCTGTGAACGACGCTTGCCCTCAAAGCCGAATGGGCGGGTTACAACACCTACGGTTAGAGCTTCTAGGTTCTTGGCAATTCTTGCGACTACAGGCGCAGCGCCGGTTCCGGTGCCACCACCCTCGCCAGCGGTAACGAAAACCATGTCTGCGCCCTTGAGCGCAGCTTCGATTTCGTCGGCGTGGTCTTCTGCTGCACGGCGACCAATCTCTGGGTCAGCGCCTGCTCCTAAACCGCGGGTCAATTCGCGACCAATGTCCAGCTTCACGTGGGCTTCGCTCATGAGAAGAGCCTGTGCATCGGTGTTAATCGCGACGAACTCGACGCCACGCAAACCTGCATCGATCATGCGATTCAGTGCGTTAACACCACCGCCACCAACGCCAACGACCTTGATGACTGCCAGATAGTTCTGGTTTAGACCCACGATATTCCTCCGCTTCCGCTCAACGAGCTAGGCAAGAAACTAACCCTAAGCTTCAACCAAAGGCTGATGGTTTAGTGAAATTATTCTCTTGCGCGAAGAAAGTAAACGCATTTAAGACCTTAAGGTCGGAGGCTGCTTGGCGTGTCTAAAAGTTTCCGTAACGGACCACTGGAGCGGTCGGCGACGACACATCAAAAGTGACGTAATCGGTCTTTTTTTGGTTCTTGATTAGAGCCGCGAGCACCTTGGATTTGAGCACCGATTGCGAACCGTCTCCCCAGACAATTCGCTGCCCGGCGTTTCCGCGAAGACGCATCGAAACGTCATCCTTGCTCTTGGCATCAACCGTAGCTACCCGACCCAAAAGATCAGCCGGAAGCGCAAGCAAAACGTCGATGGCGGCCGAAAACTCAGGGCTGCCCTTAGGGTCACCAACAATCGCGATTCTTGGATAGTTGTCAGATTGACCGACGTTCCCAACGCGAACTCCAGCTGGGTCGTAGAGGTAGTCAACTCCGGCTACCGTCACAATGCAGATTGGCTGCCTCTCGGTGATTGCAACGAGAAGAGTGTGAGGTGGCAGACTGACCACCGAGAAACTATCCACCAAAGAAAACGGAGCCAAGCTCTCGGCGATTGAACCGGTGTTCACCATCGGCAACGGAACACCGATTTGCTTTTCAAGCGCCTTCAGCACCGTCTTTTCGTTGATGCGCTTGGTGCCGGTCACTTCCAACTTCTCGACAGCCAGAAGCGGCGTGAACATGGTCGCCAGGATGAGAAGGATTAGCAACCCAAAAGAACCCGAAATCAGCAGGGCAACAATCTTTCGTTGGCGTGATGCCGCGACAAAGCGCCTAGCTTCGGGCGACAACTTCGTGAAGAGTCCAACGCGAGGGGGTCTGGTGCCGCTGATTCGCTTCGGCGCTTGGTTTCGTTTCGAAACCAGGTTTCGCTTCGGCGCTGGTGATTCACGTTTCGATTTCGTTGAGCTGCTCTGCGAAATTTTTGCTGCTCGTTTGGGCGCAAGTGGCGTCACCGACGCCGGGGCTTTAGGCAGCCCCTTTGTCGGCGTTCTCTTCGCTGGCCCTGGACGCTTCAAATCAGTTCTCGAGAGCCTTCAGGAGCGCCGGAACCATTCGGTAGATGTCGCCACAGCCCATTGTCATGATGAAGTCGCCATCGCCCGCGAGAGCGGCAGCAACAGCAGGAACATCGTCCCAAAGCGGAACGTAGTGAACCTGGCTCTGGTTCTTGAACGCATCGCTAACGAGTGCTCCGGTGACGCCTGGCTCAGGATCCTCTCGAGCCGCGTAAATGTCGAGCACGACAACCTCATCGCTGGCAGAAAGGGCCTCTGCGAACTCCTTAGCCATGAGTCGCGTGCGACTGTAAAGATGTGGCTGGAAGACCGTGATGAGTTTTCCTTCGCCAACTACCGCTCTTGCCGCTTTGATTGCAGCCGAGACTTCGGTTGGGTGGTGGGCAAAGTCGTCATAGACCTTCACACCGCGAGCTTCTCCGTGAAGTTCGAATCGTCGCTCTGTTCCACCAAACTGGCTGATTGCCTCAAGCGACTTTGACGGCTCATATCCCAGACCGACAAGCACAGCGAAAGCGCCGGCGGCATTGATCGCATTGTGTTCGCCAGGAACATTCAAAATTGCTCGATAGGTTTCGCCTTCGTAAACCAAGCCGAATGAAACTCTCGCGCCGGACGCATCGACATCAACCAGTCGAATCGTTGAATTGCTAGAACGGCCGAAGCTAAGGATGCGCTTATTTTGGATTAGACGCGTAACGCGAACGGCACCGGGGTCATCCGAGCTAATCGCCACAAATTCCTTGGCTCCCTGGGCAAATCGGCCGAACTCGGCCTCGAATGCCTCTTCGCTTCCGTAGTGATCTAGGTGATCGGCATCTACGTTGGTGATGAGCGCGATCGCGGTGTCATAGTGGAGGAAAGAACCGTCTGACTCATCTGCTTCGATTACGAACAGGTCTCCCGAACCACTTGCAGAAGATGCATTCAATGACGCGATCACTCCACCGTTAACAAACGAAGGGTCCTCCCCTAGGCCGAGTAGCCCGGTGATGATCATTCCTGTGCTGGTGGTTTTTCCGTGGGCTCCGGCGACGGCAATCACGCGACGCTTGGAAGTTAGGTAAGCGAGAGCCTGCGAACGGTGAATCACCGGAATGCCGCGCTCTTTTGCCAGCAGATACTCGGGGTTGGTCGGCCATAAGGCCGAAGTCACGACAACAGTGTCTGGGTTTCCGAGATGCGCCTGATCATGCCCGATAAAGATTTCAGCACCGAGTTCGCGAAGGGTTGCAACCGCATCGGTGTCGCGAAGGTCGCTTCCGGTGACCTTATGACCCATGCCAAGCAGAATTCTGGCGATGCCACTCATTCCCGAACCACCGATTCCAACAAAGTGCACCGTTCCGAGTTCTTCGGGCACGTGCTGGGTGAAATCTGGCTTAATCATGGGGTTCCTAACTATCCACTAAAGACTAGGTTGAGCGGTTAGCATTTTGGCTCTACAACACGCCTTTTACAAGGGCGAGCAGCCTTGCTGTGCCGTCGGAGACACCGCTGCGCTTGGCCTTCTTTGCCATTTCAGATAGCGCTCTTGAGTTTGAAATCATAGGGATTAGCGTCTCGGCAACATAGTTAGTCGAAAAATCGGCATCGAGCACCATCAAGCCACCCTCTCCGGAAACTACATCCTGGACATTGAGCTTTTGCTCGCCGTTTCCAACCGGGTACGGAACGTAAGCAGCCGGAAGCCCGACTGCGGCGAATTCCGAAACGGTGGATGCGCCGGCGCGAGACACGGCAAAGCTGCTGGCCGCGATGGCCAAATCCATGCGATCGCAGTATGCGATTCGCACGTAGTCCTTTTCACGAACCTCGGGAAGCTCTGAGCGCCCACCCATAATGTGCAACACCTGAATTCCAGCGGCAGAGAGCAGGCGTCGGGAATCCTCGATGGTTTCGTTGATGCGCTTGGCCCCGAGCGAACCCCCGGTCACAAGCAGCGTGATGGTGTCCGGGTCGAGCCCGAAGTGCAATCGCGCGGCTTCCTTATCCGCACCGTTGGCAATCGCTTCAATTTCCTTGCGCAAAGGCATCCCAACAAAAGTGGCGTTCGGCATCTGGGTCGACTTGAAGGTTATGCCGACGGCTTTGGCCGACTTTGCTCCCAGTTTGTTCGCCCATCCCGGCAAGGCATTCGCTTCGTGGACGATGGAGGGAATACGTAGGCTTTTCGCTGCAAGGTATGCCGGCGCCGATGCGTAACCACCGAACCCAACTACAACGTCTATTTGATTGCCCTTGATGTAGCTCTTGACCTGCTTCACAGCCCTGAAAAAGCGGAGTGGGAAAGTCAACGCATACAAGGATGGCTTTCTCGGAAATGGGAGACGATCAACGGTCAGTAGTTCATAACCGCGTTGCGGGACGAGGTTGGCTTCAAGGCCCTCCTTGGTGCCCAGAGCCCAAACCTTGTTTTCGCTGTTATCCGCAACGATAGCGTCGGCCAGCGCCAGCAATGGGTTTACGTGGCCCGCGGTGCCTCCACCAGCCAATAAGAAGCGCGTCATCGGCTTCGCCTAACCTGACGAGCCTGAGGCATGCGACCCTGTCGACCTGCCAGCGGGTTGACATGGTTCTCTCTTTCGACCGCCAAAACAACGCCGATTGCACCCAGTGTTGCAATCAGTGATGAACCACCCGCCGAAATGAGGGGCAACGGAACACCCAAAACCGGAAGCAACCGCAAAACCACGGCGATGTTGGTGAGTGCTTGGGCGGTAATCCAAATCATGATTCCCGAAACCACATAGCGGCTGAAGTCGTCTGAGGTTCGCTGCCAAATTCGGAAGAATGCGAAGGCTAGAGCGACGAACAAAGCGATTACGACAAGCGCACCAACCAGACCGAGCTCTTCGGAGATTACGGCAAAGATGAAGTCGTTCTCAACCTCGGGAATCCAAGACCACTTCATTTTTGATTCGCCTAGCCCAGCACCAAAAATGCCTCCGGCCGAAACGGCCCACATGCCGTGCTCCGCCTGCCAGTTATATCCATTTGGATCCGGGGCGCTCGGATTCAGCCAAGCGGTAATGCGGCCGATTCTCGAACCCGATCCGATTGAAAGCGCAATCGGGATAGCTATGGCCGTGCCGACGGCAACCAACCTTAAGAGTTTCATCGGCATGCCTGCCATGGCTAGCAGACCTACAAACATCATCAACATGATGATCATGGTTCCGAGGTCACGACCACCAAACACCAACACCATGGCCGCGCCCATCATCACTCCGGCTCGGCCCCAGGTTGCAGCTAGATCAAGATCTCGGGTTCGCGTGGCCAAGTAGGCAGAAACGTGCAATACAACAGCAACCTTCAAGAACTCGGATGGCTGAATCGCGATTCCGAATATGCTAATCCAGTTGCGGTTACCGTTGATGTCGATACCGATAAAGAGAACCGCGAGTTGCAGCCCCATGAAGAGCATGTAGAAGAATTTGGCCTTGCCCCTCCACCAATCGAGCGGCATGAGCGATGCGAGCGACAAGCCGATTAGGCCAAGAGCCGCGAAGCCAGCCTGTTTCAAGAAGATGGCAAAGGAGTTATTTGACGCCTTCAGAGAGTCAATCGATGATGCAGATAACACCATCACTAGACCAAAGATTACGAGAAAGATCGTGATGCCGAGCAGCTGATAAAAATACAGCGATTGGGCGCGGAAAATGCGGCCAGCTAGCTCCTCGAGACGAGCTCCGGAATCAGCCAGGTTAGACACGTTACGGCGTTTCTTAGCCATTTGCTCCCCCAATCAGGTTTCGCACGGCTTTGGCGAAGGTATTGCCGCGATCCGCGTAATCCTTGAATTGGTCCATCGAGGCAGCTGCGGGAGCGAGCAGAACCACATCGCCCTCAGCGGCGTGTGCTGCTGCTGCGTTGACCGCAGATTGCATAACCTCAGCGCTGTCCTGTGCGAAAACCTCTGCTACGGGGACCTCTGGAGCGTTTTGTGCCAATGCCTCTAGAACCGCAGAGCGGTCACTTCCGATGACAATCGCGGCGGCGAGTTTATCCTTGTGGCGCTTCACGAGATCGGAAATGTCCACACCCTTGAGCAAGCCACCGACGATCCAAACAACACGGTCAAAAGAAGCCAACGAGGCGTTGGCAGCGTGTGGGTTGGTGGCCTTCGAATCGTCTATCCAGCGAACACCGTTTGACTCGGCAACAAGCTCAATTCGGTGCCCATCGAGTCTGAAATTGCGAATAGCTTCCCGGATGTGCTCTGGGTCAACACCGGCAGATCGAGCCAGAGCGGTCGCAGCGGCGGCATTTGCCATTAGGTGCGGAGTTAGCACGCCAATTTCACCCAAGTCTTCAAGTGTCGCGATCTCTAGGGCATTGTTGGCTCGATCATCCAAGTAGGCGCGGTCGCAGAGAATGTCTTCGACATAGCCAATTTGACTGCGAGTTGGAATCCCGAGAGTAAAGCCGATTGCTCGCGCGCCTTCAATCACGTCTGCATCCTCAACCATCGATTCGGTTGATTTGTCCATGACGTTATAGACGCAGGCGGCGACGGTGTTTTCGAAAACCTTCGCCTTGGCCGCTTTATAGGCTTCAAATCCCCCGTGCCAATCGAGGTGATCATCGGCAAGGTTCAGACAAGCGCTCGAGAACGGAAATATTTCGCCAAGGTAGTGCAACTGGAAGCTCGAAAGTTCGACTACAAGTGCATCGAAACCATCTGGGTCGCGAATCGCATCCAAGATTGGCTTGCCGATGTTGCCGCAAGCTTCCGCTTTGATGCCACCCTGGTTCAGCATCGCGGTGAGCAGCTGAACAGTTGTGGTTTTTCCATTGGTTCCGGTCACAGTGAACCAGTGTGCGAGGCGAGAAGTCTTATCGCGCAAGCGCCAGGCCAGGTCGATATCAACCCATACCGTGACGCCGCTGGCCTTAGCCCAAACCAATAGCTCGTTCTCAGGGCGAATTCCCGGCGAAACGATGATGAGGTCTGGGGCGAACTCCACTACGGCCTGCGGCACGCCCTTTGCAGTTTCGCCAGTTAGATGCGGGACGCCAATAACGTCAAGGATGTCCAGCAAGTCGGCTTCCGCTTTTTCCGCAACCACAAGCGTTTTGGCACCGAGTTCGGCGAGAGTGTCGGCAGCCGAAAAGCCGGAAACACCTAGGCCGAAGACAACCGCGCGGACATCACGCCAGTTTGAATGCCAACTAGTGAGCTGATCTAGGTCGAGCATGGATGACTAGCCGTAGATCCAGTTGATGTAGAACAAACCAATGCCGGTTAGAACTGACAAACCGCCGATGATCCAGAATCGAACCACGATGGTGATTTGCGCCCAACCTTTGAGTTCGAAGTGATGGTGCAAAGGGCTCATTAGGAAGACTCGGCGCCCGGTGCCGGTTCGCCACTTGGTGACTTTGAAGAATATTCGCTGAATGATTACGGAGCCGGTGACGATAACGAAGATGCCGCCGATTAGTACCAGTAGCAACTCCGTGCGAGAGAGAATCGCTAGCGATGCCAAGGCGCCACCTAATCCAAGAGAACCGGTGTCACCCATGAAAATCTGCGCTGGTGCGGTGTTCCACCAGAGGAAGCCGGCTAGAGCGCCAACTAGTGCCGATGCCACGACTGCGAGATCAAGCGGGTCGCGAACCTCGTAGCAGGAGCTGATGTTTTCAACAACAGATGCACAGCTTTGGTTGAACTGCCAGAAGCCGATGATTGCGTATGCGCCAATTGCCATGATGCTTGACCCGGTTGCGAGACCATCCAAGCCATCGGCGATATTTACACCGTTCGAAGTGCCTGCGACCAAGAAGTAAATCCAGATGATGAATAGACCAACGCCGATGATCGATCCAAACATCATCAGGTCAATTGGCAAGTCGCGAGTGAATGAGATTTTCGTCGATGCCGGAGTCAGGTTGCGTTCATTCGGGAACTGCAGGGCGAGCACGGCAAACACAGTTGCGACTAATCCCTGGAGAGCAATTTTTGCCCAGCCGGTAAGGCCAAGGCTGCGCTGCTTGTGAGTCTTGATGAAGTCATCGATGAAACCGACCAGCCCCAAGCCGACGAGCATAAACAACACCAGCAACGCCGAAATGGTTGGAGTTTCAAAGTTGGCCAATTTACCGACGAAGTATCCGAGAACGACCGCCACGATGATGACTACGCCACCCATGGTTGGTGTTCCGTGTTTGGTTTTGTGGCTCTGAGGGCCATCTTCACGGATGAACTGGCCCCACTTGAGGCGGCGGAATAACCAAATGAACCCAGGAGTGACCAGGAGGGTAAACGCCATTGCTACTGCGCCGGCGAGCAGAATCGCTCTCACGGTTGAACCTCCAAAAGATCGTCACCCAGATGTCTGAGATTGGCTGACTTCGAGGACTTAACCAGCACGATGTCGCCAGCAACTAGCATTCCACGAACATAGGCCAAAGCTTCGGCAATCGAATCGAAATATTTCGATTCACCACCCCAAGAACCCTCTTGTTCGGCACCCATGTGAATCAGTTTGGCGCCGGAACCGACGACCACGAGCTGATCGATATTGAGTCGCACAACGATTCGGCCAAGCGCGTCGTGCTGTTCACGAGAGAAGACACCGAGCTCGGCCATCTCTCCGAGAATCGCGATGGTTCGGCGCCCTGACTTACCAAGTTGTGCAAGCGTTTGGAGTGCAGCCTTCATCGAATCAGGGCTGGCGTTGTAGGCGTCGTTAATGACTGAAATGCCTTCAGCCGTGTTCGTCAGTTGCATGCGCCAGCGTTCAGCCAAAGGCATGCTCTCGAGTGCAGATTTGATCAGAGCTTTAGAAATTCCGAGTTGATCCGCAACGGCACAAGAAGCCAAGGCGTTCATGACGTGGTGTTCGCCCAGAATCTGCAAGGTTATTTTGCTCGACTCCCCCGTCGGCCAATGCATTTCGAAACTGGTTCCAGTGATGTCGAGGCGAATGTCGGTTGCGCGGTAGCCGGCGTCCGGGGCTGTGCCAAACCATACCTGCTTGGCTTCGGTTGCCATGTCACGGATGTAACCGTCATCGGCGTTGCCGATGAAAACGCCTTCGGGGCGCAGAGCCGCTGCCAATTCACCCTTGATTTTGGCGGTTTCTTCGATGCCACCGAACTCTCCGACGTGTGCCAAGCCAACCTTGAGTAAGACACCCAGGTCAGGTTTTGCGATATCGGCTAGATAGCTAATGCTTCCGGGGCCATCGGCACCGAGCTCAACCACAAGAAATTTGGTTTGAAGATCAGCCTTCAGGATCGAAATCGGGGCACCGACCTCGTTGTTGTAAGACTCGATCGGAGCAATTGTTTCGCCAACCTGCGACAAGATTTCGCGAAGCATGTTCTTCGTCGTGGTCTTCCCGTTTGAACCGGTAATTCCGATGACTCGAATGTCGCTGACTTCACGGATGCGAGCAAGCACGTATTTGGCCAATTTGCCGAGTGCAAGAGTCACATCCGGAACCAAGATCTGAGCAATAGCATCGTCCACCTTGTGATCCACAACGGCTGCCACTGCGCCGTTGTCACGGGCAGATGCGACGAACAGGTGCCCGTCAGTGACTTCGCCTGGGCGAGCAAAGAAGAGCGAGCCTTGACCCACAAGCCGAGAGTCGGTCTCGACCGAACCAGAAACATTGATCCCATGAATGCTCTCATCGATCAGCGTGCCGTCGATAGCCTCAGCAACTTCCTGAAGAGTTAGTTGAATCATGACCAACCGTTTTCTTTGAGCGCTGCGCGAGCTTCTGCTCGAGCGGAATAGGGCGTTCTCACGCCTCGAATGTCGCGATAGTCCTGGTGCCCAGGGCCGGCCCAAAGAATTGCGTCTCCAGGTTGCGCCAAGGACACAGCCTTGCGAATTGCAGCCTCAGGAGGGCTTACCTCATAGATTTCAAGTTTTGGTCGAGCTGCGATGGCCGCTTCGACGAGAGTCTTGCGAATCGAAGCAGGGTCTTCGAACCTTGGGTGATGGTCGGTGATAACCAACACATCGCAACCTTCGGCTGCAACGCGTGCCATGTCTGGACGCTTGGTGGCATCGCGGTCACCATCGGCACCGAACACCATGAATACTCGACCTTCGGTCACCTTTCGCACTGCGGCGAGAGTGTTGAGGAAGGCATCTGGGCTGTGACCGAAGTCAACGTAAACGTCGGGGCCGGTTTCGCCGGTAACGCGTTCGGTTCGACCAGGCAAGTATGCGTCGATGCCGCCCTGAATGGCCGCCTGAATGCTCTCTGGGCTGAAACCGGCTTCAATTAGCATCACGATGGCCAAACCTGCGTTTGCGGCCATGTGCACGCCGAGAAGAGGAACGCGCGAACGGATGTTGACTCCATCTGGCCCGGCTAGCACGAAGGACGTGTAGGCGGGGGTTTCGGCGGTGATGCCCACGTGCCAATCGGCATCTACGCCCAGCTGGCTAGTAATCGTCACTACCGGGATTTCACTTTGCTTGACGAAGGCTTTTCCATACTTGGAGTCGAGGCAAACGACACCTCGCTCGGCGCGTTTCTTGGTGAACAGCGGGAGCTTGGCTTCCAGGTATTCCTGCATATCTGCATAGTCGTCGAGGTGGTCGTGGCTCAGGTTGGTAAAACCGACAACGTCAAAGTGCATGCCATCGACTCGCAGCTGAGACAGGGCCTGCGCCGAAACCTCAACTGCTACCGAGGTGACGCCCTTCTCACGCATACGAGCGATAAGAGCCTGCATCTCTGGTGATTCGGGAGTGGTCAGTCGGCTAACGATGATCTCACCGGCAATGTGGCGCTCAGCGGTGGAGGTCAGGCCGGTTACCTCACCAAGTTGACGAAGAATACCTTCGATTAAGTAGCTGGTTGAGGTCTTGCCGTTAGTGCCTGTGGTGGCAAACAGCTTTGGCATGTTGCCGGGCACATTGCCATAAACGAATGCAGCAAGGTCACCAAGATGTGCGCGCGGGTTTTCAAGGATTAGAACTGGAAGCGAGTTGCCCTCAAGCATCTCAAAACCGGTCTGATCGGTCACGATTGCGACTGCACCGAGTTCGGTTGCCTTGGCAACAAAGTTTGCGCCATGAGTTTTCTTACCCGGCATAGCAACGAAAAGATCACCCGGTCGCAAGTCGCCGGTGTTCATGCTGATACCGGTCAGATTCACGCCGGAAGCAGCGCCCAGTACTTGAAGTTTGAATTCGCTCGCAAACACTTCGAGCGGGACAGGCTTCACCGCATCAGGTCGAAGAATTGGTGGGATTGACTCTTTCAAGCTAGATCACTTCCACTCTGTTGCAATGTTGGCTGACTTGGTCGTTGACGGAGGAACTCGATAGGTGCGAAGTACCTGCGACATGATTGCCTTGAAAATCGGCGTCGCACCAAGAGAGTTGCTGACGGTTCGAGATTTATAAGCGGTGACGGCTACGACGAACTGAGGGTCATCGATTGGCGCAACGCCAATGAACGAAATCGCATGCAAATTTCCGTATCGACCGGTGTTTGGGTCAATGATTTGAGCGGTTCCGGTCTTGCCACCGACTCGATAGCCGGGCACCGCAGCGTGCTTACCAATACCACCCTGCTCAACAACCTTTTCAAGGATGTCGAGCGTTGACTGGGCAGTGGCCTCTGAGACAACACGCACCGGCGCCTTATCCTTGGTGACCTTGGTCACATTGCCCGATGAATCGATGCATCCCTCGATCAACTTTGGCTGCAAACGAACACCCTTATTTGCAACGGCTTGATACATCATCGCCGACTGAAGTGGGGTCACCGATACGCCCTGGCCAAAGGTGG
>JBEDKF010000085.1:0-43592 GCA_041172305.1 Actinomycetota bacterium | reverse complement strand
TATCGATAGTCGACCTGGTGCAGGAACCAATATCATCCTCGAATGGGGCAGTGATGCTTAAAGTCCCGACCTGGTTGCTGAGTTTTTTTGGTTTGTTGTTCGGCCTTTACCACGCGGTGCTCGGTGTCATCTGGATTAGCGACAACGACCGACCAGAGCTCGTCATTCTTGCGCTGCTCGCCTATCTCGCGATTCTGCTAGCAACCCTGCGTGTTCGCGGCACGCGCGAGATGTCGAGAACACTTGCCTGGGCCAACCTGGTCGTCTGCGGTTTGATTCCAATCGCAATTCAATCTCAGCTGGACCCTTCTCACCTGGGCGATTATGCAACCTGGTATGTGCTCGGCGTCGGAACCATCCTTGGCACCATGGCCGTTCGCGGTCGAAGGGCATTGGCTTGGGTGGGTCTGGGCGTGCTAATCCTTGAGATTGCTCTTTGGGGCGGAGTAGCAAGTCTCGCTAGCACCGGCCTACCTGGCGTCCTCTCGCTCATCGTGACCGGCCATGCCGTTTCGCTGGGCGTAGGTCGAGCGGTGAAAAACGCGCAAGAGCTAAACCGTAAAGCCGCTATCACAGCAATTGAAACCGCCTCTCTCGAGGCCGCGAGCCAAGTTCGTTCCGACCTGCTTGAGAAGACTCTGCGAACGGCCCTACCGGCACTGAATCTGATTGCTGCGTTGGGTGGAAACCTCGATGAATCTCAGCGCCGCGAGGCATTGCTTTTGGAAGCGGGCCTTCGCGACGAGATTCGCGGCGAATCATTGCTAAATGAACAGGTGCGTCAGGCCATCAAGGATGCACGCATTCGCGGCATCGAGGTTTTGGTGCTCGATGAGGGCGGTCTTGATGGGCTCGCTTCCGAGCAGATTGACGACCTCCTGGGTCGCGTTGCTCAGGGCATCCAAGCTGTCAATGCTGGCCGTCTAACCATTCGTGCACCGCAGGGGGAGGACTGGCGGGTCACCGTAGTTGCCGTCCGCCCAGGTGAACCCGCTCCAGATCTCTGGCTAAAACTCAGTTAAATGCGAAAGGTGGCTCCTAAGAGCCACCTTCACAATCCCCAACGAGAGCCTTTCGGCACTCTCCCCAAGTCGTTTGCACTATCCCCTATAGACAGCAAAACAACTTATGGTTCAAGTATCGCCAAAAGTTCGCTGGGGCGAAGTGGGATAGGCATCCCCTCTTTGGGGGATACGGGGTAACGAAAGGGTTAACCGAGCAACGCCTTGCGCAGGGTGTCGAGACCTAGGCCACCTAGGTTCAAAGCCTCGCGGTGGAACTCCTTGATGTCGAAGGCGGCACCCTTCTTGGCTGCGTATTCGTCGCGAGTCTGCTCCCAGATTCGCTGACCAATCTTGTAGCTCGGAGCCTGTCCTGGCCAACCGAAGTAACGGTGAACTTCAAAGTTCACGAACTCTGGGCTCATGTTCACGTTCTTGCCCATGAAGTCGAGTGCGTAGTCGAAATCCCACTTGCCGTTGCCATCAAGACGCGGCTTGCCAAGGTGAACACCTAGATCAAGAACAACACGAGCGGCACGCATGCGCTGGCCGTCGAGCATTCCTAGGCGGTCGCCCGGGTCATCCAAGAAGCCAAGGTCGGCCATCAGGCGTTCTGCATAGAGCGCCCAACCCTCGCCGTGACCTGAGGTCCAGGATGCTAGTCGGCGCCAGGTGTTTAGCTCGGCACGGTTGTATACCGCCTGAGCAACCTGGAGGTGGTGCCCTGGAACACCCTCGTGATAAACGGTCGTGGTTTCGCGCCAGGTGTCGAACTCTTCGACGCCCACAGGAACCGACCACCACATTCGACCAGGTCGGCTGAAGTCATCGGTCGGGCCGGTGTAGTAGATGCCGCCAGACTGAGTTGGCGCAATCATGCACTCGAGCTTCTTCAAAGGTTCGGCGATGTCGAAGTGGGTTCCGCTCAACTTCTCAATTGCTGCATCCGAAAGCTGCTGCATCCACTCTTGAAGCGCCTTGGTTCCGTGAAGCTTTCGACTTGGGTCGTTATCTAAGAATTCGATGGCCTCAAGCACGGTGGCTCCTGGCTTGATCTCGCGGGCTACTGCCTCTTGCTCGGCTGTTACTCGAGCGAGTTCTTCTTTGCCCCACTCGTAGGTCTCATCGAGGTCGATCTTCGCGCCCAGGAAGCTGCGGCTGAAGAGCGCGTAACGCTCGCGGCCGATGGCGTCTTCTTCGGTGGCTGCAGGCAGCAAGTCATGCTTTAGGAAGTCGACGAATTTCTGGTATCCGGCGGTCGCAGCGGCGGCAGCCTTTTGTGCATCGGCCTTGAGGCTGGCCGGAAGTTCGCCGTCAGCCAACTTCGCGCCGGCCGCAAAAGTGTTGAAGAAGCCGTCGGCTGCCGCAATCTTTTCTGCCTGGTCGATGTTTACGAGAACCTGGCGACGCGCTGGCGCATCCTTGGCGTCGATGCCTTGGCGCAGAGTGCGCATGTAGCCCTCGAGCGAACCCGAAACAGCGTTCATGCGAGCGACTAGGTTGACCCAGTCACCTTCGGTGTCGGTCTTTGAAAGGTCGAAGATGTCGCGAATGCCCTGTGCAGGCGATGCGATGTTGTTGAGGTTTCGACGGTCGACCTTTGCATCGTGCATCTCAACCATCAGGCCAAGATCCTGTTGCATCGCGTCGCGAGTGACCTCGTCGACCTTATCTGCCGGGGTTGCCGCGTCAAGGTCGGCTAGAACGCGCTTGACCTCGTTGTGCTGGTGCTCGGATGCCTCTGGTGAGTAGTCATCGAGTTTGTCGTCGCCACCCGCGCGACCGATGTAGGTAGCAAAACTTGGAGACAGCTCTGCAATCTTGTCGACCCAAGCGTCTGCGAGCTGGTCAATCTTGGATGGTGTTCGCGTCATTGCGTTTCCTTACTCTTTTGGTTTGATGTCAGCCTAGTGAGAAAACGCTAAAAGAGAAGAATTTATTGCTTAGTTCAAGCCCGAGCGGTATGCCCCGCGCCACTGACCTGGGCCAGGAACGATTGCAGGGCGCATTACCGCGGCGTTGCGCGACCAAGTTGACTTTAGAGCACGTTCAAACCCGGTCGCCGAAGATTCTTCTTCGGCATGAGCCGCAGCGAGAACGGCAATCACGGTTGCCAGTTCCTCAGGCGTCGGGGCACCACGAACCACCCGCAGGGAATCCTGCAGGTTTGCTTCCTTGCCTTCTTCGGCCACGTGCTTTCCGCTCATTAAAGTGGAATGTTTCCGTGCTTCTTCGGCGGCAAGCTCGAGCGCTTGGTGCGAAGTGCACGCAGCGCCTTGATGACCTGGATTCGGGTGGCGGCAGGCTCGATGATGCCGTCGAGTTCGCCGCGCTCTGCAGCCAAGAATGGGCTGGCAACGTTGTAGGTGTACTCCGCAGCGAGGCGGGCACGAACGGCAGCGACATCCTGGCCTGCGTCCTCGGCGGCCTTGATTTCATTGCGGTAAAGAATGTTGATCGCACCCTGACCACCCATAACCGCGATTTCGGCGGTTGGCCAAGCGAGGTTGATGTCAGCGCCAAGCTGCTTAGAGCCCATAACAATGTATGCGCCTCCGTAAGCCTTGCGGGTGATCACGGTGACAAGTGGCACGGTTGCCTCGGCGTATGCATAGAGCAACTTCGCACCGCGTCGGATAACGCCGGCCCATTCCTGGTCGGTGCCCGGCAGGTAACCAGGCACGTCAACCAAGGTCAAAATCGGAATCGAGAACGCGTCGCAGAAACGAACGAAGCGAGCCGCCTTTTCGCCAGCCTCGATGTTTAGGGTTCCGGCCATCTGCTGTGGCTGGTTTGCGATGATTCCAACGCTGCGGCCATCGACTCGGGCAAAGCCGATCAAGATGTTCGGTGCGAATAGGGGCTGAACCTCGAGGAACTCGTGGCCATCGACAATCGATTCGATGACCGCACGCATGTCGTATGGCTGGTTCGGTGAGTCAGGGATGATGGTGTTCAACTTCTGGTCTTCATCCGTGATCTCAAGCTCACCCTCGGCCGCGTAAACCACGGTCTCCGAGAGGTTGTTTTCAGGCAGGTAGCTCAGCAGGGAGCGAGCGTAGTCGATTGCATCGACTTCATCCTCGGCTAGGTAGTGAGCGACACCCGAGGTCTGGTTGTGGGTGCGAGCGCCACCAAGTTCTTCCATGCCGACGTCTTCGCCGGTAACGGCCTTGATCACGTCTGGGCCGGTAACGAACATGTTCGAGGTCTTGTCGACCATGATTACGAAGTCGGTTAGTGCAGGCGAGTAAACCGCGCCACCGGCGGCAGGGCCCATGATGATCGAAATCTGTGGGATCACGCCAGAGGCCATGGTGTTTCGTTTGAAGATCTCGCCGTACTTACCAAGCGCGATTACACCCTCTTGGATGCGAGCGCCTCCCGAGTCGAGGATTCCGATCATCGGCACACCGGTTGCAATGGCAAGGTCCATGATCTTGATGATCTTGTTTCCAGCTGCCTCGCCGAGCGAGCCGCCGAAGATGGTGAAGTCTTGAGAGAACAGCGCAACCTGTCGGCCGTGAATGGTTCCAACGCCGGTGACAACCGCGTCACCGTATGGGCGGTTCTTGTCCATGCCGAATGCTGTCGAGCGGTGGCGAACGAATTCGTCGAGTTCGACGAACGAGCCTGGGTCAAGCAGCATCTCGATGCGCTCACGGGCGGTCTTCTTGCCCTTAGCGTGCTGCTTGGCGATTGCCGCTTCGCCACTCGCGTGCACTGCCTGGTGATAGCGGTTGCGCATATCCTCGAGCTTGCCCGCGGTGGTAGCGATGTCTGGGTTCAGACGAATAGCGGTCGTGTAGGTCATTTCTTCAGCCATGCAACCCACTCTATCCAGCGAAACCAGGAAAACTGTTGAAGGTTTGCCACTATGAACGGCTAAAAGTGCTGTTAACTTCCTACAGCGACTAGCCTTAAGCCCATGGATTTCCCGCTCAGCAGCCAATTGGTTAACCGCCTCGATTACGTTGCGGCCACCGGCTCAACGAACACCGATCTAGTTGCCTCGGCTGCGAACCTCGACGACCTGACCGTATTGGTCGCGAGCTATCAAAGCGCGGGCCGGGGGAGATCGACCGGCAGGCAGTGGGTTGCTCCCAAGGGTAGTTCTTTAGCCATTTCGGTGCTCCTTCGTCCAACTTCACGGGTGGGTCTCAGCCCGAGTTCTTTCGGCTGGCTGCCGTTGTTGGCTGGATTGGCAATGGCCAGAGCCGTTGGCTCGTTCATTCCCGCCGAAGAAGTCACCGTGAAGTGGCCCAACGACGTATTGGTTGGCGAGCAAAAAATTTCGGGAATCCTCAGCGAACTACTCCCAGACCTCTCCGGCGTAGTAATCGGGGCGGGAATCAACATTCGCCAAACCCAGGATGAGTTGCCGATCGAGACGGCGACCTCCCTGGCAATCGAGCTCGAAAAGCTCGGTTTGTCTGCAGAGGTTTCGAATGACAAATTCTTAGCCACCTACCTTGGTGAAATCCGTGCTCTCTATTCGCGCTTCGTCGAATCCGGCGGCGACGCAAATGCAAGTGGTTTGCGGGCCGAAGTAGCGCAGCGGTGCGGGTCAATCGGTCGTCGAGTCCGAGCGATTATGCCCGGAGACCAAGAGGTAACCGGCAATGGAGTTGGTTTGGATGAAACCGGAAGAATTCTGATTCAGCCCGACGGCGCACGCGAACTGTTTGGGGTTTCAGCCGGAGACATCGTGCACCTGCGACACAATTGAACCCATGAGCCAAAGTTTTATTGAATCGCGCCGCATTGCGCGCCTGCGCCCTAGTGCGATTCGCCTGTTCTTGCCTTTTCTTGCTCTCGGCATCGCCAGTTTCGGGGCATCGTTCTACAGCGGTCGTCTACCAGAGCAGTGGATGAACATCACTCTTTATTCGGCGGCCGGAGGAATCGCGTTCTTTTTCTGGTTGATTCCGTTGCTGCGTTATCTCAGTGCCTATGTCGACATTTTCACTACTCGTGTTTTGTTCCGCTCGGGTCTCATGGGTCAAAACCGCAGCGAAGCCAATTTCTCGCAGGTCACAGATGTGCGTCTCGGAGATCGCAGACGTATTCAGTTGGCGCTAACAACCGGTGACATCGTCGAATTACCGGCTCTGCCAAAGGCCAAGAGGCTGGTAGCCGAGATTCAAACCCTGGTTGCAAAGGTTTAAACTAGAACCAGACGAATAAAGGATTGGTGTCATGGCTTCTGTTGGCGTAATCGGTGGTGGCCAGCTCGCTCGAATGATGACGCCTCCGGCCATCAACCTCGGCCTCGAAATCAAGGTCCTAGCCGAATCAGTCGGCAGCTCGGCGGCACTTGCCACTACTCAGGTGGGCGACTACACCCACCTCGATGTTGTCCGCGAATTTGCCGACACCGTCGATGTCATCACTTTTGACCACGAACACGTTCCGCTTCCGGTGCTCGAAGCGCTAGAGGCCGAAGGCGTTCGGGTGAACCCACCGAGCAAAGCCTTGGCTTTTGCGCAGAACAAACTCAAGATGCGCGTTCGCTTGGGTGAACTGGGTTTGCCGATGCCGGCCTGGGCCGAAATTCAGGATGCCCGTGCGCTGCAAGCATTCATCGACGCCAATGGTGGCGTAGCAATTCTCAAGACCCCAATCGGCGGTTACGACGGCAAAGGCGTTCGAGTGGTTCGTTCTGCCGATGATGCAGCCGACTGGCTCGAAAACATCGACCAGTATGGCGGCAGCCTCCTAGCCGAAGAGCGAGTCGACTTCGTGCGCGAGTTAGCCCAGTTGAGCGCTCGCCGGCCGAACGGCGAGTTCAAGGCTTGGCCGCTAGTTGAGACCATCCAAGAAAATGGGGTTTGCTCGATCGTGCTTTCACCGGCACCGAAAGCCACCAAAGCAACTCTCGCTGCAACGGCGGAGATCGCGCGCAAGGTGGCGGAAGGCCTCGGAGTCACCGGTGTCATGGCCGTCGAAATGTTTGAGGCTCGTGATGGGCGTCTACTCATTAACGAGTTGGCGATGCGTCCACACAACTCCGGCCACTTCAGCATCGAGGGTTCGGTGACTAGCCAGTTTGAGCAGCACATCCGTGCGGTTTCAGACCTACCGCTCGGTTCGACCGAGCCAACCGCTAAGCACGCCGTGATGGTGAACCTGTTGGGCGTAGATGACCAGAACGACTTTGTTCGTGCCTATGGCGAAGCGCTTGCGGCGCACCCGGCCGCAAAGGTGCACACCTATGGCAAGGGGCCGCGAGCCGGCCGAAAAATGGGTCACGTCACAGTTGTCTCGGATGATTTAGAGTTTGCGCTCGCCGAAGCCAAGGGCGCTGCTGCCGTTTTGCTACGCGGATAACACGCTCTGGCTAGGTAAAATTTCACAGTCGTCAGATTCTTAAGGAGCCATCATGTCAAACCCAGTTGTCGGTGTAGTCATGGGCTCGGACTCAGACTGGTCGGTGATGTCTGATGCCGCGCAGGTTCTCAAGGACTTCGGCGTCGAGTATGAGGTAGAAGTTCTTTCGGCGCACCGCACACCCGAGAGAATGATTGAGTGGGGCAAAGCGGCAGCTGGCCGTGGCCTAAAGGTCATCATCGCCGGTGCCGGCGGAGCAGCTCACCTTCCGGGAATGCTTGCCTCGGTAACCACCCTCCCGGTGATCGGCGTCCCGGTTGCCCTAGCCAAGTTAGACGGCATGGATTCACTTCTTTCAATCGTGCAGATGCCTGCTGGCATCCCAGTAGCAACCGTTTCGATCAACGGCGCGAAGAACGCGGGAATCCTCGCGGCACGCATCCTTGGTTCTTTCGATTCAAAGCTTTCTGCAGCGATGTTGGCCTATGGCGAGTCGCTTAAAGAGCAGGTTGCCGAGAAGAATGCGAAGCTCAAATCTCAAATCTAGGTCCATTCCGTAAGGTCGAGCGAGTCACCCCGGAGCAGCTAAACAAACGCGCTTGGTGGCTCATTTTGCTCACCCTGGTTATGCCGGGGTCGGCGCAGTTGGTCGCCGGAAATCGCAAGTTTGCGCGCGTGGGCATTACCGCTACTTTGTCGTTCTGGGCCATTGCACTAATCACCGTTTTGGTCGGGTTGATCGATAAAAACGGCCTGCTGTTTCGCGTTATCCCGGTCAACTTCGTGTTCGGTTTCTTGGCCCTGATTCTTACGGCCTATGGCGTCTTGTTCGCCGTTCTGGCAATCGACACTCTTCGCCTCATGCGCGTAGGCCGGCTCTATCCTCGCGAGCGCTGGATCGCTTTCAGTGGCCTTGTCTTGGCTGCTGTCATCGGCACCTCGGGTCTCTCTTGGGCGGGTAGCACTGCCGGAGTTTCTGCGGGTGCTCTCGGCTCGATTTTCAACCAGAGCGGTTTCACAACCCCGGTCGATGGTCGCTACAACATCATGCTGCTCGGAGCTGACAGCGGCCGCGACCGCTTTGGTATTCGCCCGGACAGTATCTCGGTAATCAGCATCAACGCCGCCACTGGTCACGCAGTGAACATCGGTCTTCCGCGCAACCTTCAGCACGTCGGTTTTGTCGCCGGTTCGCCAATGCTAAAGGTTTATCCAAACGGTTGGAATTGCGGCAACGAGTGCCTCATAAATGCGATCTACAAGGATGTCACCGACAGCCACGCAGACCTTTACCCAAACGCCGAGAAGCACGGTTCAACGCCGGGCATCGAAGCGACTCGCGATGCCGTTTCATACGTCACCGGTTTGAAGATCCAGTCATACGTGATCGTCGACATGGCTGCCTTCTCGAGCTTGATTGACGCACTGGGCGGCATCGACATTAACGTGAAGCAGCGTTTGCCAATCGGCGGGCAAAAAGATGACCTTTCTGATGTCAAAGGTTGGATCGAGCCTGGGCAGCAGCACATGAACGGCTATACGGCCCTCTGGTATGCCCGTTCGCGCCACAACACCAATGACTATGACCGCATGCGACGCCAGCATGAGGTTGAAGAACAAGTCCTGCAGCAAATGGACCCGGCTAACGTGCTCAGTCGCGTTCAACAGATCATGTCTGCGGGTCAATCACTGGTCAAGACCGACATCCCAAGCGGAATGCTCTTCGAGTACAAGAACCTAGCCGGCAAGGCGAAGGCATACGGCATCAAGTCTCTCGGCATCACCCCGCCAAAGTATGACCCGCAGTACCCGAACTTCAAAAAGATTCGCAGCGACATCCAGGCCGCCTTCGACGCCGAAGTCAAGAACTAGAGCACTCCGCCTAAGCCGGTCTGAAGCGCCTCGGCGTTAGACTTTTCCTTGAAAACTAGACGAGCCGAAGGAGCCCGAATGAGTCTTGCCGACTACGCACGGGAACATGGATTGAAGCGCGTTGGCGCTCGTCCGGCTCTCCTCGAATACCTCGCCGAAGCATGGAAGCGTCGTGACTTTGCGATGACGATGGCACGCTTCAACAGCGAAGCCTCGAACGCGAAAAACCGCCTGGGTCGCTGGTGGACGGTTCTTCTGCCGACCTTCCAGGCCTTGGTTTATGGCCTGATCTTTGGCGTGCTGATGGGTTCGAATCGGCCTGAAAACTACATCCCGTTCTTGTTCACCGGGGTGTTCCTGTTTTCGTTCATGTCTGGCGCATTTGGCGCCGGCGCAGGTTCGGTTACCGGAAACCTGGGCTTGGTTCGCTCGCTCAGCTTCCCTCGTATGTTGCTTCCGGTGCAGGCAACCATCCAGCAAATTTTCAATCTCTTGCCTCAACTCGGCCTTCTGCTGGTCACCTGGGTGGCATTCGCGCAGCCAATCACTTGGAAGTGGTTGCTGCTGATTCCGATCACTCTCCTGATGATCATGTTCAGCACCGGTTTGGCGTTGGTCTCGGCTCGCCTGACCGTTCACATCCAAGACTTGGCCAAATTGATTCCATTTGTGATTCGCATCACCTTCTACGTCAGTGGAATCTTCTTCAGCATGGAGCACGTGCTTCGCGATTACCCGCTGGCGTTCAAGATCTCTCAATACAACCCGGTTTATGTTTTTGTGAGCCTGGCTAGAGGAGCCGGTGTTGCCGGCTATGAGGCAACCCCGTTCATGTGGTGGGCGGCCATCGGCTGGTCTGTTGTCACTCTGTTTCTAGGTGTTGTGTTCTTCTGGAAGGCGGAGGAGCGCTATGGCCGCGAAGACTAAGAAGTCTGTCAGACCAATCAGCGACAAGCCCGTCGTAGTCGTTGATGACGTCCACATCATCTACAAGGTGTTCGCCAGCGGTCGCCGCGCAACCAAAGCAGGTGCCGGTGGCGGTTTGTTCTCACGCAAGATGCGCCTGAGAGAAGTCCACGCGGTCAAGGGTCTGAGCTTCACCGTATTCGAAGGTGAATCGGTAGGAATTATCGGCAGCAACGGTTCGGGAAAATCGAGCCTCATGCGAGCTATTGCCGGGCTAACGCCAATCCAGGGTGGAGCGGTCTATGCCTCGGCTAAGCCCGCACTGCTTGGCGTGGGTGCAGTCTTGCTGCCAAACCTCTCGGGTGAAAAGAACATTCTTCTCGGCGGCTTGGCCATGGGTTTCGGTCGCAAGGACATGCTCGACAACACCGAAGCGATCACGAAGTTCGCGGGCCTTGAAGAATTCATCGATCTGCCGATGCGCACCTATTCATCGGGCATGTCTGCTCGCCTTCGCTTCTCTATCGCCGCGTCACGTGATCACGACATCCTGATCATCGACGAGGCACTTGCCGTGGGCGACCAGGAATTCCGCAACCGCTCTGAGGCTCGAATGCGCGAGATGCGAGACAGTGCCGGAACCGTCTTTTTGGTAAGCCACAGCATGAAGTCGATTCTCGACACCTGCACCCGCGTGATCTGGATCGAAAAGGGCGAACTCATCATGGATGGCGACCCGCTCGAAGTTATCAACGCCTATAACCTGCACACCGGCTCCGACACGATCGACTAACCATGGTGGTTACTAGCCCTGCAGTCACGGTAATCATGCCGGTGCTGAATGAAGAATCACACCTAGAAGCTTCGGTGCAAAGCATCCTCGATCAGGCTTACCCGGGCGAGCTTGAAATCATCCTTGCCCTAGGCCCTTCTCACGATTCGACGAACCAGGTTGCCGCCGAGTTGGCCAAACGTGTGCCAAGCCTTCGATTCATCGACAACCCTCGCGGTCTGACCACTGTAGGTCTAAACGCTGCCATCAAGCAGGCCAAGCACGACTACATCGTTCGCGTTGATGCTCACAGCGAACTGGCGCCGGGTTACATCGCCGACGGCATTCGCATTTTGCTCGAGCAGAATGCAGATCAGCTGGGCGGCATCATGGATGCCCAGGGCAAGAGTTCTTTCCAAAAGGCGGTTGCCTGGGCCTATAAGAGTCGTTTTGGAATCGGAGGTGCCGCCTATCACGTTGGCGGTGAAGCCGGCGAAGCCGAGAGCGCGTACCTCGGAATTTTCAAGAAGTCGGCGCTTACCCGCGTCGATGGTTATGACGAAGCGATCATCCGTGGTGAAGATTGGGATCTTGCCCAGCGAATCAAGAAGAGTGGTGGATTGGTTTGGTTCTCGCCGGAATTGCGAGTCACCTATTGGCCACGCGGAAGATTCTCAAACCTGGTGAAGCAGTTTTATTCGACCGGTATTTGGCGCGGTGATCTGACTCGTCGCGACCTTCGAGGGGCTTCGACTCGCTATTTCGCGCCCCCGGTTTTGGTCCTCGGGTTAGTGTTCGGTTTGATCCTTTTGGCATTCTCAAACATCATCGGCATCCTGCCTTGGGCAGCTTATTCAGCGGGCATCCTTGCGCTAGCCGTGACGGCAAGCGGGCTAACTCTCAAATCGAGAATCGCCCTCATGATTGCCTTGCCGACCATGCACCTAAGTTGGGGCGTTGGCTTCATAAAGGGTTTCTTGGTTGGCGCGGGAACCACAATCGATAAGGGCCGACTCTCGGGTAAGGCGGCCGGCAAATGAGCCGAGCCTCAAGACTGAAGAAGTTCGCACCGATGCGTCTGGCCGGTGCTGCGAAACGTCGCGCAGCAATCAAGTTGCGCGCATTTCAGTATCAACTCGACCGCAAGCGACCACTTACGAATGCTGTCCTTTTCGAGTCGTTCCAGGGGAAAGTGATTGGCGACAGCCCTTACGACATTTTCTTGGGTCTGCAGAAAGCGCGCCCTGATCTCCAATTCATCTGGGTTACCGCACCGGCAACGAAAGCGCCAACAGGTTCTGTCGGTGTCGCATACGGTTCGCCGGCTTATCTGCGTGCCCTGGCAACCTCAAAATACCTGGTGAATAACTCGAATTTCCCACCTTATTTTCGTAAGGCTGCCGGTCAGGTATACCTTCAAACCTGGCACGGCACCCCGTTGAAACGTCTCGGTCGAGACATCGCGAATAACCAACTCACCAAGAGCTACCTCGACACCATGGATCGAGAGGCGAAGGCCTGGGATTACCTGATTTCACCGAATGCATTCTGCACAGAAATCTTCCCGAGTTGCTTTGGGTACGAAGGCGAGATTCTTCAGACCGGCTACCCTCGCAACGACAAACTCAGCACCACCACGGGTCTAGAGCGGCAGCGAATTCGCGAATCAATCGGCGTGAGTGACCCATCCGTGACTTTGGTTATGTATGCGCCAACTTGGCGTGATTACAGCCGCACCGCTACGGGCAACTGGCAGTCGGTGTTCTACCTTGACGAAAATTTAGAGCTTCCCGAAGGGTTCAAGCTGATCTATCGAGGTCACTCGAACACCCACGAGGCTCACAAAGATGGCGCCAGTGAACGCTTCATCGACGTCACTCGCTACCCAAATATCACTGACCTTTACATCGCCGCTGATGTCTTGATCACCGACTATTCATCGGTGATGTTTGACTACACCGTGACCGGCAAGCCAATCATTTTTATGACTCCTGACTTGGAGCGATACCGTGCGGAGCGCGGCTTCTACTTCGACTTCGAGAGTGAAGCTCCTGGGCCAATCCTTTCGACCCAGGATGAGGTGGTCGCGGCTCTATTGAGCCTCGAGGAAATCTCACGAAACTATCAGAACAAATACAGGGCATGGCAGCTAAAGTTTGATGCACACGAGGATGGAAAAGCCGCCTCGAGGGTTATCGCCAAGGTTTTTACGGAGGGTAACTAATGCGTTCTGGTCTAGTGTCAATCGCCAGAAAAATGCTTGCGACCGGTGTAATTCCGGGGGTCAAGTATGCGTCGCTCCGCGCGCTTTGGAGGCTATCCTTCCAGGCTCGCCAGACCGATGAATCCGCCCCAAAAGTCACTCTGATTTTGCCGGTTTATAACGTAGGAGATTATCTAGAAGACTGCCTACTCAGCATTCGTGCTCAGCGTTGGCCGAATCTGGAAATCATCGCCGTAAACGATGGCTCTACCGACAACTCACTCGAAATCCTCGAGAGTTTTACCGAAAACACGCCTTACCTACGCGTTATCTCGAAGCAGAACGCCGGCCTCGGCGCGGCCCGCAACACCGGTCTCGATGCGATCGAAGACACCGACTATGTGATGTTTGCTGACTCGGATGACCTGCTGCCGGTCGGCTCGATCGAACGTTTTGTTCGCCAAGCCGTTGCGAGTGGAAACCCGCTCATTGTGGGCAAGACAGTTTGCTTCTATGGTGCGCGCTACTTCGATCGGGCCTCCTCGGCGATGCTTTTCGAGTCAGATTCCGAATCTGCAACCGTGGACGAGTTCCCTGAAGTGCTGGGCGATGTTACCGCCTGGAACAAGCTCTTCGACTGGTCGTTCTGGCAGAAGTATAAGTTCCGATTCCCTGAGGGTGTCGCCTACGAAGATATGGCCCTCATGGCCAGCGCTTACCTGGCTGCCGGCAAGTTCGATCTGATTTCTGCTCGTTCCTATTTCTGGCGCGTGCGTGCCGAGGGGCAGTCGCTCTCACAGCGCAAGACAGAGCTCAAGAGCCTCAAGGATCGCCTGCACGCGATCACCCTGATCGACAAGTATGTTCGAGCAGCCGTGGCCAAAGGCTTGGTGCAACCAGAGGTGCACACCGCATACTTGCGACACATGATCGCACTCGATTTTGAGCTATTCGCTCCCGAATTGGCTCGAGCCGATGAGGCGTTTTTCGCCGCCTTCAAGGCGAGCGCAAACTCTTTGCTGAGCGAAGCTACTGGTGATGACTGGGCGGCTAGCACAGGAAAATATCGCAAGGTGGTTTGGGCGGCGATGCATGGGTCTCGCGAACAAACTCTGAAAGTTCTAGGAGAGGCATAAGTTGAAAACAATTCACTCAACAATCTCGGCCGCTTTGTCGGTTGCCGTTCTTGCAGCCAGCTTGACCGGCTGTTCGATTCTCTACCCAAACTGGGACACCACCGCTAACCCGGCTGACTCGTCGACCCCATCAAACAGTTCATCGCCAGCTCCAACGGAGACCACCACCGCTGAGCCTTCGGCCTCGCCTACCGTAGCCAAGGGCAAGGCGCAGATCGCATTCGTTGATTCCGGTGTCGACACAACCGCCGGGGTAATCTATGCCGTTGCATCGATTGCCAATGTGGTCGAGGATGGCGGGCAGTGCACACTTACCTTTATAGGCGCGGGCAAGACCAAGTCGGCCAGTGGCAAGGCTGAGGCAAACGTGACCAGCACCCAGTGCCACCCGCTCGAGCTTTCGATTGCCGGCCTACCTAAGGGGGCCGGATTGATCACCGTTTCTTACGACTCGCCAACTAAGGCCGGCACCTCAACCGCCGTCGGAGTAGTCATTCCTTGATTTCCAGCGGTCTAAAAAAGCTGATTGGGTTTGCGGCAACATTGCTGCTGGCCTTTATTGGCGTGACCGCTCTTGATTCAACCGCACCATCGGCTAGCGCGGCTGACGCCTCGAGGTTCGACCCGGGTTTGATAATCAGCGACAGCGTGTTCTATGACTTCGGCACGATGAAGGTCGCAGACATTCAACGTTTTCTCGAGAGCAAGGTGCCAACCTGCAAGGCTAAGGCCGGTGCGCCAACCTGCCTGAAAAACTACGTTGAAGACATCCTTGAGAAGCCTGGCGAAGACGGCAAGTGTCTGCCGATGGCCGCCAAGCCAGCCCAGACCGCGGCTCAAATCATCTATGAAGTCTCGAAGGCTTGCAGCATCAACCCGAAGGTGCTTCTGGTCGTCTTGCAAAAGGAACAGGGCCTGATTCAGTCGGTCAACCCGACGCCATACATGTACAAAGCGGCGATGGGCTTTGGCTGCCCAGACTCCGACCCGGCCATCTGTGGCAAGGTCCATTCGGGGCTGTTCAATCAGCTCTACAAGGCCGCCGGTCAGTTGCAGTGGTACGGAGACCCGCGTGGCTCTTTTACCTACTTGAAGGTTGGGCGCAGCGCAAACATCAGATTGAGCCCAGACGCTAGCTGTGGCACCAAGCCGGTCATGATCAAGAGCATCGCCACCACCGCACTGTATTACTACACCCCGTATACGCCTAACGATGCGGCGATGAAGAACCTGTATGGCTCCGGTGATAAGTGCAGTGCTTATGGAAACCGAAACTTCTGGCGTTTCTACACCGACTGGTTTGGCAGCACCATCGGCGGTGGCTTCTTGCTCAAGAGCGCATCGAGCGGCACCTATGTCATCGTCGACAACAACAAGTATTTGGTCACCGACCCAGATCTTCTGGCCGCCATCTCTCCTCTTGGCCCAATCGGAACCATCTCGCAGGATTACCTGAACTCGTTCACCGATGCCGGAGTCTTGAGTCGGGTCGTCAAGTCGGTCACCGGTCAGTATTACTTTGTCGACGGGGGAAAGAAGTACACCTTCAGCAGCTGTGATTTGGTGGCCCAATTCGCACTCGACTGCGCAACGGCAGTGCAACTCACTGCCTCCCAGTTGGCTGCCTTCGCTAACGGTGGATCGATGACGACCTATGTGCCGGGTGAGGCTTCATCAACCTATGTCATCAAGGATGGCAGCAAGCGCGAGGTGCTTGACCAGGCTTCGATCCAGGCTGCCGGTCTTGCGCTTCCTGCCTTGAGCAACGTGCCAGTCACAGCCTTCAAGTATCTGCCTTGGGCAGCGCCAATCGCGAAAAACAATTCGCTTGTCACTAACCGAACCACGGGCGCTAAGGGTTTGATTGCGAGCGGCAAGTACTTCGAACTGAACGCCCGCACTTCGGCAGACATCGATTTCAGCCAGTGGTTTGGCGTGAGTTCTGGCACCCTTTCTACCGACGGCGTCTCGGCCATCAATGCTCAAACGCCCGTGCGAACCATCGCCACTAACTCGAGTGGTCTTGCGTTCCTGCTCGGCCCAACCGGCAAGCGCAAAATCGAAAACCTGGAGTCGTTCACCCAGATTGCCCCTGCGATTGCAGATTCAATTTTCGATGTGATCCCAAACACCACGGATGCACCGCTTGCCGCTCCGCTGCTTGCTAAGGCAACCGGCGAATCATTGATCTACCTTGTGCGTGGAGCTCAGCGACGTCTGACCATATCGGCTGCCGATCGACTCAAGTTCGGACTTTCCTCGACGGCAGTGGAGAACATTGCACCGTCGGCCTTTGATCAGATTGCATTGGGCGAGGCCGTGATTGCTCCAGGGGCTTTCGTAAAGGCGAACAACGCAAACACCACCTATATGATCGACGGTTTCAACCGTGCGCTGGTCGTGTCCACCGAAAGCCAAGCCAAGGCCCTTGGGTTGGCCAAACCTCGAGCCTTGAAGCCCGAGTATCTAAAGGGATACAACAAGAAGGCGAACGCAGATGGCATGAAGTTTGCCTGCGAAGCCGAGCTTTTGGTCCCTCTCGCCGGCAAGTTCCTAACCATAAACCCGGTCGATGCCTCGGCCTACCCGGGTGCAATCACAACGCTCGATGCGCTCACCTGTGCGCAGCTTGTGCGCTCTGAGAGCCAACTTGGTCGATTCATCAGAACCGCAGACAAGCGAATCTGGTTGGCTGCAGGTGGCAAGAAGCGTCCAATCGACAGCGCAGCTCAGTACCTCGCGCTAAAGGGCGAGCGCTACCCGCTGGTTGCGGTCGATGAAACCTTTGCAGCGCGTTTGCCGATTGGGGCAAAGGCTCCGGCTGTTCTCGGCGGAACGGTGATTGGCCCAGGAACACCAACCCCTTCGCCTTCAGCAAGCCCAACCTCCTCACCGACTCCTACGCCGACAAAGAACCCTACTCCGACTGCCACGCCAACCAAGTCACCGACCCCTGTTGCAACCAAATCGCCGACGGCTTCCCCGAAGCCAACCGTTAGCCCAACCGCTTCGGCAACACCCAAGCCGACCTCCTACACGGTCGTAGCCGGTGACACCCTTTCGAAAATCGCAGCGAAGTTTGGTGTGACCCAAGCCGCGTTGATGAACGCAAACAAAATCACCAACGCAAACTCGATTCAGGTCGGGCAGAAGCTAGTCATTCCATAGACTTGACCCATGTCTAAACAGGTTGTCATCCTTGCCGCAGGTATGGGCACTCGTCTTGCCCGGCCACTTCCGAAGCCATTGACCGAGCTTCGCGACGGTCGTTCGATCATGAAGCAGCAGATGGACAACCTAGCCATCGCTTTCGAAGACACCTTCCGCGTCATGATTGTCGTCGGTTTCAAGCTTGAGGCAATCATCGAAAGATTCCCCGAGGCGACTTTCGTCTACAACGAGTTTTACGACCAAACCAATACGTCTAAGAGCCTTCTAAAAGCCCTGCGTGCCTCTGGAGACGGCGGGGTTTTGTGGCTAAACGGTGACGTGGTCTTCGACCCGCAGGTTCTCGTGCGCGTAACCCCATACATGGATGCAAACCAATCATTCGTGGTGGTAAACACTTCTAAGGTGAGCGATGAAGAGGTTAAGTACACTCTCGATTCGGCCGGTTACATCGATCAGCTCTCGAAGCAGGTTCAGCCTGCGCTTGGCGAAGCTGTCGGCATCAACTACGTCGCAGCTCAGGATAAGGCTGCACTAATCGCACGTCTTGCTGAGGTCGACGACCAAGATTACTTCGAGCGAGGAATCGAGATTGCGATTGTTCGCGACGGCCTGAAGTTCCAGGCCGTGGATATCAGCGATCTTTACGCTGTCGAAGTCGACTTCCCAGAAGACCTCGACCGAGCAAACGAACTCTTTTAGGGCTTCGTCCGCGCGGTTCAAGGGTCTCTTCGGGTTCCCAGACCTTCACGGCGAACAGAACTAATAGCACCCAACCGATTTCAATCAGCATGCGGCTTTCGGTGGCACTCCAAACCAACAAGCCCACAAAAGTGAGCACGGGCCAAAGATAGAGCGCGCTGGTGTGGCGCACCGCAAGGCGCCAGGATTTCACGAAGGTGAAGACAATCAGGGTTAGGAACAGTGCCAAGCCGATCGCGCCGATCTGCATCCAGACATCCAAGTAGGCATTGTGCGCCTGGTAGTAAGGCACTCGGTCGATAACCACGAGACCTTCGTACGGCTTGACTCCAGGAACCCAGTTGCTGATCCAGCCAATTCCGGTCCAGGTATGCTCGCCGATCATCTTGAGCACGATCTTCCAGATGCCACTGCGCCCGGTCATGTCTGGGCTCTTGCCAAAGAATTCAAAAACCTGAGCTCGGAACAACAAAACAAATAGCCCGGTTAGCCCGGCAGCCACCCAGGCGAACCGGTAATAGCGGTGGCGGGTTTCTCGGTCTTTGCCCTCGGCAAGAATCGAAACTAGGGCAGCCACTGCAACTGCGGCCAGCGCGAATCCGATTCCAGCCGACTTCGCCAAAACCACGCAACCCGCGCTCACTATGAAGCTAACCGCGCTTATCCAGCGCGCAGTGCCGACAATCGCATACTCGACCGCGAAGGCAACCAACCCGAGCATTGCCACGAATGCGAGAAGGTTCGAATTGCCGACAATGCCCTGAATTCGCTGGCCTTCGAATAGGTTGCCCTGGGTCCAGTAATAGGCATCTGCCGGCGGTTTATCACCGGAATAGTTTTTGAAGATTGGAGCGATCGGCCCGCGAACGATGGCCGCCGCGATGAACTCGAAGAGCAGCGACGAGCCAAGGATGAAGCGAATCACATTCGAGAAGATTCGAAGCAGGTGACGCCAACTGAATCGTGCGACTAGAAATAGTGCGAATAGCGAAGTGAGCACCTGTGCCAATGTCGCCAACGCTGACCAGAATGGGTAAGCAGACCATATTGTGCTGGCGCCCATCCAAGCTAGAAGGGCGTAGAGCGGCCAGGGCACGATTCGGAGGGTCAACATCGGGTCGTTGCGGAAGAACATGACGAACGAGGTCAGGGCGAGGATCCCGATTACAGCGCCCCAGCCATACCAACCGATTGAATAGCGCAATGAGTCGCCGGCAAGCAATGTGAAGATCGCAGCCGAGGCCACCCAGGTCTTCGACCTGTAGCCCTTTTCGCGCGTATTGAAAATCACGCGAATCGGTTGCGTCAATGCATTCATGGTGGCTCTCCAGTTAGGTGCTCAGCCTCAAGTCTATTTCGACTCATTTAGGCTAAGTTGCTTTTGGGGCAGTTAGCCAAATCAAAGGAGGAGCATCGTGTTAGTAAAAATCACCAACACTGCTCGCGATTACGCCTGGGGTTCGAAGACTTTAATCCCTGACTATTTCGGAACTCCCGCCTCTGGTCGCGAAATGGCCGAAATTTGGTACGGGACCCATGACGGTTCACCGGCTCGCCTCGTAGAAACCAGCGAGACTCTGATTTCGGCTCTTGGCGGCGACCAACTGCCTTTCTTGCTCAAGATTTTGGCTGCCGATAGCCCACTTTCGATTCAGGCTCACCCCAACTCCGAGCAGGCTTCCGAGGGGTTTGCTCGTGAGAATGCGGCCGGCATCGGCTTGCAGGCATCTGATCGAAACTACAAGGATGACCGCCACAAACCTGAAATGATCGTCGCACTGAGCGAGTTCGAGGCGCTCTGCGGTTTCAAGACTGCGAAGCAAATTCGAAACCTTCTCGAATCCATGCTTGACCCAACCGAGGTGTCCGATGGTCTGCGCGGTTTGGTGTCACACTGGCTCGAACTTTTCGACGGCGAAGACGGTCTGCGCAAGTTGTTCGCAGACATCGCCAACCGCCGTGGCAACCTCGATGGGGTGACTGCCGAGCTAACCCAGCAGGCAAACCTGTCGGCGCAGTTCGAGCTCGCAGCTCGACTCAACATTCTCTACCCGGGTGACCCGGGGGTCATCCTGGCATTGCTCATGAATCACGTATGGCTCGAGCCGGGCGAAGCGCTGTTCTTGCCGGCTGGAAACATCCACGCCTATTTGAGCGGCCTCGGAGTCGAGGTCATGGCTTCCTCAGATAATGTGCTGCGCGGCGGGTTAACGCCTAAACACGTGGATGTTGCCGAACTCGAAAGAGTGCTCAACTTTGAAGGCGGGCCGGCCGAATTGGTCAAAACCCGTGAACTTTCGAGGGGCTTGGTTGAGTTCGTTGCGCCGGTGGATGACTTCATTTTGTATCGAGCGGACTTATCTGGAGACGTAGTTCTTGCCGACCTCAACATCCCCGGAGCAAGTATTGTGCTGTGCACCGCGGGAGAGATTGCCATCAGCAATAGCATCGAGGAGCGGCTCGTGCTGCAAAGGGGAGAGGCTGCCTACCTAGGCGCTGACGCCAAGAAATTCTCGCTGGCTGGCAGTGGCACTGCCTTCATGGCAACTAGTTCGCTGAACTAGTTATCTGCTTAGTTGATGGCTGCCCAGGCGCTTTCGACGATTTGGGTTAGATCCTGCTTTGCTTTCCAGCCGAGCTCATTTTCGATTCGACTTACATCCGCGCACAAAAAGGGAGGGTCGCCGGCGCGACGTGGCTGAAGATCGATGTCAAAGTCGATTCCGCTAACTTTTTTGACAGCCGACAAAACCTCAAAGACGCTTGAGCCGATGCCGGTCCCGACATTGAATGTCGAAAACTTGCGGTCATCGCGTTCGAGGTAATCCAAAGCGCTGATGTGCGCCTCGGCTAAATCTTTGACATGTACGTAGTCGCGCACGCAACTGCCGTCAACGGTTGGGTAGTCGTCACCAAAGACGACGGGTGATTTGCCGGCTTTTAGCGCTGCAAAGACGATAGGCACCAAGTTCATTACCGCGGTGTCGGCAAGCTCCGGCCAGCCTGCACCAGCAACATTGAAATACCGGAGATTCGCGGCGCGGAGACCCCACGCTCGAGAGGCGTTGGCGGTCATCCATTCGCCTATGAGTTTTGTCTCGCCGTATGGGTTGATCGGGCTACAGATTTGATCCTCTGTGACCATGGCAACATCGGGCATGCCGTAAGTTGCGGCGCTCGACGAGAAGACCATCCGGTCTACTCCTGTCTCACGCATTGCGGTGAGCAGGTTCGCCGTGCCGCCGATGTTCTGCTGGTAATAGGTCTCGGGGCGTTCCACCGAAACGCCAACTTGCTTTTGTGCGGCTAGGTGAATCACGGATGTTACGCCGTGCTCCTTGATTGCCTTAGTCAACTCTTCGGTGGCCTGGGGTGAGGCCAAATCCAGCTGGATAAAGGGCGTGCTGCCGATTCGATCGCGCAGACCACTCGATAAACCATCAACAACTAGAACCGAATCGGAACGCTGATGTAACAATCGGACAACATGTGAACCGATGTATCCGGCTCCGCCGGTGACTAAGACGCTCATAGCCTCAAGAATACAAGGGTCTCGGGGCTGAAACGGGCCCAAAAATGCGGCACGCCCGGGGTTACAACTCGACTTGACAGACATCGAGTTACAACGGTGTAATTACAACCACGAAAGTATTTCGCAGATCGCTGTGTGAACCTCCTGGTTTGGCTTGGGTCTGAGATAAGGGTGAATGTAATGGACAGTCGTAGTCGTGTGCCAGAGAACTGGTTTATCGATCCAATTCGACTTGGTGTCGCGGGGGCATATTCTGACGCTGAGGGTGACCCTCTAGCGTGGCAGGCTGACGCACTCTGTGCCCAGACCGACCCTGAAGCCTTCTTCCCTGAGAAGGGTGGCTCAACTCGAGACGCAAAGCGAATCTGTAGCGGCTGCGACGTCAAGGCTCAGTGCCTCGACTACGCACTTGCCAACGATGAGCGTTTTGGCATCTGGGGTGGCCTTTCAGAACGCGAACGCCGCAAGCTAAAGAAGCGCGCCTAGCCAATCCGCTGGCATTAGCCCGCATCCCAGCAAGAGAGCCGGCATGAACGCCTTTGTGACCGCAGTCGTGGTTTGCCACGATGCCGACGATTTTTTCGCCGTCACAGCGCAGGCACTTGCCAACCAAACACGAAAACCAGATCACGCGCTGGTAATCGACAGCGGCTCAGATTCCGAATCAGACGTCAACCGCAAACTCAGCCAGGAGCTTGGGTTTGATTACATTCGCGTAGCCTCGGATTCGTCTCTTCAAGATTCAATTCAAGCCGCAATCAGCGGCAGCAATAACCCCGACCAATGGATCTGGTTATTGCACGATGACAGCGCCCCAGCGGCGACCGCCCTCGAAGAGCTAGTTGCAGCCGTTGAGCTTTCGCCATCCGTGGCCTTGGCCGGGCCTAAGTTGGTTCGCTGGCAACAACCGCGAACAATAACCCAGCTTGGTCTAACCCTGACACCCGGAAATGCGCCGTTCTCACCGATTGATGACCAGTTCGATCAGGGGCAGCACGACGACATTGATGACGTCATGGCCGTGGGCACCGCAGCCATGTTGTTCAGGGCCGAACTCTTTGACGAACTTGGCGGTTTCGACCCAGCCGCGCCGCCTCTGGCCGCCGACATCGACTTTTCGGTCAGAACTCGCCTTGCCGGTCACCGAGTCATCGTGGCCCCTAAGGCTCGAGTTCAACACGCAGAACTCTCACTGGCTGGCAGCCGCCCTCGCGGTTGGCTCCGGGCTGCTCCAAAGACCGCTCTTCGAAGAGCCGCGATTCACCTTCGTTTTGCCTACGGCAATGCTGCCTGGCTTCCGCTGTTTTGGTTCGCCCTACCTCTTATCGGTATAGCGCGCGCCGTGATGCAGGTTTCGCGCAAGCGGCCAGAGTTGATTTGGTCTGAGCTGGCTTCGGCGATCTGGGGGTTCTTCACGGTCGCGAAGCGATTGAGTTCACGCCGAGTTCGAGCAAGAACGAGCAAACTTCAGCTTCGAGAGCTCAAATCATTGCGCGCTTCTCGCTCCGCCGTTCGCGCACATAGGCGAGCATCGCTCGAGCGTGAAGAAGCATCTGAGAACTTGGCGGCGTTTGATCGGGGCGATACAGACATCCTCGCCGGCAAAGCGCCAAAGGGCTTTTTTGCCACCGGCGGGCTCTGGTGGATGGTTGCCTTGGCGGCAATCAGCTTCGAATGGTGGCCGCGCGACGTCGCAGCAGTGGCCAAGGGCATGATTCCGCTGTCTGCTTCTTGGTGGGACGTATTCACTAGAGCTGGCGCCAGCTATCAGCCAATCGGCCTCGGATTCTTTGCCCCTAGTGACCCATTTGCCTGGGTTCTTACCGGCCTTTCTGGTCTGACATTCTGGTCACCTTCACTCGCAATCACGATTTTGCTGTTCCTGGTCAAACCTTTGGCATTTTTGGGCGCATGGAAGCTGGCCGCCCAGGTCACCGAATCAACCTGGATCCGGGTGGTCGCCGGTCTCAGCTTCGCGTTTTGGCCTGCGCTTCAGATCGCACAACAGGACGGCCGTCTAACTTCGATCGTTGCCGGATTGGCTGCGCCTTGGTTGGTTATCGCCTTACTTCGCGTTGCGCAGATTGGCCGCATGACCAGAAGTTCGTCGCAATCTTGGACTTGGGTCGCTACCGCCGGGTTGCTCTTGGCCATCATCGGGGCATCTACGCCAAACCTCATTCCGCTCATTTTTCTTGGGCTAGTGCTGCTTGCAATTTTGCGCATTCGTCGCGTGGGATACCTAATCTGGGTTGGCTTGCCTATCGCCGCGTTGTATGGCCCGACCGTCCTTTACTACTTACGTAGCCTCGAACACCCGCTGGCAATCTTGGCTGACCCGGGTTTGGCAATGTCATCACAAGGCGTGCCATTTTTTGCTCTGCCAGGCCTTTTGGTTGCCGCCGGTATAGCGATTGTCGCTCTCTTTTCAGTGCTTAGAAAACGGTTCCTCGTGGCCTTTACGGGCTGGATCACCGTATTGCTTGCAGTGACCTCGGCCTACTTTGTCTCGGCTCTGAGTTTTCCTGCGGTCGGTGTCGGCCAGGCGGCCCTTGAGACTGTCAACGGTTCGCCTTCGGCGTTGCTGATCGTGGCCGGTTTGGCCTTAGTGACGCTGGCAGCACTCGCAGTGGACGGCATCCCGGCTAAGAACGCTCGCCGCGTCATCGCATCCTTGACCGTCGTGCTGACGGTCTTGCCGGGTGTTACCTTGGCTGCGATTTCGCCGACAAACCTCTCATTCACGGATGGCCGCGTGGTGCCCTCGATAGTCGCCGCCGAGGCCGAGCAAGGCTCAAACCTCAAGCTTCTGGTGCTGACCCCAAGCACAGACGCAGCGGGAGATAAGCGGTTGGCCGCGGAGTTAGTGGCCGGCGATGGCGTGCACCTTGACGACGTTAGCCTGGCCTATCGATTCTCGATTGCGACCCTCGCGAATGAAAAGTACTCGCAGGTCGCTCAGCTGGTTGCCGACCTAGTTTCGGCAAACGGCACACCGCTTAAGGCCAGGTTGCAGTCTCAGCACATTGGTTATGTTCTCGTTCCAAACGGTTCTTCATCCGAGTTATCAGAACTTGGCATCGCCCTTGATTCGGTTTCGGAGCTTGAGACGGTGGGCTCGACCGACCTCGGCCGACTATGGAGGGTTCGAGACCCAAAGCCGGCTGATGACCTCGGTCAGGCTTCCCCATGGTCAATCACCAAGGGCGTCCAGGTAGCGATTCTCCTCGGGTTTATGTTGATGTCATTGCCTGCTCGCAACGCTCGCCGTCGAGGCAGCGAGGAGATTTTCATCGAGTCGGGGGAGGACAACCAGTGATCAAGAGAATCATTGCGCTGTTCGTGATTGCGGCTGGAATTTTTAGCATCATTTGGTTTGCTCCACAGGTGACACTGACCGTGGGCGACCTGCCGAAGGCAGATGTTTTGAAGGTAAAAGCTCAGGACCTAAGCCTTGTTTGCCCTGGCGGCGCCTTCCGAACGGGCGGCGCATCCGGCACCAAGTTGGGCGCCTTCGAAGCAATCGGCAATCCCGAGATCAACTCGGATTTCAACGGTCCGGATGGCACCTCGATGCTAATTCGCGGCAGCCAACTTACTGCCGTCGACCCGGCCGGTAGGGCGGCGCAGAGCTCGCTTTTGCTGAATGCAAACCAGGTTCAAGCCGTGACGGCCGAAGGCTTAACTGGCCTAACCGGAGCCGCATGTCAACGACCAACCAATAGCCTTTGGTTCGTCGGTGGCGACACCAGCACCGGCCGAGAGTCACTGCTAATCGTCAAGAATGTGACCAAGGTTGACTCGACAGTCAGTCTCGAAATTTTCAACGAGCGAGGCCGCGTCACCGGCTCTGGGATGTCTGGCATCTCGGTTGCGGCCGGCAAAACCACAGTGATTCCATTGGCTAGCTACGTGCCAAAGACCAAGACTTTCACAACCCATGTTGTCAGCCACGGCGGCCTCGTGGCGGCGTGGATTCAGCAGAAAACCATTCGAGGCTTAGCCTCTGGCGGTGTTGACTACGTTTCTCCGACCACTGCCTTCGCGACGACTCAGGCGATTCCGGGTGTTTTCATCCGAGGCGCCGAAGATGCAGCCAAATTGGTCAGCAAACCAGATTTTGCTGACCTGGTGCCAACCTTGCGCGTCTTTGTGCCGGGCTCAAAGGCCGCGACTGTCACCGCTCAAGTTCTAGGTTCGACGGCAAAAACCTTTGGCACGGTCGTTCGCCAAACGATTCCAGGCGGAACCACCGCAGACATCGCCCTGCCGGGGCTCATGGATGGCGACTTCGTCGCGATTGTGAAATCAGACCAACCGGTTGGAAGCGCAATTCGATTGCACCGAATCGTCAAGACTGCGATTGACTTCGCCTGGCTCACAGCCGCCGATGCTCAGACTGGAACGGTTGGCTTCAGCGTGCCTAGCTCTGGAATTTCTAAGCTGAGCCTTGCCAACCTAGGTGCTTCAGCCATCAACCTCAAGTTGGTTCAAGCCGGCAGTGCACCTGCCACTTTTAAGATCCCGGCAGCTGGGCAGCTGACCCTAAAGTTTGCTCCTGGAGCCAAAATCGAGCTCTTTGGTAACGGTAAGGCGCTCTTCGGAACTTTGATCGTCGACGTGGATGGATCGGTGGCGGCGATTCCTTTGGTGGATTACAAGAATCCGGGTGGCGAAGTGGCCGTGATGGTTCGCTAAGGCGAACCCATCTGTTTCTATTCGGGGCGATAACGCTCGGGCACGAGCTCCCAAGGTTCCTTGTCGAGCAGGTGTGCCACGGCAGCAAAGACGTATTCCTCGATGTGCATTCGCTCGTGCAGCGGGTCGGCTCGACGAGCATGACCGAGTCTTTCAATCGGAACTCTGAAAATGCAGATCGTCATCTCGGCTTTTTTCGTTGCCCAGCGCCGCACCGTTTGTGATTCATCTCGGATAGACGGTGCATCCATGACCTGCCACTTTAGATCTGCAAGCTCATCGGGCCAGGTTTGCTGAAGAAATTCGCAGGTCGAGCGCACGATCTGATTGAACGCCGCTTGGCGAGTTTCGCCGTGACGATACAGATTGCTCAGCACAGGGCGACGGATGCCGCGGCCATGACGGTCGCGAAATGCCCCTCTTGAGATGCCCTGTTCTGCCATGTTGTCAGTCTATTCACAGTGGCTCGAGCCAACTCCACTTTGCCGCCCGCTGGTATTCTAGAGAGGTTACTTTTTGAGATCGGAACACATGAACATCGACTGGGATTCACTCGTCAAAACCTACGACGTAAGAGGTTTGGTTGGCACTGCGCTAACCACTGAAATCGTCAAAGCCTTGGCAGCCGGATTCGTCGATGAACTCGGTGCGGCTGGCCAGGATGTTGTCGTCGGCCACGACATGCGCGACTCATCACCTGAGTTCGCTGACGCTTTCGCCACCGGCGCTCGGGCACGCGGTGCAAACGTAGTTTCGATCGGTCTGTGTTCCACAGACGAGTCATACTTCGCCTCGGGATTATTCAATGCTCCCGCGGCCATGTTCACCGCAAGCCACAACCCTGCCGCATACAACGGCATCAAGTTCTCTCGCGCCGGAGCCCGCGGCATCAGCCTAGACACCGGCCTTGCCGCCATTCGCGATCGAGCCAAGGTTTACCTAGCCGAGGGGCTAGAAGAGGTTGACGAGCCGGGTTCTTACCGCGAAGAGCACATCCTTGTTCGCTACGCGAGCTACCTGCGCGACATGGTCAACCTAGATGGCATTCGGCCACTGCGCGTGGTTGTTGACGCCGCAAACGGCATGGGTGGAATGACTGTTCCGGCAGTTCTAGGAACTGGCACCGACCTTCCTCAACTTCCACTCGAGATCATCCCGATGTATTTCGAGCTAGATGGCACCTTCCCTAACCACGAGGCAAACCCGCTAGACCCGAAGAACCTTGTAGACCTGCAGCGTGCCGTTGTTGAGCACGGAGCAGACATCGGGTTGGCTTTCGACGGCGATGCCGACCGCGTGTTCGTTGTTGATGAGAACGGCGACGCCGTAACCCCTTCGGCGGTCGCTGCGATTGTTGCACGTCGCGAAATCGCTCGAGAGCAGTCGATCAACCCTGGGGCTTCGATCACTGTCCTTCACAACCTGCTCACTTCGCGAATCGTCGAAGAGGTCATCGCCGAGGATGGTGCGAAGCCGGTTAAGACTCGTGTTGGGCACTCTCTAATCAAAGACAAGATGGCAGAAACCAATGCCATTTTCGGAGGCGAACACTCGGCTCACTACTACTTCAGAGATTTTTGGGGAGCCGACAACGGAATGTTGGCAGCCATGCACGTGTTGGCAGAGTTTGGAAGCCAAGAGAAGTCACTCTCTGAGTTTGCAAAAAAGTACAACCCATATTTCTTGAGCGGCGAGATCAACTCGACCGTTTCTGATGTCGCAGCCGCGAAGGCTCGCGTTGTGAAGGCATTCGCCGACCGCGCAACCTTCGATGAGTTTGACGGCATCACAGCGCAAGGCAAGCCTGCCGAAGCTGGCCAGTGGTGGTGGTTCAATGTTCGTGCCTCGAACACAGAGCCGTTGCTACGTCTAAACGTCGAAGCCTCGAACGAAGACGCCATGACCCAGATTCGCAACGAGGTCCTAGACCTCATCCAGCAGAAAGCCTAAAAATGTCTTCAACGCTCACCGCCATCGATTTCAAGGTTGCCGACCTCGGTCTAGCTGAGGCCGGCCGCCACCAGATTCGTCTCGCCGAAAACGAGATGCCTGGCCTGATGTCACTTCGCGCCGAGTTCGCCGCAAGCCAGCCACTCAAGGGCGCTCGAATCACCGGTTCGCTCCACATGACCGTGCAGACCGCCGTGCTAATCGAGACTCTGGTTGACCTCGGTGCGCAGGTTCGTTGGGCGTCTTGCAACATTTTCTCAACCCAGGATGAAGCTGCTGCTGCAGTGGTCGTTGGTCGCAATGGAACCGTGGATGCTCCTTCTGGAACCCCGGTCTTCGCTTGGAAGGGTGAGACCCTCGAGGAATACTGGTGGTGCACCGACCGCATCTTCGATTGGTCAGCTGAAGCAGCCGCAGCCGGCGAAGACTTCGTCGGCCCAAACATGATTCTCGACGACGGTGGCGACGCAACTTTGCTAGTTCACAAGGGTCGCGAGTTCGAGCTGGCCGGTGCGGTTCCGGCAACTCAGCCAGGAGACTCAGAAGAGTACGGCGTTATCTTGAACCTGCTTCGCGATAACCTCATCACCAGCCCAGGTCGTTTCACCAAGATCGCCAGCGAAATCAAGGGCGTCACCGAAGAGACCACCACCGGTGTGCACCGCCTGTACGAGTTCCACAAGCGCGGCGAGCTGCTCTTCCCGGCCATCAACGTCAACGACTCTGTTACTAAGTCGAAGTTCGACAACAAGTATGGAATCCGCCACTCACTTCCAGACGGCCTAAACCGTGCCACCGACGTATTGATCGGCGGCAAGGTTGTCTTCGTTGCCGGCTACGGCGATGTAGGCAAGGGCTCAGCTGAGGCTATGCGTGGCCAGGGCGCTCGTGTTATCGTCAGCGAAATCGACCCAATCTGTGCCCTTCAGGCAGCCATGGATGGGTTCCAGGTAGCGAAACTTGAATCGGTCATTGAGACCGTAGACATCTTCGTCACCGCAACCGGCAACCAGGGCATCATCACCCCTGAGCACATCCAGCAGATGAAGCACCTCGCTATCGTTGCGAACGTTGGCCACTTCGACGATGAAATAGACATGGCTGGCATCAACCGCATCCCGGGTGCTGAAAAGATTGAAATCAAGCCTCAGGTTCACGAGTGGCGCTTGCCAGACGGCCGCTCGGTGTTGATCTTGAGCGAGGGTCGTTTGATGAACCTTGGAAATGCAACTGGGCACCCGAGCTTCGTAATGAGCAATTCATTCGCTAACCAGGTGCTTGCGCAGATCGAAGTTTTCACCAAGCGTGACGAATATGAGCTTGGCGTTCACATCTTGCCTAAGCACTTGGACGAGAAGGTGGCGCGTTTGCACCTTGACGCCTTGGGTGTTGAACTGACACAGTTGAATGAAGTGCAAGCGTCATACATTGGTGTTCCGGTAAACGGTCCATACAAGGTTGATCACTACCGCTACTAGGCAACAGGCATCACCAGAGAAAAAGGTAACTGAATGTCACACAAGATTTTGGTTGTGGATGACGACAACGCCCTTCGGGAAATGGTTGGAATCGTTCTCGAATCAGAAGGCTTCGCAGTCGCATTCCATGATGCTGGCTCTGGTGCTCTCGATCGATTCAATGCCGAAAACCCAGACCTAGTTCTCTTGGATGTAATGCTGCCTGGTAAAACCGGCATCGAAGTTTGCCGCGAGATTCGTGCCGTGTCGGGCACCCCAATCATCATGTTGACCGCCAAGACCGAAAGCGACGATGTCGTGCTGGGTCTCGAGGCTGGCGCGGATGACTATGTTGTGAAGCCATTCGACCCAGGTGTGTTGACCGCCCGTATTCGCGCTCGCCTTCGCCCAATCGGTGGAGCAAGTGACGAAGGCACCGTCAAGATCGGCCCATTGACCTTAGACATCGAAGGTCACGAGGTCCGCCGCGGGTCTGAGAAGATTTCGCTCACCCCTCTCGAATTCAGCCTGCTTCTAGCCCTGGCGCAAAAGCCGAATCTGGTTTTCAGCCGCGCAATGCTGCTCGAAAAGGTTTGGGGTTACCGTCACAACGACGACACCCGTCTCGTCAACGTTCACGTTCAGCGTCTTCGTTCAAAGATTGAAGATGACCCTGACAACCCAAAGATCGTCACCACCGTTCGCGGCGTTGGCTACAAGGCTGGCCAGGGCTAAGTGCGTTTTCGCGGCGTCGCCTCCTGGGCGATAGGCCTTTTTCGGCGCTCATTGCAAGCTCGAGCGGTCTTATCAACAGTTGTTATCTCGGGCATTGCCCTCGCGGTGGTCGGTGGTTTTCTAAGCTACTCAATCGGCGGCGGCCTCTACTCGACCCGGCAGGCGCAAGTGCTAGCCGAATCAGAGCGCGCAGTCGTTGAAGTTCAAAACACCTTTTCCTCATCGAGCGTCAGCAACGAGGTCGCACTTCAAACCTTGATGAACACGATCGTTCCGAGCATCGAATCGACTGGCACGACAAACTCTCGACGGGTTGCCCTGCTGCGTAGCCCCGGTCAGCCTGCCGTGCAGGTATTGCAGAGCCCAATCTCGGCAGATCTCGACACCAACTTGATTCCGAGCGAGCTTCGCGCAAAGGTCCGAAATGCTTCGGGCAAAATCTTGTACCAAGCCGTCTCGATTCCGGCTGTTGGTGGCGACCATCCTGGAATGGTCGTAGGCGCTCCCGTGCAGATCCCGCTTGCTGGCAATTACGAGTTCTATTTGGTGTTCGACCTCAATAGCGAACAACAGACCCTCGACTTCGTCCAGCGAACGCTGGTCTTTGGTGGTCTCATCCTGCTCTTGATGATTGGTGCAATCAGCTTCTTCGTAACCGACTGGCTTGTTCGTCCGGTGCGCTTGGCGGCCGAGGTCTCTGAGCAGCTTTCGGAGGGTGCTCTAGACCGTCGCTTGCCAGAGCGCGGTGAAGACGTCCTGGCAGTTTTGGCGCGTTCCTTCAACAAAATGGCGCAGTCACTTCAAAGCCAGATCACCCAGTTGGCAAGCCTCTCAAAAATGCAGCAGCGCTTCGTCTCTGACGTCTCGCACGAACTGCGCACGCCGCTCACCACCATCAAGCTTGCCGGCGACATGATCTTTGCCGGGCGCGAGACACTTTCACCGCCGGTCAAGCGCTCGGCTGAGCTAATGCACGACCAGATTGAGCGCTTTGAGACCCTGCTAAATGACCTTCTGGAAATCTCTCGCTATGACGCCGGTGCCGTTACGGCCGACCTTGAGATGCAGGATCTCAATGGTGTCGTGGGTATGGCAATCGCGGGCATTGAGCCCCTAGCCACGAGCAAGGGTTCCGAGATTCTGATTGACATCCCTCAGGGGTCTGTCGAGGCCGAAATGGATAGCCGTCGCATCGAACGACTGCTGAGAAATCTTCTGGCTAACGCTATCGAGCATGGCGAGGGCAAGCCCATCCTTGTCGCAGTTGGAGCGAGTGAGTCAGCCGTGGCTGTGACCGTAACCGATGAAGGCGTGGGAATGTCTCGCGTCGAAGTTGACCGCGTTTTTGATCGTTTCTGGAGAGCAGACCCTGCTCGCAAGCGCACCACCGGCGGAACCGGTCTCGGGTTAGCGATCTCGCTCGAAGACACGCACCTGCACGATGGTTGGCTGCAGGTATGGGCAAAACCAAACGAAGGTGCTTCGTTCCGTCTCACATTGCCGCGTCGCAAGGGCATGATTTTCACGCAGTCACCGCTGCCACTTCCTCCTAAAAAGTCGAAGAAGCGTGATGAAGCGTGAATAAGTTCCTCAAACTGATTTCGATCACCCTCACGGCCTTGGCGTTAGCCGGGTGCGCGCAGCTGCCGCGCTCGAGCGAGATCAAAGCTGGCCCTGAGATTCAGGGCGACATAGCCAGCGACTATCTCTACTATTCACCTAGCGGCCCTTCGGTTGGAGAGAGCCAGCAAGACATCCTGAACGGTTTCATCAACGCCGGAACTGGCCCACAAAATGACTACGAAGCTGCTCGTCAGTATCTGACGCAGGGGTTCAAGACCAAGTGGAACCCAAACAGCGAGGTCTTGATTCAGCAGGGCAGCCCAGCTATCAGCTTCAACTCGCAGCAGCAGGCGGTTGTCACCGTTCAACTTCAAGCGACCGTAGACGCCGATGGGCACTATGAGGTCATGGACGCCGGAGCAACTCGAATGCTTCAGTTTGAAATGGTGCGAGAGGCAGGGGAGTGGCGTATCTCGAAAGCGCCAGACCTAACCATCCTGATTCGTCCGGTGTTTGATGTTATCTTCCGAAGCTATTCGATTTACTTCTTTGATTCTGAGCGAACACATCTCGTTCCAGATCTTCGCTGGTTCCCGAGCCGCGCGTCGACAGCCACTCGCATGATGAACGCCTTGCTCAAGGGGCCAAGCGAATGGCTTGCCCCGGCAGTGAACTCCGCAATCCCGGCCGGAACCGCACTTTCGTTGACCTCGGTGACCGTTGCCGACGGCACTGCTGCTGTTGACTTGACCGCAAAGGCTTTGACGGCAAAAGAACCTGCCCGCCGGCAAATGAAGGCGCAGATTCGAGCCACCCTAACTCAACTGCCAAATGTCTACAGCGTTGCCATCTCGATTGAACGCGGCCTTCAGGAAATCCTTGATCTGCCCGAAATCAAACCAACCGTGGCGAGCTCGCAGGCAGTCATCCTTGCCGACGGTGAATTGAAGACTCTTAGCCGTGATGCGGCGACACCAATTGGCGGCACCGGCGACCTGGTTGCTAGGACCGGCGCTACAGACTTCGCAATGACCTCGTCAACCGATTGGGTGGCTCTAAGAAGCGCAAACGGCGTCTATCGCTCTCACATCGGAATCTTCGGAACGGCGCCAACCCTGGTCGATTCTCGCCCGGGCCAGCTGACTCCAATGTTTGATGACCGCGGATTCCTCTGGACAATGACCAGAACCGCTGGCGAAACTGTTCAGGTAACCGCTCCATCAGGAATGCGCCACGTTCTTTCGCTTGGCTGGCTTGATTCATTCCCTCGCCGACAGTTTGCGATTAGCGCCGAGGGCTCTCGAATCGCACTCCTCGTCGGCTCCGGTCAGAGCGTTAGGGCCTATGTGGCCAGCATTGTTCGTGACCAGGATGGCCTCCCGATTTCATTCGGAGCACCGCTAGAAATCGTTAGCGCAAGTTCGTCTCCTATTTCGGTCTCATGGTCGGATGAAAACACAATCGCTGTTCTGCACTCGCTCGGCGACGGCACTACATCGGCAAGTCTTCACACCGTGGGTGGCACCGTGCGAGATCTCGGACTCCTTGAGTCTGGTCGCACCCTCGAAGCACGCGCGAATGTCGCTGCAATTTATGCCATCGATTCGAATCGAACTCTCTACGCATTCCGAAACATTTCTTGGACAACCTTGTTCGACGAAGTGCTTGCTTTGCATTTCACCAACTGATTCTCCACAGTCATCTGTTTGGCCGGACCTTCGCTTTTTGAATCTGCGAATCTTGGGTTGTGTCTGCCTTCGATGAGCTCTTAGATCTACTTTTGCCCACCAAATGCGCCCTGTGTGGCCGCCTCGGAGCCCCCATCTGCCAAGGATGTTTGCCAAACCTGCCGAAGCATCCACGCATGGTGTCCAGAGGTCATCTGACCGGTATGGTCGCGGGAGATTTCGGGCCGGTCGAACAGAAGCTGATCCATGCCTTCAAAGAAGATGGTCAGACCTCTCTGGCGAAGTATCTTGCTCAACCGCTCGCACCACTATTGCTTGAAATCTCTAATGGGCACAGCGGGGCGCTATTGGTGCCAGTCCCGAGTTCGCGGCAAAACTACAAGAAACGCGGATATCGGCCGACGGTGAGTTTGGGGAGGGCGGTGAACCGCCTGGCTAAGCAACCATGCCTGTTATCGAACACGCTTTACTTCACGCGCCAGGTTGTCGATCAGTCAACCCTGGATTCTTCAGCTCGAAAAGCCAATCTGGACTCGGCTATGTATTCAAAACCCTTGAGTTCCGGTTGCCCGGTGATTCTGTTCGATGACGTCATAACAACCGGCTCGACCATCTTGGAGGCGGCCCGAGCAATCACGGTTTCGGGTGGCAAAGTCATCGGATTCTTAGCATTTGCTGAAACTATTCTGAAAACCGGTTCCAAAATTTGAAAATGGGTATACCTTTTCTCTCACAGGCAATGGCGCCTGTTGTAGGAGGTAATCATGGAAATCAACATCACAGCTCGAAACTTGAGTGTCTCTGACCGGTTCCGCGACTACGTTGCCGAACGCGGGCACAAAGTTGAGCAGCTAGCCCACAAAGTGCAATCACTTGAAATCAAAGTGACCCGACATGATCACAGCAGAACCTCCGGCCCTGAAGATCAGGTTGAACTCACCGTTATCGAACCTGGGCACGTTATTCGTGCCGAGGCTCAGGCGGGTGACAAATTTTCGGCCTTTGACATCGCTTTTGGCAAGTTGACCGAGCGCCTTCGTCGCGCCGCCGATCGCCGCAAAGTGCACCACGGTGCTCACGGGTCTATTGGCACCAGCGAGTTGACCGCGACTGATTTTGCGTCCCTAGACATTCACGCTGTCGATGCCGACATCCTGCTTGGAAAGGCAGCTACACAAATCGACGAATCGACGCCCGATTTCGGCGAAAGCCCGGTCGTCATCCGCCGGAAGGAGTTTGCTGGCAACGCGATGACGGTAGACGACGCTTTGTACCACATGGAGCTTGTCGGTCACGATTTCTATCTGTTCCACGACTCTGAAACCGGCAAGCCAAGTGTGGTTTACCGTCGCAAGGGTTGGAACTATGGAGTCTTGACTCTGTCATAGGGAAATAACCTCCAAAATCAGTAGATTCGCCTATCAGCGAACGAGGGGCTCAGCCGTTCTGCGGCTGGGCCCTTCGTCTAAGATTGGACGTAGACCAACACAACCGGTTTGGAGCAAAATCTTGGCTAACATCATCGACAAACTACTGCGCGCAGGCGAGGGCAGAATCCTTGCGAAGCTTCGCAATTATGCCGACGCCATCAACGCACTCGAAGTTAACTTCACCGCGCTAAGCGACGAAGAGCTTCAGAACGAAACCGTTGTCTTGCGTGAGCGTTACGCCGCTGGCGAGAGCCTCGATGACATGCTTCCTGAGGCCTTCGCTGCTGTCCGCGAGGCTGCCCGACGCACCTTGGGCATGCGCCCATTCGATGTTCAGCTCATGGGTGGTGCAGCGCTGCACCTAGGCAACATCGCTGAAATGGGTACCGGTGAAGGTAAGACCCTGGTTGCGACCCTTCCTGCTTATTTGAACGCGATCGCTGGCCGCGGTGTGCACGTGGTAACCGTCAACGACTTCTTGGCTAGCTACCAGAGTGAACTCATGGGCCGCGTGTTCCGCGCGCTAGGCATGACCACCGGTTGCATCATTTCAAACCAAGAGCCAGCGGTTCGCCGCGAGCAGTATCTTGCCGACATCACTTACGGAACCAACAACGAGTTTGGTTTCGACTACCTTCGCGACAACATGACCTGGACCCAAGCTGACCTCGTTCAGCGCGGGCACTTCTATGCCATCGTCGACGAGGTTGACTCGATCCTCATAGATGAGGCGCGAACCCCACTAATCATTTCTGGCCCATCTTCGGGCGACGCCAACCGTTGGTTCGCAGAGTTTTCAAAGATCGCCGAGCGCCTGCAGCCAGTAATCGACTACGAAGTAGACGAGAAGAAGCGCACCATCGGAATCCTCGAGCCGGGCATCGAAAAGGTTGAGGATTACCTAGGCATCAGCAACCTATACGAGTCGGCAAACACCCCGCTCATCTCGTTCCTAAACAACTCAATTCGCGCCAAGGCACTATTCAAGCGCGACAAAGACTATGTCGTCATGGATGGCGAAGTCCTAATCGTTGATGAGCACACTGGCCGCATCCTTGCCGGCCGTCGTTACAACGAGGGCATCCACCAGGCAATTGAAGCTAAGGAAGGCGTAGAGGTTAAGGCTGAGAACCAGACCTTGGCTACCGTTACCCTTCAGAACTACTTCCGTCTATACAACAAGCTTTCGGGTATGACCGGTACGGCTGAAACCGAAGCCGCCGAGTTTATGAGCACCTACAAGCTTGGTGTCGTGCCGATTCCAACCAACAAGCCAAGAGTTCGAATCGACCAGCCAGACCTGATTTACAAGAACGAAGAAGTTAAGTTCAACGAAGTCGTCAAGGACATCGCGGCTCGCCACGCAGTAGGTCAGCCAGTTCTTGTCGGTACCACCAGCGTTGAGAAGAGCGAGTACCTTTCGCGCCTCCTAGCCAAGGCCGGAGTTCGCCACGAGGTCTTGAACGCCAAGAACCACGCTCGTGAAGCGGCTATCGTCGCTCAGGCTGGTCGTCATGGAGCGGTCACCGTTGCCACCAACATGGCCGGTCGAGGCACCGACATCATGCTCGGTGGTAACGCCGAGTTCCTAACCGTTGAGGCGCTAGCTAAGCGCGGCTTGAGCACTGAAGAAAACCCAGAGGCCTATGAGGCCGCTTGGCAGAGCGAGTTCGAGCTCATCAAGGCTGAGGTCGCAATCGAGGCCGAAAAGGTGCTCGAAGTTGGCGGTCTTTACGTTCTCGGAACCGAGCGTCACGAGTCACGTCGCATCGACAACCAGCTTCGTGGCCGCACCGGTCGCCAGGGTGACAAGGGTGAGTCTCGTTTCTACCTTTCGTTGACCGATGACTTGATGCGTTTGTTCAACTCAGGCGCCGCAACTGCTCTAATGAACCGCCCGGGTGTGCCAGATGACACTGCGATCGAATCAAAGATCGTTAGCCGTGCCATTCAGAGCGCCCAGAGCCAGGTTGAAGGCCGCAACGCCGAAATTCGCAAGAACGTTCTGAAGTATGACGACGTTCTAAACCGTCAGCGTGAGGCGATCTATAGCGACCGCCGCCACATCCTTGAGGGTGACGACATCAAGGCGCGCACCGAAGGTTTCTTGGGTGACGTCATTGCAGCAATCGTTGACAGCCACATTTCAGACACTTCTGGTTCTGACTGGGATCTTGAGGCGCTTTGGGCTGAACTTCGCACCATCTACCCGGTTGGTCTGACCATCCAAGAAGTCTTGGTCGAAGCCGGCAACCGTTCGAAGCTAACCAAGGCTTGGTTGACTCGTGAACTCACCAGCGATGCCCGCATCGCCTATGAGAAGCGCGAAGAAGCCCTTTCACCACAGGCTATGCGTCAGCTTGAGCGCAACGTCGTTCTCTCGGTAGTTGACCGCAAGTGGCGTGACCACCTGTATGAGATGGACTACCTCAAGGAAGGCATCGGCCTACGTGCGATGGCACAGCGTGACCCGTTGGTTGAATACCAGCGCGAGGGTTATGACATGTTCCAGCAGATGATGGGTTCAATCAAGGAAGAATCGATTGGTTTCTTGTTCAACCTAGAGGTCGAGGTGCAGACCGCACCTCCGACTCCGGTTGTTGATCAGTCTCAGCTGACCTACACCTCACCTTCGGAAGATGGTTCGGCCGAGGTTCACGGCGCGGCCGCGCAAAACGAAACCCCAGCCGCACCGGCTCAGAAGCCTGAGTCTGGCGGCCAGGGCAGCTCGTTCTTCCGTAGCTAATCTCTCTTATCTAGAGAACGGAAACCGAGGTCGCTCGCCAGCGAGAGTTGATTCCTTCGAGGCGAATCGTTACTGCGCGCGTTCTTGAACGCGAGCTGAGCAGGACTACCGACTCGATTACGCCGTCACGCGGAGAGGATGTTCTCAAGCCTCCCACCCGCAGGTTTTGATGGTGGGCTTTGATGCCCTGTTCCACACGTTGGGCTTCAGCGCGTCTAGCACGAAACTGCAATCGTTGATAAACCTCGTCGCTTAACCACCGAGCAAGTTGATCAACCTGGCGAGTGCCGGCGATAACCTCCACGACCCCCGTGGCTAAGGCTTTTAGGCTTTCGACCGGATCAGGAAGATCCTTGGTCTGGCTGTATTGCACACCAAAATAGTCTTCGGACTCGATAAGGTTTTTAACCTTACGAGCCTTCTTGGGGGAGGGCGGCGCATCATTCGCCACTTCTCCTCCTTGGGTCGCCCCTTCGACCGTCGAGTTTGTATTGCTATCTTCTTTGCCCTGTTCGGGCGTCCTTTCCGACATTTCCCCCGCTCTTTCTCCCCCAAAATAGGGAGTATTTTCACGCTATTAGCCACATTCACTCCTGTAAAGGGGTTTTGTATAACCTGTGGATAACCATTGTTTTTGAAAATTTGTGTACGACAATGCTCGGATGAATCTAGAAGGCATTTTTGAAGATCTTGAAGCCCAGTTCGACGCTCAACTCGGCGCAGCAAATTCCCGGCATGCGTTTGATGAGAGCAACTTGGTTACGGTTTGGAGTCGAGACGCGGGCACAGTTTGCCAGCTGGCAGCAGCCATCCTTGGTGTTGATTTTGTTGCCGGTATGGCTTTGGGAACGAACTGCTTCAGGCTCATACCTTTGGCTTCGGTGAGGAATTGTGAGTTTGCCACCCTCAAAGATGCGAGTCTGCCGAGGTGTCGATTCGTTGAGATCGAGGCTGCCCAATTCTTGGCTCGATTGCCCTTGCCCTTTTCGATTGAGTGGCGAACGAGTGCAGATGCGCCGCTTCGGCACGGAAACGTTTCCGATTTGCTCGGACAGTGCCTGTGCGTTGAAGAGCTCGGTTGCGCGTCGGTGCAGGCGGTTCCCATTCACTCGCTTGAGTTCCTCGAGCTTTCTAATGTGGAGAACTTCGGCGACCTGCCCTGAACTCGAACAATATCGCCGGTATGAAAACAAACTTTTTTCGAAAGACCACACGATCCGCACAAATCCGATTTGTCATCGGGCTTTTGTTATTCGTCTGTTCAGCGGCCGGGGTTTGGTTAGTGATTGAGGCAAATAATCACACGGATGAATACCTCGTGGCGGCCGAACCAGCCGCGAGCGGCTCAATCATTACTGAACATAGCTTCAAGGTCGCCCGAATGAACCTTGGTCAGGCTCGAGATCTCTATCTCCAACCCGGCGATCTTGAACCTGGCAACTACTTGCTAAACACGATGGCTGAAGGGCAACTCGTTGCTCTCGGGTCAGTTGCCTCGGCCATCATTGATGCTCGTCAACCCGTGGTCATAACTTCTTCGATGCCCATGCCAGACAGCACCAAGGTCGGTGATTTTGTAGATATCTGGGTTTCAGAGTCCCAAGCAAATGGAACGTTCTTGCCTCCGGTAACCCTTGTGCTCGATGCCGAAATCGTAGACATTGTGTCTGAGACTGGAGTCATGGCGGAGGGCCAGCAGCGGGTGCAAGTATTGGTGCCAGTCGAGTCCGTGAGCCCAATTCTGCAGGCAATTGCTTCCAAGAGTCCACTCTCTATGGTGCTGAAGCGAAATCTCGGTAATGATTGACCTCCTTCGAAGACAGGACAGCAAGTCGAGGGAGCTGTTCAGTGGTTCTGTATGCGTTTGGGGGCCGGTGGGTTCCCCGGGAAAAAGCACTCTGGCTCTGAATCTTGCGTGTGAACTTTCGATGATTGGGCGCACAGCCCTTTTGATCGACCTTGACACTGTCGGCCCATCAATTGGAGCCATGCTCGGGAGTGAAAACTATTCCGCTGGGTTAGCGGCTGCAGCACGCTTGGCTGGTCAGGATCGGCTCGATGGTGAGCAAATCAAGCGTCTGGCCTTCGTACGTAATGTTGGACGAGGTTCGCTGTGGGTGCTTCCGGGTCTAGGCAATGCTTCGAGGTGGCCGGAGGTGTCACCAGAAAAAGCAGCAAAGTTAATCCGGGTAGCTGAAGAAAATTTTGATGTCGTCATAGTCGATGTTGCATCAGCTCTTGAGGCCTCTGTAAGGCAAATTGGCGGTGTGGTCGACCGAAACAGCGCGGCTCGCACGGCATTGGAAAAATGCACTCGCACTCTCGCAGTGATGTCAGCCGACCCAGTAGGGGTCAAGCGCTTTCTTGAAACACATGAAGAAATGAGCAGCCTGACCCAATCTGCAACTCTGGTTGCGAATCGAGTTAGGGCTTCAGTGTTGGGGCAGGGCGCGCGAGATCAAATATCTGCGGTTGTCGCCGATCGTTGCGGGCATGCAGTCGAGACATTCATCCCGGATGATGCCGACTCTTGCGACAAAGCAACCCTTCAGATGACGCCTCTGGCCCTGCTGAAACGCAACTCAAACGCGCGACAGGCCATTGCCAAGTTGGCGCGGGAGCATTTTGAGTTCGAGGGCCATCACAAGCCTGCGCGCGCCCTCTAAACTCGAATACGTGTCATCACTAAGCGATCTATTCAAGAAGCACGGCAAGGCGAGCAACGCCGATGTCGAGTGGCTTCACTTGCTGCTGTCTGACTGGCAGTTGGTCGCCGACCTAGTCTTCGCAGACCTAGTGCTCTGGATTCCATCCAGCGATGGCTCTTTTGTGGCCGCTGGTCACGCGCGACCTTCAAGCGCCGCGACAATCTTCTTCCGTGACATTTCTGGTGAACCGATTCGCAAAGAGTGGTCGAGTGCTGTGACCAAGGCATTCAACTCTGGGCTCTCACAGCACCTTGGTGCACCAGACACCTATGACGGTCTCTTGACCCGGTTCAGTGCGATTCCGATTCGCAGACGCGTGTCAAACAAGTCTGAAGAAGTGACCGAAAAGCCCATCGCGGTTGTGACCCGCCACACAAACCTGGCCGAAGCGAAAGCCCCAAACAAACTCCAGCTCAACTATCTAAGTTGCGGCAACTATTTGCTCGACATGATGGCCGACGGCGCATACCCGGACTTCGCAAACCAAACCGGACCTCGTCGCGGTGCTCCTCGAGCAAACGACGGCCTGCTGCGTCTCGATGTCGACGGCGTCGTCGAGTTCGCCAGCCCAAACGGCCTCTCCGCATTCAACCGCCTTGGCATCAAGGGGGAGTTGGAAGGGCAAACCCTGGCTGCCGCGGCGGCACCCGTGCTCAAAACTCGCATGAACGTCGATGAGTCACTACCGCTGGTTCTAAACGGGCGTGCCCCTTGGCGCACCGACATGGAGTCTGCCAGCATCACTCTCACCGTCAGATCGATTCCGCTTCGCCAAGGTGGCCAGAGAACGGGCGCGATCGTGCTCTGTCGCGATGTCACCGAACTGCGCCGCCAAGAGCGTGAACTGATCACCAAGGATGCCACCATCCGTGAAATTCACCACCGTGTGAAGAACAATCTTCAGACCGTGGCAAGCTTGCTGCGCATCCAGGCCCGCCGAAGTGACAGCGAAGAAGTCAAGGAGTCGCTGAACCAGGCGATGCGTCGCGTGGCAGCAATCGCATTGGTGCACGACACTCTGTCGGAAGGCCTCAACCAGGATGTGAACTTTGATGAGGTGTTTGACCGCGTGCTGATGTTGGCTAGCGAGGTTGCATCGAGCATGGGCACCTCTGTTAAGACCCTCATCGATGGCCGTTTCGGGCAGCTGAAGAGCGACATGGCAACGCCGTTGGCAGTTGCCTTGACCGAGATTGTGACCAACGCTGTCGAGCATGGGTTGGCCGACCGAAGCGGAGTCGTAGCCGTGAATGCCGAGCGCAAGCAGAAGCAACTGTTGATTACCGTCTCCGATAACGGCAAGGGCTTGACCGATGGCAAGGTTGGAGCCGGTCTGGGAACCCAAATCATTCGCACCCTGATCGAGGGTGAACTTCGCGGAACCATTCACTGGTCTTCTCCGCACGAAGGTGGAACCCGCGTCGCGATCGCTCTGCCACTTTAGGCTTCGGCCTCTAACTCGACCGGCAAGGTCAGGGCAAAAGAAAACCCCCGCCGAAGCGAGGGTCTTCAAAAACTTATTTAGCTAGCGCGACGTGCACGTGCATACTTGCGCTTTAGAGACTTGCGCTCGTCTTCGCTGAGGCCGCCCCAAACGCCGGTGTCCTGGTTTTCCTTGATTGCATATTCAAGGCAGTGAGTCGCAACGCCACATTCGCGGCAAACAGACTTTGCCTGGTCAATTTGCTCAACAGCAGGACCGGTGTTTCCAACAGGGAAGAAAAGCTCTGGGTCTTCGGTGAGGCATCGAGCTTCGTTCAGCCACTGCATGTCCATATGTGCTGTTTTCCTTTGTCTTGGCGGTTCGGAGAGCCCTAGAGCTCGTGCCTTATGGCACAGTAGGAACGCATCTGAAAAAGACTTTTTTCGGATGGGCGATTCACTCAAGAGAGCGATTTACCGCGAACTTTCCTGAGAAAATCGTTTCACAGACTGGCCCGTTTGGCAAGACCCAAAATCGGCAGGCAACACAAGGGATTGGTTAAGAAATGGCGTCCAACGCAAAGAGACCTATTGGTTTGACCGTGGTTTTGGCCATTATCGGTCTCGAGCAATTGGTCGTGCTTTATCTGCTCTCGAGCTATGTGCTTGCCACACTCGCGGGTCAGGTGAAGAGCCTGCCAACCATGTTGGCTCTGGCTGCGCTTGGCTTGATCGTCGCCATTTGGCTCGCCTATGTTGTGAAGGCTCTGTATGACGGAAGACGCTGGGCTCGAAGCGGAGCAATCTTCTGGCAACTGGTTCAGCTGGCCATTGCCTGGGGCAGCTTCACTGGGCAGTTTGCGAACGCTGCAATCGGAATCGGATTGATTGTTCCATCGGTGGCCGTAATCGCGTTGCTATTCACTAAGCCGGTTTTCAATGCCACACAGGGCGAAATACCTGCCGACTAGATATCGAGAAGCTTGCGAACCATGGCAACGTGGCCGGTGGCTTTTACGTTGTAAAGCGCAAGCTGAATGATTCCCTTTTCGTCGACCGCGAAGGTTGAGCGAAGCACGCCTTGGTAAACACGGCCATACAAGCTCTTGGTGCCATAAGCGCCAAACGCCTTGTGCACTAGAAGGTCAGGGTCGCTAAGCAGCGGGAAGTTTAGGTCTTGAGCTACCTGGAACTTCTTCAGCTTCGCCACTGGGTCTGGCGAGATGCCGAGCACGGTGTAGCCAGCAGCCTTGAGCGGGTTCAGGTTGTCGTTGAAGTCACAGGCTTCTTTGGTGCAGCCCGGAGTTGATGCGGCAGGGTAGAAGTAAACGATTACCTTTTGGCCCTGGAAGTCGGCTAGCGAAACGCTCTTGCCGTCTTGATCGAGAATCTCGAAGTTTGGAGCTTCTGCTCCAGCTACTAACTTTTCTCCGTCTGACATGGTTAAGAGTCTAGGCGAATATGCTAGGCTTTTCTCTCGTTGCGGTTCTCCGCAACACGCACCTCTAGCTCAATCGGCAGAGCAACTGACTCTTAATCAGTGGGTTCTCGGTTCAAGTCCGAGGGGGTGCAC
>JBEDKF010000084.1:0-20838 GCA_041172305.1 Actinomycetota bacterium | reverse complement strand
TAGTTGCGGGGGCAGGATTTGAACCTACGACCTCCGGGTTATGAGCCCGGCGAGCTACCGAACTGCTCCACCCCGCGGCGAAGTTCCAAGTGTAGCACGTTTGCCGTAAGTAAGCGAACCTACTTGGCTGCCGCCAAAGCGGCGTCGATGGCGATTTTCAGCGCCTTCTCTGCCTTTCCGTAGGCTGCCCAGTCACCATTTGCCATCGCCTGAGCCTTGTCGAGCATGGCTTGACGAGCCTGCGCCAATGCAGCCTTTAGAGCCGCGCTCGGAGCGACAGTTGGTGACCCACCTGGCTCTGTCGGGGTTATGACTGGGCCGGTAGAACCGCCGACTGCACCCGAGTTACCTCCGAACAGAGAATCGAGGGCCGCAGTCAGAGTGTCCTCGAACGCGATCTTGTCTCCGAATGCAACCAGCACCTTCTTTAGAAGCGGGTAGCTAGTCTCGCCAGTTGACTTGATGTAAACCGGCTGCACATAAAGAAGCCCCCCGCCGACCGGCAAAGTCAGAAGGTTTCCGTTGAGGACGGTTGTTGAACCCTGTCTCAAAATGTTTAGCAAGCGCGAGACTTCAGAGTCAGCGTTGAAGTTGTTCTGCACTAAACCAGGCCCAGGCACATTGAGTGCCTTCGGCAAGGTCAAGAGGCGCAACTTGCCATAGTTTGGCGACACCTTGCCCGCTTCAGAGCCCGCATCCGAGTCGGCTACCAAGTAACCGCGAAGGACGTTTCGGCTAGATTCGCCGGTCGAGCGTGGGATGAACGTGCTGTAGATCGAGAACGCCGGAGCATCCGTGCCAGGCACCTGCATCGTCAGGTAATAAGGAGGCTGGAGAGTTCCTGTGCTCGTCGACGAAGTTCCGACCGGGTCATTTGGAGTCATCCAAGCGTCTTGTTGAGAATAGAAGGAGCCCGAGTCGGTTACGTGGTAGCTGCCTAGAATCGCGCGCTGCATCTTGAACAGGTCTGCCGGGTAGCGGACGTGACTTAGGAGGTCTCCAGACATCTTGCTAATTGGAAGCAAGGTGCCAGGGTAAACCTTGGACCAGGTCTTCAAGATTGGATCCTTGACATCCCAGGCATAGAGCTTGACCTCGCCGCTATAGGCATCGACGGTCGCCTTCACAGAGTTGCGAATGTAGTTGATTGATCCCCGGCCGAATGCGCTGGTGGTAGACGTGTCGGCAATCGAGCGGCTGAAGTTTTCAGCACGCGAGTATGGGTAATTTGCGGAGGTGGTGTAGCCATCGACGATCCACTGGACCTTGCCATCGACAACTGCCGGGTAGGCGTCGCTGTCGAGGGTCAGGTATGGAGCGACGGCCTGCACGCGGTCGATTGGGTTGCGATTGTAGAGAATCTGAGACTTGTCGTTTACGGCATCGGAAAGCAAAATCTGTTCGCTCTGGAACTTCATTGCGTATGCCAGTCTCGTGATTACGTTGCCCAGGGTTGGGCCACCGTCACCGGTGAAGGTTGTGTAGGTCTGATCTGCCTCAGAATTTCCGGCTGAATAGTCGAATTCGCGAGGCTTAGCCGACTTAGGTGAGCCAACAATTGAATAGGTAGGCGAGTTTTCACCGAAGTAAATGCGAGGTTCGTATTCGCCGAGGGCACCCTTAGACGGGATACCCGACTGAAGGAAAACCGGCTGCCCATCGCTCGTGGCCTGGTTACCGAATGCGGCAACCACTCCGTATCCGTGGGTGTAAACGATTGTGTCGTTATACCAAGAGCGAGCGCTACCGAGGCCGGCTTGGTTCAGTTCGCGAACCGCAATAACCGTGTCTTGGGTTTTGCCGTCGAGCGAGTAGCGGTCAACGTCTAGGTGGTTCTCGAAGTTGTAATACTGCTGGAACTGTTCGAGTTGACGGAAAGAGGAACTAACCAGAGTCGGGTCGATGATTCGAATGTTCGCGGTAGTTTCGGCGTCTGCTCGGAGCGCACCCGCTGTGGTGTCAGTCTTCGCCTGATAGTTCTGGTTCTCAACCGCGTCCAGGCCGTAAGCCTTGCGGGTCGCCTCAATGTTGCGATCGATGTAAACCGCTTCAAGGGTTCGCTCGTTAGGTCCAACCTGGAAAGTCTGGACAACCCATGGGTACAAACCACCGAGGATCATCGAACTGACCACCATGAGGCCGGTAGCCATGATCGGCAACCGCCACTGGCCAATGAAAGCTGCGACGAGGAACAAGACGGCTACCAACGCCGAAATCAATGCAAGGATTTGGAAACCAGGGATGACGGCATTCACATCTGCGTAGGTCGCACCGGTGTACAAACCCGAAGAGTTTGTCATGGTCTTGTACTGATCCAGCCAAAGGCTGACTCCCTGAATGGCCAGGTACAAAGCGGCCATGATCGAAACCTGGATTCGAGCTGCCTTGGTGATCGATGACTTGCGGCCATTAAAGCGAATGCCGCCGAAAACAACGTGAACAAACGCGGCCAGAAGACCAGAAATCAGGACGGTCGCCGAAGCAAAAGTGGTGACGGCAGTCAAGAATGGAAGATCAAAGAAGTAGAACGAGATGTCCAACCCAAACTGCGGGTCTACTTCACCGGTGTAGGTGCGGTTTAGCCAGGCAAGGGCCACATCCCAGCGCGAGGTAGCCGCAACGCCTCCGAAGATGCCCAGCAGGACCGGCGCACCAATCATTACGACCTTGCGAAGTTGCTCGATCAACTGACGGTAAACACCGAAGGGGTCGTTCTGGTCGGGAAACTTGAGGTAAATAGGACGGCTTCGATAAGCCAGCGCGAGGCTTAGGCCAGCCACTCCACCGAGCACCAAGGCTGCAGCCAAGAACATGCCCGACTGTGCGACCACCTGGGTTACGAGGACACTGGAGAAACCGAGCTGGTCAAACCAGAGGTAATCGGTCAGCACGCTCGCATAGCCAGCAAATGCCAAGCCGACCGCAACAACAATCAGCACTGAGAGGCGGAAAGGCGAAACACGACGTTTTGAAACAGGTGCGTTAGTCATTCTGTCCTTCTTTTATTTCACTGAGCAGGTAGGTAGGGTCTTCGGGTCTGTTCCGGTGGCAATTTTCTCCAAGCTGGTTTTTGCCTCGGAAAGGGTCTTAACTTTGACCACGGTTAGGCCGCTCGGAACATGCCCGACGACTTCATCGCAGTTTGATTCGGGAGCAAGAAATATAGTTGCTCCGGCATTTGCGGCACCAAAGAGCTTGTGTCGAATGCCGCCGATTGGTCCAACGTTGCCGGCTGGGTCGATGGTTCCGGTGCCCGCGATGTGTTTTCCGCCGGTCAACTGGCCAGGTGTCAGGCGATCGATGATGCCAAGTGCAAACATCATTCCGCCGCTAGGGCCGCCGACATCGGCAAGTGCAAGCTTGACCTTCACCGGGAAGTCGTATTTGTAGCCGGCTAGGATTCCCAGCCGATATTTGCCCTCGGAATTCTTAGTCGCGGTTATCTCCTGAATCACAGATTTTCCGCCGCGAATCACTTCGAGCTTTAGGGGGCCCTTGGGGGCTTCATCGTTGATCAAAGTTCGCATCTGATCGATGTCTTTGATGTCTAGACCGTTGATTTTGATAATGAAATCGGCAGCAACCAGCTTTCCCGATGAGGGGCTTGACTTGCTAACTTCGCTCACATAGACGTGCCAAGGAACCTCATAGCCGAGCTTGATGAGCGCCGCAGCGACCGCATCTTGCTGCGACTCTTCCATCATTGCCGAAGACTCAGCTTCGACTTGCTTGGTGGTCACGTTCGCCGGATAAATCGCATCGAGCGGCACGATTGCCTGAGCCGGATCCAACCATGCCCATCCAAGTTCGATCCAACTTGGAGTGTTCTCGCGATTACCCGCGACGCTAACGGTGAGAACATCAAGGCGACCGGTGGTCGGGTAGGAAGTTGCACCGTCGATGGTGATCACGGTTTGACCCTGATTGCTGCCAAGGACGTCGAAAACCGGCCCCGGTCTTTCAATCACATACGGGGTCGGCAAAAAGATAAGCGCGAAGAGGCAACCCATGAACAGGGCCAGAAATCCTATGCCCGATGCTTTGCGGACGCGTGACTGATTTGACATTGAGTTAAGCCTAAGCGGATGGTCATACATCACGCCAAGGATGTCGGTTTGTATCTCAACGCTTAGGGCGAACAAGAGAAGATATTCGCTTCCGACTCAGCAAGTTCTCAGGAATCTGGGTCTAGCGTTGAACCCATGAACCCCGAAGACTTCGAAAAGTTTCTCAAGGATTTCTTAGCCGGCAAAGGCGGAGATGCCGCAGAGCTGGCCGCCGCTGCGGGTCTGCCAAATGACCCGCAACTAATCGCCAAAATGGTCGAACAGTTGCAGGCTGCGCTCGGCTCCCAAGATAACGCCGATGGTTCAGTCAACTGGAAGCTTGCTACCGACCAGGCTCGCGCAATCGCGCGAGAAGGTGCACATTCAATCGCTGATGAATCTCGTTCGTCAATCCGCGATGCAATCGCCATCGGCTCCCTGTGGCTTGACCAGGCGACAGCTATGTCAGGAGTCAATGCCGAACCAAAGTTGCTGACCCGAGAGCTTTGGGTTGCCGATGCAATGCCACTCTTCGAAGCACTGTCGGCCCCGGTCGCTAACCGGATGAGCGAGGCGCTGGCTCAGAATCTTCGAGACAATGCACCCGAAGAACTCAGCGCCGTCCTCGGGAACGCAAGTGGTTTGATGCGTTCGGCCGGTGGAGCGCTCTTCGCAATGCAGCTCGGCCAAGCCATCGGCAAGCTTTCAGCCGAAGTCATTTCGGGCGGCGATATTGGACTACCAATTTTTGAAGACCAACGAGCTGCTTTCGTTCCACAGAACATCAAGCCTTTTATCGACGGTCTCGAGGTCGAATCGGACCAGGCCTACATATTCCTCACCATCCGTGAAATGGCACATACTCGGCTCTTCAAGCACAGCAAGTGGCTTCGCGACTCGATTGTGAGTCAGATTGCGAACTATGCAAGTGGAATCAAGATTGACAACCAACGCATTAACGAGATTGCCGAAGATTTCACCAGCACGAACTCGGATGAACTCAAGCGGGCTCTCGAAACCGGTGCGTTCATCGCCGAGCGCACTGAAGACCAACAGCAAGTTCTCGATCGAATCGAGACCGTACTCGCACTGATCGAGGGCTGGGTTGATGTAGTGACCGAAGAAGCAACCAAACTCTTGCCAAAGGCGGCTGCGATCTCCGAGGCCGTCCGAAGACGTCGCGCGACCGGCGGCCCTGCGGAGCAAACTTTCGGCACAATTGTCGGGCTCGAATTGCGCCCGCGTAAGCTGCGGGAGGCAGCGGCCATGTGGCGTCAGATTGGTGAAGCGGTGGGTGTTGAGAAGCGTGACTCCGTTTGGGATCACCCAGACCTCTTGCCGCGTGAATCTGACATTGCAAATCCGGGTGCACTGATTGCCAAACTTCGAGGCGAAGGCGATGTTGGTGACGCAATGGATGAGGCGCTAAGGGAACTGCTCGGCGAGTAACACACTCCTTGGATTTTGGGGATAATCCGCTCGTGAGAAAGCGCAAAATGATTCACTTTTGCGATGCTTCGTATAAATCCAAACCAAGTCGCGCTTTGGCGGTCTTCAAATAGTCTGCAGTTAGGCGCAGGCAATCAAAAAGTGATTTTCAACTCACTCAGCCCCGCACAGGAACGCCTCATCGCTGCTCTTTACCGCGGCATCGCCGACAAACAACTTCCGAACTTACTCAACGACCTTGGCGTTGATCAGGAGGATGGAAAGCTTCTCGTCGATGCGCTGCAACCGTTACTGCTCAAAAACAGTCGGCCAACGAAAACCTCGCTGAGTGAAGAATTCGTCGCCGGAGCTTTCGCCGAGATCATTCGCGCGAGCTTGCTGAACTCCTCAGATGGCGCAACTGTGCTTATGGAGCGAAAGTTTCGAACGGTACACATTGACGACCTCTCCCCCTCCGGCTTGGCATTGGCCCTTGGGCTGGCTTCGGCCGGTGTCGGTCGGGTTGTGTCGCACGACCAAACCCTGGTTGAAAAGAGAGATCTGGGCCCGAGCGGTTATCCATCGCAGCTTCTCGGCAAGTCGAAACTTGACGCGTTACGGGCACTGCTGGCAAGTTCGCCTAACCAGATGTCAGTCGTGCCGGGCCACAAACTTTCGGCCCGCAACCTTGAGGCAATCGACTGTGCGGCCATCGTCGCTCAGCAGGCGCTCGAGCCGCGGCGTTATGTGCAGTGGCTCAATCGCGACGTGCCACACCTGGCACTCACTTTTGAAGTCGACTCCGCATCGGTTAGCCCTCTGATTGTGCCAGGGCGCGGCCCCTGCCTGTTTTGCCTTGAGCAATCTCGAGTAAACCGGGATGAAAACTGGCCGGTAATCGCTAGCCAGCTGGTCACCACCAAACAGCGACTGGATGATTCGGCAAGTCGACTCTTCTGCGCAGGAGTGGCGATTCAAAAAATTCTGAGTCAACTCGACTCTGTGGGTGGTTTCAGCCAGACCGAAAAGGAATTGGTTGGCTACAAACTCAACCTACGAAGCGGAGAAATAGCTGAGTTGCGCTGGGGCGAGCACCAGGCGTGCACCTGCCGCCTAACCTCGCGCGAGTAGCTGGTTGAAAAACCGTGACGGCTCTCGGTCGCGCGTCGAAGTTGAATCGCGTTTAGCCCAGGTCAAGGTGATTTCGCGCTTCGCTCGGGTGATACCGACATACATGAGTCGCTTCTCCTCGCGAACTTCGGCCTCCGTTTGCGCGTAGCTAATCGGCAGGTATCCCTCGGTAAGCCCGATCATGTGGACAATCTGCCATTCGAGGCCCTTAGCCGCGTGGATGGTGGACAGCGTAACGGCGGCTTTGACCGGTTCGTGTTGTGATCGCTGCCGTTCTTCAAGTTCTGCTGCAAACTCGGCGGCGGTCGCCTCGGGAGGAAGTTCATCGGTGATTGCCAGCAACGAATTCAGAGTTTCCCACTTTTCGCGAAGCAAGCCGGGTTCGGTTGGCGCTTGGGTCTGCCATCCGAGAGATCGGCAAATTTCGGAGACGATCTGGAAAAGCGGTTTATCGCTCGGTGTTAGCGCCTCAGCGCGGATTGCTCGAATCGCCGCTTTGATTTCGACTCGGTTGAAGAAACGCTCTCCGCCACGAACCTGATAGTCGATGCCGGCTTGTGCAAGTGCGTTTTCGATTGCCTCGGATTGCCCATTTACTCGGTAAAGGACCGCGATGTCGCTCGCGTGCACCCCCTGATCAAGGCGGGTCTTGATTGATGCGGCAACGGAAGAGCATTCATCCTGGATGGTCGCAAAGGAAATGGTTCGTGGAACAGTTCCCAATTCGCCCTGCGACTGAAGCGGTTCGACGAAGCCCGATTCTTCGGTTAATCGATTGGCGAAGGTCACGATTTGCTGGGTTGATCGATAGTTGCGAGTTAGTTGGATGACATTCGCGTCGGGATAGGTCTTCGCGAAGTTTTGCAGGTAACTGCTGCTAGCACCGGTGAATGAGTAAATGGTCTGATTTGGATCTCCGACCACGCAAAGCTCGCTTCGATCGCCAAGCCAAACGTCGAGCAAGGCGTGTTGCAAGGGAGAAATGTCCTGATACTCGTCAACGGTGAAGAAACGATACTGCTGGTGAACGTGCGCCAAAGCTCGTGGCTCGGCTCGGAGGAGCCCGAGGGTTAGGACGAGCACGTCCTCCCAGTCAATGCGCTGCGCTTTGATCTTGGCGTCTTCGTAGGCTTGCTGAAGTTCAACGTTTTTTGCTGGGCTAAGGCCGGCAATTTTGGGGCGACTTGGCGCAAGAATCGCATATTCCTCCATGCTGAGCATGGAAAACTTTCGCCACTCGATCTCGGAAGCCAACTCTCGGACACCGCCAACCTCAAGGCGAATTTTTTGTGATTCGGCCACCTTGGCAATCAGTGCAGCCTTGGACTCCAATACTGTCGGCGCTGGAACGCCGGCGAACTGTGGCCAGAAGTATTCGAGTTGAGCGAGTGCGGCTGCGTGAAATGTCTTCACCGAGACTGCGCCGATTCCGAGTTGTCGCAGTCGAGCGCGAAGCTCCCCGGCCGCGCGATTCGTATAGGTCAGAGCCAGAACTCGATTGGCCGCGAAATAGCCCTTCGCTATTCCATAGGCGATTCGATGCGTGACCGTTCTTGTCTTTCCGGTGCCCGCACCGGCAAGGATGCAGGTAGGGCCAACCAAAGACCTGGCGGCTTCCTGCTGTTCTGGGTCAAGATTCTCCAGTAATAGTTCAGGATCCAATTGGACCCCCAAACCAACGCTCGATGAGGGCCCCTGCTATAGACAGCTTTCCTGGCAAAAGAAGATTGCTGGCCTCAGCAGCCAATTCCTCGCGACTGAACCAGCGCAACTTCTCGATCTCAACGCCATCTGGCGAAAGCGCGGCTCCACGGTGTTTCGGATCAACCCGCGCCGTGAAGCCCACCATTAGCGAATAAGGAAATGGCCAGGATTGGCTGCCGAGGTATTCGGGGGCAATCACGCGCACTCCCGACTCCTCGAATACCTCACGCTGGACGGCCGCGGCAAGCGATTCGCCCGGTTCGACAAATCCGGCCAGAATTGACCACCGGTTTTCTTCCCACACGCCCTGCGAACCAAGCAAAATTCGATCCTGGTCGTCAATCACGCTCACGATGATTGCCGGGTCAGTTCTTGGAAAAATCTGGTGCCCGTCATTAGGGCAGTCTCTTCGCCAACCCGCTTCGATCGCTTCGGTTGCCGAACCGCAACGCGGGCAATAGAGGTGACTCTCGTGCCAGTTCGCTAGCGCCAAGGCCTCCGCATAGAGCCCGGCATCGCGGGCGCTCAGACCAGCACCGGTCCGACGCAATCCGTGCCAGGCATCAGGGTTGGGTTCGATGTCATTGGCCCCCGCGGCATCAATCACGGCAAGGATGACTTTTGTGTTTGCCGGAATTTCGGCCTCGTCAGACATCGTGAAGCCCAGGTATGCCTCTACTTTGATGCTGCCCAGGGCTCGCAAAGAACGGATTTCGGCAACTTTGGCAAAACGAAGTTGAGGGCTTGGCTCATCTGCGGAGCCGAGAAGGAGCGTCTTTCCATCCCAGAGAACAAGCACGCGCGTTTCAGGCTCTAGCCACAGTCGGTTTAGAAGCCCAGGCTCCGAGCGCAGGGTGTTGTCTCGGTCGACGGCAGAGCGAGCAAGAGGCAGTTGCAGCGGTTCGTGCATCTTGACTTCCTTCGTCGGGGGTGTGGCGGTGCCGAGTGAATGGCTAGTTTTTGTCTAACCTGAAATACATGGCCAAGTCACCCTTGATTTTAGCTGCGCTAGCTAAGGACGCTGTTCGTCACCTCGATTTTGTTCAGGTGAAGAGCTTGAACGCCGGCGCAGACGGTGCATTTGACACCGCACTACTTACTGCAACCACCGGAGAGCACTATGTAGTCCGGATTGCCAATACGCAATCAGCTGGCACCGAGCAAGAGGTTGAACTGCAGGCTTTGCGCGCTCTTGGCGCTGATGGCCGGGCCGCGCTGCCTTTCAAAATCACTACGCTTCTTGGTGAAACTAAGGACGACAAGGGCGCACGCGCGCTCATTTTTGACTTCGTTTACGGCAGCCCAATTGACGTTGGTGCAATCGACGGCGGTTCGGAGCTGGCGCGAAACATTGGGCTGGCAATTGCTGCCATCCACAAACTACCTCTCACTGTTGTTGAGAATGCACACCTCCCTGAATTTCAACCGGAAGACATCCTTCGCGCGCGCATGGCTGAACTAGACCGTTTTGCCTCGACCGGCAAGGTTCCGCCGGTTTTGCTCTCTCGCTGGGAATCGGTTTTAGAAGATTCGAGTCTTTTCCGATTCCAACCAACCGTCGTGCACGGGGCTCTAAATGGAGACACTGTTCTCGAAGAAGATGGTCGCATAGTTGCCGGTGTTCTCGCTTGGAGCAGTCTGAAAATCAGCGACCCGGCCGAGGACCTTTCTTGGATTATGGGTTCGGAAAATGACCCATTTGCCGACGCTGTATTCGCCGCCTACAGCGCTAACCGCTCAGGGGTTGACACTTCACTTCGTCAGCGAGCAACCATGTATAGCGAATTCGAACGCGCACGTTGGCTCATGCACGGCGTCAACAAGGGTGACCAGTCAATCATCGATGACGCGGTTGAAATGCTTGCGACATTGGCCGCGGACGTCGAAGCGGGAGTCATCGGGCGCCTCACCGCAGCCCCTATTGCCGCCATGGTTGCTGCTCCAGCAGTCGAAAGCATCACGGAAACATTTGTGTCGGTTGACGCTGACGGAGACTTCGAAATCATCGAGATCAACGAGACTTTTGATGATTCTTTCGAAGATGCCGAGGTTTCTCTTGAGACCGCACCAATCGACGTGGTCGAGTTGCTCGAAGACGAAGACGAAATCTCCGAGGCTGATTTGGCTCCGGCTGCCGTCGATGACAAGACTCGACCTATCGAGCTCCCTGAAAAGTCGGACAACGAACTCTTCTAAGAAGAGATAGTTTTCCGCCAGAGGTCAATCAACTCTGCTTCGCTCAGAAGGACGTCGGGCCTAACCTCAACATCATCGGCCACGAAGTAGAAACTTGCCTGAATGTTTTCTAAAGGGACCCCACTAAAGCGCGAGTAGGCGAGGCGGTAGAGCGCTAGTTGTAAGGCTCTCAAAGTCTCGTCCGCTGAATCTTTGGGCCTCTTTCCAGTTTTCCAGTCAACTACCTCAACCCCGGAGTCTGTTTCAAACACAGCATCTAACTTGCAGATAAAGGTATTGCCCTCGATAGTCAGTTGGATCTCGCGCTCCACCTCGATCGGCTTGAGGGCAGCCCAACGGGAACCCTCGAAATTTTCCTGAAGTTGCTTGATTGCTTCAAGGTCGAAGGTTTCGTTGAGGTTGTCTGGAGAATCGAGTTCTTCGCTGAGGTGTTCAACGCCGTATCGCGCCTCAACCCACGAGTGAAATAGTGTTCCGTTTCGAGTCTGCTTGTATGGCTTCTGGGGCATCGGGCGGCTGTAGCGCTCGAGTAACCCAGGCAAATCGGAGACAAAATCCTTGAATCTTGAGGCAGGAACGCGCACGGGCAACTTGACGTTTTTCGAAAGCTCAAGGGCTTCATCACGCTCAGCTAGGAGTAAATCTATGTCGGCCTGAACCCGATCTCCGTAGGCAAGGCCGGCGGCAACGGCTTCGGCTTCATCCATGGCTCTGAGCGTGCGATCTCGAGCGGCCTCAACCACTCGACGGTGCCGTTCACCCAACGGATCTAGCGGCCAGCTCTCAAACTTCTGCACTTCGCTAAGAGGATTCGTCTCTGCTTCGATCTCAGGGAGTTCGACGTCGCGCAGCGAGTCGAGCTCAAGCGCGGCAACCAAAAAGCGCGATGCATCTCGCGGTTTCTTGTTTCCCGGCCTCCAGAATGAGCCACTGAGTAACAACTCGGCCTTCGGCCTAGTCACCGCGACATAAATGAGTCGGAGCTCTTCCAGAAGTTGATGTGCCTTAGCTGCCAACTTGAAGTCATCCTGGCTCTTTTTTGCCTCGGGTTGACTCGTGACATTCTGATATTCCCAGACGGGTAGTGAGTCGCGATCGCCTCTGAGCGGGTAAGGCAACCGGCCGGCCCCTAGCCAACCAGTCGACCCCTTGCCATCGCCTGGGAAATCTCCTTCAACAAGATTGGCCACACACACGTTGTCCCATTCAAGCCCCTTCGAGGCATGGATGGTTAGAACCTGAACAACCCCCTTTTCAGGGTTAGCGTTGGGAACCTCGAATCGTTCGCGCTCATCGGCAAAATCCAGCCACTCGAGGAAAGCGCCTAGGTGCGGACGGCTGTTGTTGCTTGCATAGCCGGCCACAACCGCGGCAAAAGCGTTTAGGTGCGCCATCGGATTCTTGCGACGAGGGTTGGCGGTTACTTCGATGTCGAGCCAGAGCTCTTGCTCCACGACCCGAACAAACTCAACTAGAGGCATTCCGGTTCGCCGTCTGAAGTTGCGCAGGGTTTGTGCAGCATCTTTGAGTCGAGGGAGCCCGGTGTCGCTAAACCCGATTTTTTCCGGGGTCTTCTCGTCGAGCAGGAGGTCTAGAGCATCGACCAGTGAAACCGCATCTTCTTTCGCTAGGCTTTCGCGCTGGCGAAGCTTTAATGCTTCGTCATCGGGCTTTGCCAAACGAGTTGCATAACGATACAGCCGCTCGACATCTTTCGCACCGATGCGCCATCGTGGACCGGTGAGCAAACGAATAAGGTGCGACCCAGCCTCAGGGTGATGAATAACCCGCAAGGCGGCAATCAAATCAACAATTTCCGGAAGCTCAAGCAAACCGCCCAAACCAACTACTTCCACCTCTAGCCCAAGCGACTGCATTGCGTCTACAAAGAGAGGCATTTGGCTGCGTTTGCGCATCAAAAGAGCACCGGTCGAATCGATGGCCATCTTTTGCTTGAACCACGCTGCAACCGAGGCTGCTTCCTGATTCATGTCCTGCTCAAACTTGATCTCGATATTCCCTCGACCGGCATTTGGACGCGGCTGGAGGGTCACAACCTTGAGGTCTCCGGTAAGCCGATTTGCTAATTCAAGAACGCGTGAAGGGTTGCGCCACGAAGTCGAAAGGGTGAAATTCGCCGGCGAAACCGAAGATTCAAAGTCGGTGTGAAACTGGCTCAGGTTTGATGCGCTTGCTCCACGCCAACCATAGATCGACTGGTTCGGATCGCCGACGGCAAACACCGAGGTTCCGGCAAATAAGTTCTTCAGCAAACGAGTTTGCAGGAACGACGTGTCTTGATACTCATCAAGCAAAATCTGGGAGTAGGTCTCCCGTTCGCGCACGCGAACAGCGGGCACCTCGCGAACGGCACGTTCGGCCAGCGCAACCTGATCGCTGTAGTCGACATATCCTTGTCGTCGCTTCTCTTGAATGTAGGCCTCAGCCAGCTTTGCGATGATCGGTGTAGTGAGCAAGGGTTTGAAAACCTCGCTCATGTATCCGAATTGAGTTGTATCCGCGGATCCCGCTTTTTTCGGCAGGCCATCGAGTGAGGAGATTATCGATGAGATCAAACCCTCAATCTCCTGAGCGCTGACGATGTTGTCGTTCATCTCTTGCGCAAGGGCCAACACCGCATCAATTAGCGGGTTTAAGTTCATTTCCAAGTCGGTTAGGCGAACATCGATTTCTGCGCCGTGACGAATCACAACTTGTCGAGCAAGCTGGAAAGCCGCCGCCTCCGTGAGCAAAGCCGCCTCAGGTTCGTAGCCTATCGACAGTGCAAAGTCACGAAAGAGCCCGTTGGCGTATGCGTTGTAGGTTGAGATGTTTGGCGGAGCAAAGTCGTATTCGAGGTTGCTTGGCCAAAGCTCGCTGTCTCTAAGTTTGAGCAGGCTTTCATAGATTCGTTTGGAGAGTTCGGCCGCTGCTTTCCTGGTGAAAGTCAATCCGAGAATTTGTTCCGGTCGAGCATAGCCATTGGCCACGAGCCACAGTACGCGAACCGACATCAGTTCGGTCTTTCCGCTGCCCGCACCAGCAACCACTAGAGAAGGCGCGTCAATCGGAGCCGATTGCACGGCCGACTCCTGCTCGGTAGTCAACGAGTATGGCTTGATAACGGCATAAACCTGATTGGCAGAATACTTCGGGCTAGCCGCCATAAGACACCGCCTTGGTTAGGTGGACCTGGCAACTACCAAATTCATTGCTGTTTGTGCAGTGCGAATCGACCTGAGCAATAAAAATTCGTTCGGACATCGCCATTCCCGAGGTGGCGGATGCGATTAGTCGCTCGAAATCGCGCTTGACCTCTGGGGCCTCACGCAGAGCAGGCTGGTTTCGTTCCGCTGGCTTGTCTCCGGTGCCGACAAGCAGCAACTTCGCGCCGGCTAGTTCGGTTGAAGATTCGATGCCATCCAAGTCGGCGAACGCCCCGTTCTCAAAGGCCAACTGGTAGAGCCCCAGTTGAGCGTGGTTCTTAGCTTCTTCGGCTGTGAACAACTTCGCGCCGGTCTTTAAATCGACAATCATCACTCGACCATCGGGGTATAGCTCAAGACGGTCTACTTGGCCGCGAACTCGAGCGCGACCTAGTTCGAATTCGAAGTTAACCTCGCGCCCGATAACCTCTGCGCCGTCGGCATCAAACTTGCGGAGGTATTGGACCATGTTTGAAATCATTTTTTTGGCCTTGCGCTCTCCGGCCTCTTCGAGCCAGGCGGATTCAAAACTTAGCGTGTGCCACTTTGACTCAACGAGCCCCCAGAGCGCATCTTCATTCATGTCAACGCCGAGTTCTAGGGCCTTGTGAACCAAGGATCCGAGGTTGGCTGAGAAGGTATTGTCGCCTCCCCCGTGCGCATTCAGGAACCAGTGCAGCGGGCATTTGGCGAAGTCTTCAAGCTGCGACGGTCGCAACCAAACCTGAGCCTCAGGGTCTTCTAAATCAACCAAAGGCTCGTTGGTGGAAAGCGCTAACATGCCGTACCAACTGTCTGGATGAGCGCCTGCGATTCCAGCGGAAGCCAACCGAGCCAACCCCAGGGCGGCTGAATCGAGCTCTGTGACGGAACTAGAGCTTGCCAGCGTGCGCCGAAGGGAACCGGCTAGACCTCGAAGGGTTAGCTGGGTGCCAGCATAGGTTTCGCGCTCGGGCACTTTACCGTTGATCAGCCCAATGAACTGGGAAATTTGTTCGTCTTCGGAGTCAGTGGCCGACACCAGCAGCCTTTCACTGGCCGCCCCGATGGACTTGTAAAGCATTCTTAGCTCGTCTGGAAGTTCCGATTTTGAAGCAGCGGAAAGCTCATCAATTCGACCTGTCTGCAGCGCATCTAACTGATTGGCCCCGAGCAACGAAGACCTAGGTCTTAGATTTGGCCAGACACCTTCAATCAGGTTGGGTAGCGCAACGACTTTGAATCGTCGCCCAATTAGGCCAGAAGGAGTTGTCAGCGTGACCCGTTGCGCGAAAGAGTCGTTGAGCGCGAGGGTGTCTTCGGGCAGACCAAGCGCAAGCTGTTGTGCGACAAAGTCTCTAGGCTCGCCATTTGGATGTCTTTCGACGAAACGATTAGCCGCGGCAAACAACGCAACGACGGCATCGAGATCACGGTTTGCCTGCAAGGCGACTTCTCCGACGCCTGAGGCTAGAACTCGCCAAGTTTTGTCTAGCCCGCTTCCAGACCAGAGATGCCAAAGAAGATCCTCGATGCTCCGTTCTGGATTGCCAGCGATTTCCGCCGCTTCTGCAAGCAGTTTTAGGAAGCGTTCTGCCTTTCTCGCCTCTGACCCTCTAACGGTTGCCAGCGAACCGGCAGTCTCGAATAATTCAACGAGCAACTCGTCGCTGTTTCGCTGCCCCTCAGCGAGCAATTCTTCCCTGCGGAGCGAGCGCCTCAAACGACGTATGCCCAATGTGTCGAGGCCGGCAAACACAGAGGTCAATAACTCGACTGCAAAAGCCGGCTCAATTGGTTTTGGGTTCAGGGCCAAGTCGGCAAGGATAAGCAGGTTTCGCGACGCAAACTCGTCGCGGAGAGCAGATTGAGCCCCCAGAATCTGAACTGGAACAGATTCATTGGCGAGTGCGACCGACAGCGACTCGAGGATCGATCTCGATCTAGCTACGACCGCGATTTCCGACCACTGATAGCCCTCGAATAAGTGAAGCTCTCTCAAGGTTCTGGCCAGCCAGGCCAATTCGCCCGTTTCTTGGCTGAAAACATGCACTTCTAAGCCAGCACTAGTGCCTTCCTCGACAACCCCGACGGGCTTTGAGGACAGGCCTTTTCTCTGTCTTCCGGCGCGGGCAGTGTCAATTTGACGACTTACCTTGGCGAGCACTTCGGATAACTGAGCCGGTCTCGGAGTGAAATTCGGCTCGAGAAAAAGCTGCTGGGATGAGCCGCCTCGCAACTGCGCCAACGAATCCGCCAGATTGGCCATTGCACGAGGGTCAGCGGCACGGAAGCCCAATGTTGAAGCGTCAGGGTCTCCGAAGAGCACCAATCCACGCTCCGAACCAGCCAAGACCCTCAGCAGGCGCATAGCCGAAGGCGTTAGTTCTTGCGCATCATCGACAATGATCGTTCTGATTTGGGTAAGTTCCGTCGGCCATTGATCTTGGGCAGCAAGCCACTGCCCACAAATTCGAAGGAGCGAAGAAGCGTCAAAGCGTCCCGCGAATTCGTCACTCGAAACTACTCGCAGATACCTTTCGAAGAATTGGGCACTAGCGACCCATTCAGCCTTTTGATGCTGTCGACCCAACGCCTCAATCTCCGACACGTTTAGGCCGTGCTCGAGGCAAACCGTGATGAAATCGCGTAACTCTGCACGGAAGCCGGATAACCCGACGACCTGAGCGTTGAACTGCGCAGGCCACGTGTCTGAAGCTTCGGGTAACCCCTCTTCGAGAAAGTCTGAAATCACCTGCGCCAAAATTCGATCTTGCTCGCTGCCGCTAATCAGTTCAGGTAGTCGCGTGCCCTCGCGCAAAGCCTTTAGACGAAGCACGCCAAACGCAAAGGATGAAAGTGTTCGGGCTAGAGGGCCAGAGGTTGCCCCTTGAAAAGCTAACGCGAGGTCGTCACGGAGTTCGTTAGCACTCTCGCGATTGGCAGCTAGAAACAAGACCTGATCTGGGCCGTATTCTTCCGCAAGGTTAGAAAAAAGGGCTTTTGCCGCGGTCGTCTTGCCAAGCCCTGGCGCGCCAAAGACGGCAGCAACGGCATCGGTTGAAAGGCTCGCGACGGCCATCTGGCTGGGAGACAGCGTGACCGCGGATTTCACCGTGGCCTTCACGAAACGCTTGTCTGTCATGCCGTCAAAACTACCCTGTGGCACAGACATTATTTGCACGCTTTGACCGCCCAGCGTGACGTAATCTATTCACAGGCAACGAAAGGTCTCACATGGACATCAGAATCGGCATCCGCGACAGCGGCCGCGAAATAAGCTTCGAATCAGCACAGACTGCCAGCGAAGTAGAAGCTGCCGTAGCAGCCGTCCTTGAAGGTGGCGCAAAGGTGCTCAAGCTTGCCGACAACAAGGGCCGCCTGTTCATCGTTCCAACCGACGCGCTTGGATACGTCGAAATCGGGGCTGAAGAAGCTCGTCGAGTGGGGTTCATCGCCTAATGGAACTCGCATTCATCCTTGTATACGCAGCGATTCTCGGCCTGGTAGCCCCATACCTAGGCATTGCCACCAAAGCAATCGGCGCTCTCGTGCCAGGTGCAATTGCTCTGGTTTTCGGCGCATTCGCATGGGCACTGTTCACCTGGGTTGGCCTTCGCTACGACGAGGCTTGGATCTGGCTAATTGTGATGCTCGGCATGCCGGTTGCCATGATCTTCGGCGTCCGCTGGCTCAGCGCTAAGCGCGCCGCCTAAAGAAACTAAGCGGTTAGCCCTAGGGCATCCATGCGCACTGTGTGTGCCCCGATAAGCTCCGAAATGAGTGGCTCGATTTTCGAGTAAGCCGCGAGGTTTAGGTCTCGCTCTTCTTCGCTGGTGAGCTTCTTAGTCTTTGGCAAGCCGGCGAGTTTGCGGTTGTCGAAAGCCCCGCGAAGTTCAAGTAGCACGTCGCCCATGAGACGGCGCCCCCAAAGGGCCAGGCTCGACGCCAACTGCGGATCTGCCTCCATCGACTCTAAAAGAACCCGCTTGGCAAAAGCCTCAAACTTTTTGTCATTCAAAGCCTTCTCAACATCGCTGCGAAGTGCCGCGTCAAGACCGACCGCTAGACGGCGATAGAAGTCGTCCAACAACCCTGAGACCAAATAGACCTTGATTACGCTTTCGTGCCAGTTGTTGCCCGCGGTGCGTGAGTGGAAGGTCTCGATGCGCTCCACGTATGGATCCATGGCATCTGTCGGGTCTACACCCAAGCCGGCCAGCTTGCGAGAAATCGCGCGGTACTTGTCGAAACTCTTCGCCGCCGCCTCAGACAGTTCGGCCTTGTACTGGGTCTTAGGTGAAAACTTGAGCTCGTTCGTCAAAATCTCAAACTGGCTCAGCTGAAGGTAAGCCAACTGGCCGAGAAACTCTCGAGGCTCAGGCGTGTATGGGCGGAGGTCAATCGCCTCGGTGTTGCGAGCGGCGCGCTCTTCGCGAGCCGGCAAAGTGAGTTTGCGGGCACCGGTGCGGAGTCGTTTGAACCAATCGAACATCCTTCAAGAATACTCATCTCCGAGCCCAATCGGAAAGCGCCGAGTAGACTGGTCAAGACTTAGGAGCACTATTGAATTTCGCCGAATTAGGCATCGATGCAGACATCGTTGAAGCCCTCGCATCTCGAGGCATTACTAGCCCTTTCCCAATTCAGGAAGAGGCAATCCCGGTTGCGCTAACCGGACAAGACGTTATTGGCCAGGCCAAGACCGGAACCGGCAAGACTTTGGGCTTTGGCCTTCCGCTGCTCCAGAGCCTCGGCAAGGACCCTGAAAAGGGCGCGAAGGCTCTCGTTGTGGTTCCGACCCGCGAACTAGCCATCCAGGTGGCAGATGACTTGAAGCTCGCTTCGTCAAACCGTTCGACCATGGTCGCAGCGATTTATGGTGGCAAGGCGTACGAGGAGCAGGTCGCCGAGATCAATGCCGGTGCACAGGTAATCGTCGGCACCCCAGGTCGTTTGATTGACCTGTCAAAGCAGAAGCTTCTCGACCTTGGAAACATCCGCTTCATGGTTCTCGACGAGGCCGACGAAATGCTTGACCTCGGCTTCTTGCCAGACGTCGAGCGCCTGTTTGCCTACACCCCGGATGGCCGCCAGACCATGTTGTTCTCGGCAACTATGCCGGGCACCATCGTGACGATGGCTCGCAAGTATCAGAACCGTCCGGTTCACATTCGCACCAACGACCCAGATGAAGGCCAGACCAAAGCCGACATCAAGCAGCTTGTCTACCGCGCCCACGCACTAGACAAGGATGAGGTTGTCGGTCGCATCCTTCAGGCAGAAGGCCGCGGCAAGACCGTTATCTTCACCAAGACCAAGCGTCAGGCATCAAAGGTTTCAGAAGAACTTGTCGACCGCGGCTTCAACGCCACCGCACTTCACGGCGACATGACTCAGGAAGCGCGAGAGCGTTCGATGATTGCGTTCCGAACCGGCAAGAAGGACATCCTGGTTGCGACCGAGGTTGCCGCTCGAGGCATCGACGTTGACGACGTTACCCACGTGATCAACTACACGATCCCTGAAGACGAGAAGGCCTACCTTCACCGCGTAGGCCGCACCGGTCGCGCTGGCCGCCTAGGCATCGCAGTGACTTTTGTTGACTGGGAAGACCTGACCCGTTGGGGCCACATCAACACAGCCCTTGAGTTTGGTCAGCCAGACCCAACCGAAACCTATTCGAGCTCGGCGCACCTGTTCACCGACCTCAACATCCCGGCCGGCACCAAGGGGCGCATCGCGAAGTCGAAGCGCCCTGAGGGCTGGAAGCCTGGCGATGACGAGAAGCCTCGCGGCAATCGCGCCGGTTCTGGGGGTGGTGACCGTAACCGTAGTGGTGGCGATCGCAACCGCGGCGGCAACGGAGACAGACCTCGCAAGCCACAGGGCGACAAGCCTGCACAGGGTTCAACCCCTAAGGCCGAGACTCACGGTGGTGGCGAACACCAGCGCCCGGCAACCCCGCGCACTCGCAACCGCACGCGAACTCGTGGTGGAAACAACCCTGCATAGTTCGCAAAAACTTGAAAACCCCGGCCAGTGGTCGGGGTTTTCGCTTGCTTAGAGTTGCGCCGTGGTTCCGGTGCCCAACGCGAGAATCCGTTCAAGCATCTCGGGCGGAGTTGAGTTCTCGCCTAACCGATTCGGCTTACCGTGCTCGCCGTGATAGTCGCTTGAGCCGGTGACGATTAGATCGTGCTTCTCGGCGAGACCCAAGAGCCACTCGCGTGCAACCTGTGGCACCTCGCGGTGATAAACCTCAAAACCGGCAAGCCCGGCGGCGATCAGAAGTTCAAAATGCTCTTGAGGTAGATCACCTCGTTTTAGATTGTCGCTGGCCCCACCGAGCGGGTGTGCGATGACCGGAACTCCCCCGGCCTCCCGAATGAGAGTGATGGCCTCGAAGACATCCGTGGTCTCTGTCGGAATGTAATAACCGCCGTGCTTAGACAGGATCGATTCGAAGGCTTCACTTCTGTGTGAAACGACACCGAGACCGACCAAGGCGTCCGCTAGCGCAGGGCGTCCGATTGTGGCACCCGGTTCAAGCTGTTCGAGAACGAGCTCCCAAGTGATGTCAAAATCGCGAGACATGAGCTCAACCATCGCTTTGGCGCGAACCTCGCGCGAAGCCACCGAATCACCAAGGATTCCGGCGAGCGCCTGGTGGTTTGGGTCCGGCAGGTAAGCCAGCATGTGAACACTGATGAAATGATGGCCGCCACTGTGGGCAACCTTTGCGCGTGTGGTGACTTCAATTCCCGGCACAAACCCTAGGCCAAGTCGATTGGCGGCCGTGCCGGCCTCGGCCCACCCAGACGTCGTGTCGTGATCGGTGAGTGCCAGGATGTTGACTCCGGCGAGCGCCGCCCGCTCAAACACCTCGGTCGGCGATTCTTTGCCGTCAGAACGAGTTGAGTGTGAGTGAAGGTCGATAATCATCTCCCCCAGATTACCTCTGTGAGGCAAAACTAAATGGCAGAATGAAGCAATGAGCAACGACGCTAATCAGCCATCAACTAACCCAGACCCAGGTGCGAATCGTTCACGCACACCGACCAGCGAGCAGTTTCTCGCATACATGGGTTCGGGTTGGGGTGAGCACCCTCAAACCAAGGTGGAGGCATCGCCTGCCACCGAATACA
>JBEDKF010000083.1:0-3049 GCA_041172305.1 Actinomycetota bacterium | reverse complement strand
ATCGCAGGCATCTCAGCCGGCGGAATGCCGACACGCGTGAAGTGCCTGCATGCTCTTATCGGTCACGCGCTTGCCGCCGGGCCAGGAGTCAACCCGATTGGCGACATCGCACTTGAGCTCTGCAGTTGGAGCCCAAGCCGCTGTGTTTGCGAAAGTTTTTAGAACCATCCATAAGTCCGAATCAACAACTCGAAGGTAGTAAATTAGAACAATGCCTGCTAATAACAATGGTGCTGCAGCACCCAAGATTCTTATCGTCGGTGGCGGTTACGCCGGTTTCTACACCGCATTCAAACTAGAGAAGCTTCTCGGCAAGGGTGAGGCCGAGGTTACCCTCGTCGACCCACTGCCATACCTGACCTACCAGCCGTTCCTTCCTGAGGTTGTTGCCGGTTCGATCGAGGCCCGCCACGTTGTGACTTCACACCGTCGCCACCTTCGCAACACCAACATCGTTTCGGGCAAGGTCACCAACGTTGACCACAAGAAAAAGACCGCAACCATCGAGGTTGCCGGGCTGAAGCCATACAAGCAGCAGTACGACCAGATCGTGGTCACTGCTGGTGCTGTTTCACGCACTTTCCCGATTCCTGGTGTAGCCGACAATGCAATCGGTCTAAAGACCATCGAAGAGGCAGTCGAGATTCGTAACCGAATCATGACCAACCTAGACAAGGCAGCGAACCTGCCTGCCGGTGCTGCTCGCGACCGCTTGCTCACCTTCGTGGTTGTCGGTGGCGGTTTCGCAGGTATCGAGACTTTCGCAGAAATGCGTTCGCTAGTCAGCTACCTACTTCGCTACTACCCAAACATCGCATTCGAAGACACCCACTTCCACCTCATTGAAGCGATGGGTCGCATCATGCCTGAGGTTTCGCTTGAGACCAGCCAGTGGGTTATCGCTAACCTAGACCAGCGCGGAGCGAAGATTCACCTAAACACCCAGCTTCAGTCAGCGGTAAACGGCAAGATCGAATTGTCTACCGGCGAGAGCTTCGAGTCAGACGTGATCGTCTGGACCGCCGGTGTTATGGCTCACCCATTCGTTCGCAACACCGACCTACCTCTTGACGAGCGCGGCCGCATCACTGCCAAGGCAACTCTCCAGGTTGTCGAAGGTGAAAAGATCATTGCTGACGCTTGGACCGCGGGTGACGTTTCGGCCGTTCCAGACCTAACCGGCGGCGGCGTCGGCGGGTTCTGTGTTCCAAACGCTCAGCACGCAGTTCGTCAGGCCAAGTTGCTTGCCAAGAACATCGTTGCCTCGCTTCGCGGCGAAGGCATCAAGGAGTACTACCACGTAAACCTAGGTGCAGTTGCTGGCCTTGGCATCGGCGTTGGTGTGTTCCAGTTCCGCAAGCTAGCCATCAAGGGTGTAATCGCATGGTTCATGCACCGTGGATACCACGGCCTAGCCATGCCTATGTGGGAGCGCAAGATCCGCGTATTCTCAGGCTGGATCTGGAACTTCTTGCTACGTCGCGACATCGTTGCTATTTCAGCAACCAAGGACCCGCGCTTAGCATTCGAGACCTTCGCGTCTCGTCCAAAGGCTTAGTCAAAAGCTAAAGGGAGGGGATGTCGAAAGGCATCCCTTTTCCATTAGCCTCCATAGCCCAATGGCAGAGGCAGACGACTTAAAATCGTCAAAGTGTGGGTTCGAGTCCCACTGGAGGCACCAAAAGTAGTCGAAAACCTATAACCTTGTCATGTACGACAGGGGAGCGCCGCTAGGCGCTGAGAGTGTGAGTAGTCACAGACCCTCGAACCTGATTCCGGGTAATTCCGGCGGAGGAAGTCGAGCATCTCAGCACGGTCACCATTTGTCTTCGCAGTGGTGAAACTGTGCGAAAACAAGCGGCGATCGAGCCCTCTTCCATTTCTACTAGGAAGAAGTTCATTATGAGCAACAACACCAAATCCACCACCCCATTCGCCTGGCGGGGTATTGACCTCGTCACGGCCGCGATTCTCGCGGTTGCACTTGGCGTTGCCTTCTGGGGTTTCGATGTGTTCGTTTACCCGCTGGTCGGTGTTATCACTGCCGGGTTCCCGCCGCTTGCCGGTCTTGCAACAGGCGTCTGGATTCTTCCAGCTGTCGCAGGCATGCTTTTGGTTCGCCGCCCGGGTGCAGCAATTTTCGTGGAATTGATCGCGGCAAATGTTGAGTTGACCCTTGGCAATTCTTGGGGTGTCACCGTCCTGATTTCAGCCATCATCCAGGGCTTGGCCGTTGAATTGGTATTCGCGCTATTTCGCTATCGCAAGTTCGGCTTGGTCGTCGCTGCGACAGCCGGCGCGGTTGCAGCCCTCTTTGAGATCGTTGGCTATGAACTGAACGCTTACTACTCGGAGTATTCACCGGTATTCAAGGTCGTGCTTGTGGTTTGCGCTGTCATCTCGGGCGCGGTTATCTCTGGCGGGCTGGGAACACTCTTGATTCGCTCACTAGCCAAGACTGGGGCCTTGAATGCCTTCGCTGTTGGCCGCGAGTCTGCCAATAAGTAATGACACCAAGCGTGCGCGGGGGAGTTCAGGTCACTAATCTGACCTGGACTCCTTTCGCGAGCCCGACGCCGCTTCTGAACAACATAAATCTGCGCATTGAACCAGGTGAGCGAGTCTTGCTTGTGGGCCCAAGCGGTTCAGGAAAATCAACCTTATTGCGTGCGATTGCCGGCTTGCTTGATGAAACCGAATCGGGGCAGTTGATCGGGCAGGTCCGGGCCGAGCAAGCGGGCCTTCTGTTGCAAGACCCCAACGCCAGCTTGGTGTCAGACACGATTTACCGAGAGGTTGCCTTTGGGCTTGAAAACCTCGGAGTGCCTCGGCAGATGATGAGCGAGAAAGTGGCCGGGCAACTCAATGCAGTCGCGTTAGACAAACCTCTTGAACACGCATCACGAGATTTATCTGGCGGCGAAATGCAGCGCATGGCCTTGGCCGGGGTTTTGGCAATGAGCCCGGATGTCTTGCTGCTCGATGAACCGACTTCGATGCTCGATTCTGAATCAGCAGCTTCCGTGCGCGCCGCCGTTGTGTCTGCGGT